>NZ_JBAKHO010000005.1:0-213556 GCF_036902735.1 Micromonospora lacuserhaii | reverse complement strand
ACTCCGGGCCGGGGGGGGCGCTACCGGACGGCGGCGGGGCCGGGGCGGCGGTGGTGGGGGCCGTGCCGGGCGGCGGTGGGGCGGTGGCCGGCGACTGCGGCCGGTAGGGCGCGTTCTCGGGGCAGTACGGGTAGCCGCGCTGCACCGGGTTGACGTCCGGCAGGGAGGGGTCGGTGCAGGTCGGCCAGCCGAGCCGGATCGGGGTGCCGTTCTGGTCGAAGAGCCGGGCCCTGCTCACCAGCCGGCCCTCGCTGTCGTAGACGAAGACGTCCTGGATCTGGTCGTACGGGCTCCGCACCGAACTGGGGTCGTAGCCGTAGTCGCCCTGCCAGCGGGCCCGCTGGTCGATGGTGACCACGCCGACCAGCGCGAAGATGGCCAGCCCCACGGTGACCACCTGCAGCACGTGACGCTGCCAGGGGCGCAACTCGGCGGCGCGCCGACCCAGCCAGATGGAGCCCAGCACCAGGCCGGCCAGCAGCACCAGCCCAGCGACGTGGTTGCCGTCCACCCGGGGCAGCACGCCGAAGGTGCCGCCCGTGGTGAGCCCGGTGACGAACATGGCCGCGAGGTAGCCCCGCAGCACCCACCAGGCCGGGCGGAGCAGCCGGAGGAATTCGCTCGCCGTGGCGTACCCGAAGACCGGGCCGAGCCGGGCATCGGCGCCGGACAGCCGGACGCGGGCCCGGCGCGCGACGGCGGCCACCCGGTGCTCCAGCCCCCGGTGCGCCTCGCCGGGCTGACCGGCGCCGGCGGCGGCGCGCAGCTCGGCCGCGTACGCCTCGGGCTCGCCCAGCCGCTCCACCAGCGTGCCGTCGGCCTCGGCGGCGACCTCGGTGAGGTGTTCCGGCAGGTCTTCGGTCAACTCGTCGCGGACCGTGGGCGGCAGGTCGGCCAGCGCGGCCCGCACCCGCTGCACGTAGTCCGTGATCTCCTGCCCAGTGACGGTCATGCCGCCATCCCCCGATCGTCGAGCAGTGCATCCATGGTGGTGGCGAACGAGCGCCAGATCTTGCCGGAGCGGGTGAGCTGGTCACGGCCGGCCGCGTTGAGCGCGTAGTACTTGCGGTGCGGCCCGGACTCGCTGGGCACCACGTACGTGGTGAGCAGTCCGGCGGCGAAGAGCCGGCGCAGCGTGCCGTAGACCGAGGCGTCGCCGACCTCGTCGAGGCCGGCGTCGCGCAGCCGGCGCAGGATGTCGTAGCCGTAGCCGTCCTCGTCGCGCAGGACGGCGAGGACGGCCAGGTCGAGCACACCCTTGAGCAGTTGTGTGGTGTCCACGCATCACACACTACTGTGCAGTGCGCAGTACCGTCAAGAACGCGGTAGCTGGACTGCGTCGAACGTGGCGGTCACCTCTCGTCGTGCTGGGTCACGTTGATGACCGCGCCGTTCGGGTCGCGGACGAAGAAACGGCGCAGCCCCCACGGCTCGTCGGTGAGCGGGTAGACGATCTCGGCCCCGGCGGCGACGCAACGGGCGTGCACCTCGTCGACGTCGTCGACCTCGATCGACACATCGGCGTGGACGCCTGCCCTGATGTCGCGCTTCATCACCGAGAGCTGGACCTCGCGGGTCTCCCCGCCGAAGAAGAGGATCCAGTCCAGCCCATCGCCGCCGCCGAGGCCGATGAGGTCGTTGTAGAACCGGCGGCTGCCGTCGAAGTCGTCGGAGTGGATGTTCGGCTTGATCCGCCTGACCGCCATCCGACCAGCCTAGGCCCAGCCTCCGTCCATCGGCCCGAACCCGATTGACGCACCAGCCCACCAGAGGGTTTAGCAATAGCTATACTTACTGCCATGAGTACCGACGAGTGGGACATCTATCTCGTCGATGAGGTGCGGGAATGGATAGCCGGGCTCGACGACAAGGATCACGCCCGCGTCGTCCAGGCCATAGACCTCCTCGCCGAAGCCGGACCCGCTCTCGGCCGACCCCTCGTCGACACGATCCACGGCTCGTCCGTCGCCAACTTGAAGGAGTTGCGCCCGGGGACCGTACGTATCCTTTTCGCGTTCGATCCGTGGCGATCGAGCATCTTGCTCGTCGGGGGCGACAAGTCAGGCCAATGGAACTCCCGGTACCGCGAGGCCATCCCGTTGGCGGAACACCGCTACGAGCTCTACCTGAAGGAACGATCGCAGCAGGAAGGGGAAGCACGATGAGCGACTACTCGCGCTGGCAGGACATTCGCGCCGAGCACGTCGCGCGTGCCGGGGGCGAGGGGGCGGTCGAGGCAGGCAAGCAGGAACTGCTCGCCGAGGTGCTCGGACACCGCCTCGCCGAGGTACGACGGGCCCGCGGTCTGACCCAGCAGCAGGTGGCCGACCGGATGGGCGTCACCAAGGGCAGGGTCTCCCAGATCGAACAGGGCATGATCTCGGGACAGGAGGTGGTGGCCCGGTTCGCCGCCGCCCTCGGCGGACGCCTTCACCAGGCCATCTACTTCGACGACGGAGACATCGCCGCCATCGCCTGAGTCATTCGAGCCCAGGGCGACCAGTTAATTCGTGGCCGGCAGGAGACTCCAGGCGATGCCGTCGAGGATGTCGTGCTCGGAGGCGACCACCGAGGACATCCCGGCCCGCTCCATGATCACCCGGAGCACCAGCGCGCCCGCGCCGATCACGTCGGCCCGGCCGGGATGCATCACCGGGATGGCCAGCCGCTGGTCGCGGGTCTTCGCCAGCAGGTCGGCGGTCACCCCGGCCACCGCGTCGTACGACACCCGGGCGTGGTGGATGCGCTCGGGGTCGTACTCCTGGAGGTCCTGGGCGATGGCGACCACGGTGGTGACCGAACCGGCCAGACCGACCAGGGTGGCGGCCCGGCGGCCGGGGACGACCTCCAGCGCGCGGTCCACCGCGACCGCGATGTCGGCCTGCGCGGCGGCGATCTCGTCCAGGCTCGGCGGATCGCCGTGCAGGTGCCGCTCCGTCATCCGGACACAACCGATGTCCATCGAGACGGCCGCCTCGACCCCACCCTCGCGGGTGCCGACCACGAACTCGGTCGAGCCGCCCCCGATGTCGACCACCAGGTACGGCGGCTCGGCGCCCGCGGGCAGGCCGCGCACCGCGCCGGTGAACGACAGCCGGGCCTCCTCGTCGCCGGTGACCACCTCGGGCGCGACCCCGAGGGTCCGCTCGACCATGGCCCGGAAGTCGCCGGCGTTGGAGGCGTCGCGGGAGGCCGAGGTGGCGCACATCCGCACCCGCTCGGCGCCGAACTTCTCAATCTCGGCGGCGTAGTCGGCGAGCGCCACCCGGGTCCGTTCGATCGCCTCCGGGGCGAGCCGGCCGGTCCGGTCGACGCCCTGGCCCAGCCGGACGATCTCCATCCGGCGGGTCAGGTCGACCAGCGGTGCCTCGGGGCCGGCGGAGGGATCGGGCAGGTCCGCGACCAGCAGACGGATGGAGTTCGTCCCGCAGTCGATGGCGGCCACACGCGTCGTCACGGCAGCAACCCTACGGCAGGTCACCCCGACGGGCGGCCAACCGTGATTCGCTCACACAGGGTGATTTCCAGCGAATCTCACGCAGGGTCACGAACCCGCCGGAAGCGGTTCCGGCGCGCGGCACCTTTGCTCTGCTGCCGCATAAGCAACACCAGCCTGAGCTGCACATCTCCTGCGGGCGGCGAGGGGCCCTCGCGATTCCGCGACACTTTCCGTAACTGTTGCGCAGAAGGCAGCAGAGCAAAGCTCTGCGAGGGCAGGCATGGGCCGCCACCATTGGCTACGCAGGGCCACGGAGGATGCAGAGCTGATCAGAGGCGCAGCAGCATCCGGGTGTTGCCCAGGGTGTTCGGCTTGACCCGTTCCAGGTCGAGGAACTCGGCGACGCCCTCGTCGTACGAGCGGAGCAGCTGCTCGAAGACGGGCTGCGGCACCGGCGCGCCGTCGATCTCGGTGAACCCGAACGAGCCGAAGAACCGGGTCTCGAAGGTGAGCACGAAGATCCGGGCAACCCCCAGCTCCCGGGCGGCGTCGATCAGCTCGCCGACGATCCGGTGGCCGATCCGCCGCCCCCGGCAGGCCGGATCCACCGCGACCGTCCGGATCTCGGCCAGGTCCTCCCACATCACGTGCAGCGCGCCGCACCCGACGACCACCCCGTCATCGTCCACGGCGACGCGGAACTCCTGCACGTCCTCGTAGAGGGTGACGGTGGCCTTGCTGAGCAGCCGACGGTCGTCGGTGTAGGTGTCGACCAGTCGCCGGATGCCCCGTACGTCGCCGGTGCGGGCCCGGCGCACCACGATCTGGTCCGGTCCGGCGGGCGCGCTCATTCCGCCGCCGGCACGTCCACGCACGGGCCGGCCGCCCACCACTTCTCCACCAGGGCCAGCGTCTCGTCGCCGAACGGGTTGACCCCGGGGCCGGCGCCGAGCGCGTGGCCAAGGTGCACGTGCAGGCACTTCACCCGGCCGGGCATGCCGCCCGCGGAGATGCCGGCAATCTCCGACACCTCGCCGATCGCCTCCCGGCGGGTGAGGTAGTCCTCGTGCGCCGCCCGGTAGCGGGCCGCGAGTTCCGGGTCCTCGGCGAGCCGGTCGGCCATCTCCTTCATCAGCCCGGCCGACTCCAGCCGGCTGCACGCCGCCGTCGCCCTAGGGCAGGTCAGGTAGAACAGCGTCGGGAACGGGGTGCCGTCGGCCAGCCGCGGGGTCGTCTCCACCACGTCGGGCAGGCCGCAGGGGCAGCGGTGGGCCACCGCCCGGGTGCCGCGGGGCGGGCGTCCGAGCTGCGCGGCCACCGCGGCCAGGTCGGCCTCGGTGGCCGGTTCCCGCTTCGGCGGGGGTACGGAGTCCGCCGCCGGCTCCTGCGGTGGTACGACAGTCACGGTGCCCATCTCTCGTTCGGTGCTCGGCCGGTCACTTCTCCGGGCTGTCGGCGTTCGCCGCCCGGACGCTCGACCAGAGCGTGTCGTACCAGGGGTCGGGAGTCTTCGGCGGGGTCGCCGGCCGGCCGCTGCCGGCGTCCCGGGCCGCGCCCGCCGGGTCGTTGAGCACGACCACCGGGGTCTCGCCCGGGGCGACCATGTAGAACCGCTCCCTGGCCTTGATCTTGATGTATTCCGGGTCCTGCCACTTCGCGGCCTCGGCGGACAGGTAGGAGATCCGCTGCCGCTGGGCGGCCTGCGACGCCTCCATCCGCTCGATGTCCACCTGCTGGTCCAGGTAGACCCGGACCGGATAGGTGTACGCCAGGGCGAGCGCGATCAGCACCGCGAAGAGCACGGTGGCCCGCCCGGTGAAGCGTCGGGGGTGGGGTGCGGCGAGCCGCCGGATGGTGCCGCCGGCCGCCGTACGCCGGGCCGCGGCCGGGCGGTTGCCGGCGCGTACGCCCTCGGCCCCCCGAACCCGGCCGGTGGCCGTCCGGGCCTCCGCGCGGACCCCGCCGTCGCGAACCGACGTCCGGGCGCCGCGGGCCCCGCCCGGCCGACCGGTCGGTCGACGGGCGGGACGCTGGCCACCCGGTGTGCGGCGCTGCTGCATCGTCACACCCCTCCCCCGAGGCCTGTCGCGTCTCAGGCCGAACGGTAACGCGGGAACGCGCCGGCGCCGGCGTACCGCGCCGCGTCGGCCAGCTCCTCCTCGATCCGCAGGAGCTGGTTGTACTTGGCCACCCGGTCCGAGCGGGCCGGGGCACCGGTCTTGATCTGGCCGCAGCCGGTGGCCACCGCCAGGTCGGCGATGGTGGTGTCCTCGGTCTCGCCGGAGCGGTGGCTCATCATGCACTTGAAGCCGGCCCGGTGGGCCAGGTCCACCGCGTCCAGGGTCTCGGTCAGCGAACCGATCTGGTTGACCTTCACCAGCACCGCGTTGGCGGACTTCTCGGTGATGCCGCGGGCGATGCGCTGCGGGTTGGTGACGAACAGGTCGTCGCCGACGATCTGGATCCGGTCGCCGACCGCCGCGGTCAGGGTGGCCCAGCCGCTCCAGTCGTCCTCGGAGAGTGGGTCCTCGATGGAGACGATCGGGTAGTCGCCGATGAGCTTGGTGTAGTAGTTGCTCATCTCCTCGGCGCTCTTCGCGCTGCCCTCGAAGGTGTAGCTGCCGTTGTCGAAGAACTCGGTGGCGGCCACGTCCAGCGCGAAGACGATGTCGGTGCCGAGCCGGTAGCCGGCCTTCTCCACCGCCTCGGCGATCAGGTCGAGCGCGGCGGCGTTGCTGGGCAGGTTCGGGGCGAAGCCGCCCTCGTCGCCGAGCCCGGTCGACAGGTCCTTCTTCTTCAGCACCGACTTGAGCGCGTGGTAGACCTCCGCGCCCGAGCGCAGCGCCTCCCGGAAGCTCGGCGCGCCGATCGGCGCGATCATGAACTCCTGCACGTCGACGTTGGAGTCCGCGTGCGCGCCGCCGTTGAGGATGTTCATCATCGGCACCGGCAGCAGGTGCGCGTTCGGGCCGCCCAGGTAGCGGAAGAGGCTCAGCTCGGCGCTGCCCGCGGCGGCCTTGGCCACCGCCAGCGAGACGCCGAGGATGGCGTTGGCACCCAGCTCGGCCTTGTTGTCCGTGCCGTCGAGGTCCAGCATCTTCTGGTCGATCAGCCGCTGCTCGCTGGCCTCGTACCCGATGATCTGGTCGACGATCTTGTCCTCGATGTTGGCGACCGCGTTCTCGACGCCCTTGCCCTGGTAACGGTCGGAGTCACCGTCGCGCAGCTCGATCGCCTCGAAGGCGCCGGTGGAGGCGCCGGAGGGCACCGCGGCGCGGGCGATCGTGCCGTCGTCGAGCCCTACCTCGACCTCGACCGTCGGGTTTCCCCGCGAGTCGAGAATCTCCCGGGCGACGATTCCCTCGATGGTTGCCACTGAGTCGCTCCTCGTTCGTGTGTGCGAATCCGGTATGGGCCGCGACGGTGCGGCTGGGGCAGGTGTTGAACGCAGCGTATCGGGCGGCCCGCAGTCGCACGTCTCCACCCGACCGGAGTCGCGCCGACGCAGCCGGACCCCGACCCCGCACCCGACGATGGGTGACACGGGTCATTCCCGGATTCTCGGCACTCAACCGGCAACCGGTTTGCGCGCGGTGGACCCGATCGACAAGGCTGGTCGCCATGCCCGCCGTATCGACCGCCCTCCGCGTGCTCGCCGTGTCGGTCATCGCGTCGCTCTCGGTGACCGGCTGCCAGACCCTGGACGACGCCGGCCGGGCCCTGGGCCACGCCGACCTCGTCAACGACCTCGCCGCCCGGCTGGACGCCTCGCTCACCTCGACCTGGGCCGCCGACTACCGGCTGTCCGACGGCGGGACCGCCTCGCTGGCCCAGACGCAGGAGCCGCTGCGCGCGGCGTACAGCTGGCCGGCCGGCAAGATCACGGTGACCCAGGAGGCGGTCACCCGGTGCGAGACCGCCGCCGGGCGGAGCTCCTGCTCGGTGCTGCCGCCGGTGACCACCGCCGGGAAGCCCGCGGTGGCCGCCTGGGAGGAGGCCGCCAAGCGCGGACAGCTCACCCCGCCGGCCGTGATCCGGCTGCTCACCGAGGCCGCCCTCGACCCGGCGGCGGTCATCGTGCAGAGCGACACCACCGTCGCCGGCCACCACGCCACCTGCGTCGACGTGCGGCGCTCCGCCGGCGACTTCACCGCCTGCGTGACCACCGAAGGGGTGCTCGGCAGCTTCACCGGCACCCTGGACGGCCGGTCGACCGAGGTGTCGCTGAGCCGCTACACCGAGACCGTCGGGGCGACCGCCTTCGACCCGCCGACCGGGGCGAGCGTGGTGGACCGCCGCCCGTCGAACCCCTCGTGACCGGGGCGGTCGGTTTCCTGCCGGGCGCCGACGCCAGCGTGCCGCCCGCCCCGACCGATCTGGCCCTGCCGGTGGCCGGCCGCCGGCTGCTGACCGGCCCGGACGGCCACTTCCTCAGCATCGCCGACCTGCCCGCCGGGACGCGGTGGGCGCCGATCGGCACGCTGGACGGCGTACCGGCCTGGGTGACCGAGGCCGCCTCCACCGAGGACGACGCCGGCCGCTGGCACAGCTGGCGGTCACTCGCCGCCACGTTCCCGGAGCCGCTCGCCGCGCTCGCCGGCCGGGCGCTGGCCGTGGCGACCTGGCGGCGTACCCACCGGTGGTGCGGGGCCTGCCGGGCCGAGCTGGCCGACGTGCCGGGCGAGACGGCCCGGCGCTGCCCCGACTGCGACCTGTACGTGCCGATCCGGCTCTCCGCCGCCGTGCTCACCGCGATCACCCGCCCCGGCCCGGCCGGCGGCCCCGACGAGCTGCTGCTGGTCCGCCACACCTACGGCCCGACCGAGCTCTGGGCGCTGGTCGCCGGCTTCGTGGAGGCGGGCGAGTCGCTGGAGGCGGCGGTGCACCGCGAGGTCGGCGAGGAGGTCGGGCTGACGCTCGACACGGTCGGCTACTTCGGCAGTCAGCCCTGGGCGATCTCCGGCCCGAACGTGCTGCTGGCCGGCTTCACCGCCACCGTCGCCGACCCGGCCGCCGAGCCGGTGGTGGACGGCAACGAGCTGGCCGAGGCGCGGTGGTTCCCGCTGGACGCGCTGCCGGCGGAGCTGCCGCCGGCGTACTCCATCTCACGCTGGCTGATCGACGCGACGGCGACCGCCGCGCGGCGCTGACCCCGCGTGGCGGCCGGCGGCGGTCAGATCCCGAGCAGGGTACGCAGGTGGCGGGGCGGCGGGCAGTCGTGCGCGAGCATCGCGTCGTGCCAGTCCCGCACCGACACCCCCGCGGGGCGGGACGCGGCGATGTCGGCCATCTCGCTGTAGCCGACGAAGTACGTGGAGAGCTGGGTGGAGGTGAGCAGCGCCCGCCGCCACTTGCCGGCCGCCTCGCCCTCCTCCTGGAAGCCGCGCTCGGTCATCAGCGCCATCGCCTCGGACTCGGGCAGTTCCTCGCCGTGCACCAACTGGTCGAGCAGGGCGTTGATGGTCATCCGCAGCTGCATCTTGAGCTGCTGCAACCGCACCGGCAGGCCACCGAAGCCGAGGCCGGCCATCAGCTCCTCGGTGTAGACCGCCCACCCCTCGATGAACACCCCGGACTCGGTGAGCGGGCGGACCCGGGTCGGGCCGATGTGCCGGCGGGCGTGGGCGAGCTGGAGGAAGTGGCCGGGCATCGCCTCGTGCACGGTCAGGTTGCGGATCATGTGGTCGTTGTATTCGCGGTAGAACGACTCGACCCGGTGTGCCGGCCACTCGGCCGGGGTGGGCGAGATGCAGTAGAAGGTCGGCAGCGCGGCCGTCTCCAGCGGGCCGGGCGAGTCGCAGTAGGCGACCGCCACGCCCCGGGCGAACTCCGGCATCTCCTGGATGACGCAGGGATCGTCGACCAGGGTGACCAGGTCGTGCCGGCGGACGAAGTCGCTCGCCTCGTCCAGGGTGACCGAGGCGAGCTCCACGATGGACTTGTCGTCCGGGTGTTCGGCGGCGAGCATGTCCAGCGCCCGGCGTACCGTCGCGTCGTCGCCCGGGCCGCCGACCAGCTCGACGGCCGCCGCGCGGATCTCCTCGGTGACCCGGTCCAGGTTGGCCCAGGCCCGGCGCTGGATCTCCGCGGCGCCCAGCTCGGTGTCGAGGGTGTGCCAGAGCCGCGCCTCCCAGCGCCGCCGGCCCAGCCGCGGGTCGCGGCCCGGCCCGGTGTCGGCGGCGAGGCCGATGCGCAGCCAGGCCACGAACTCCTCCAGCGCGGCGATCGCGGCGGTCGCCGCCGGTTCGACCGTGCCGTACAGCGCGGGCGCCTCAGCCAGCAGCGCCGGCAACTCGTCGCGGACCAGCGCCGCGGTGCCGGTGAACTGCCCGACCGCCGTCTCGGCGTGGATCCGCGGCATGTCGCGCAGCGTCGCGCGCGCGGTCGCCAGCGCGTCCGGTACGGCCGACAGCCGCCCGGCCAGGTGGGTCAGGCGCTCCTCGGCCGGGGCGTACGGGCGGGCGAGCAGGGCGTGCAGCAGCGGGCCGGGGTTGTGCCGCAGCGGATCCCACTCGTACGCCCGGATCTCGCTCAGCTCGAACAGCTCGCGGTCGACCAGGGCACTGAGCAGCGCGTGGTCGACCCGCTCCTCGACGTCGAGCGCGTCAGGGTCGAGTTCGGAGAGCGCGTCGGCAGCCTCCTTGAGCATGCCCTGGTCGGCCGCCACCGCGTCGGCGGAGAGGTCGGGGAGCCGGTCGTCGTACCGGTGGTCGCCGGCGGAGGTGGCCAGCCCCGGCCGACTCTCCAGCACCGCCTCCACGATCCGCTCCGCCAGCGGCACGAACTCTTCCATCCCCCGACCCTACCCACCCCCGCCCCCGCCCGCGCAGCACCGCGCCCGGGGCATTGATCATGAGGTTGGCGGCACGGATTCCGGCATTCCGCCCCGGTAACCTCATGATCAACGAGGTTGGGGGCGGGTTGGTCGGGTTGGTCGGGTCAGGGGGTGGGGCGTTCGGCGGTGCGGACGGCTTCGGCGTAGGCCAGGGCGGCGCGGCGCAGGGCGGCCTCGGGGTCGAGGCCGGCCTGCCGGGCGGCGGCGACGGTGGCCAGCAGGCTCGCGCCTAGTCGGGCCTCCGGGCCGACCTGGGTGTCGGCCAGTGGAGGCGGAACGGCGAGGCCGACCCGGCCGGCCCGGTCCAGGACCTTCGCCGCCAGGGCGAGCGCGGGCTGGCTCAGCGCGA
This sequence comes from Micromonospora lacuserhaii, assembly GCF_036902735.1. Classification (NCBI taxonomy): domain Bacteria; kingdom Bacillati; phylum Actinomycetota; class Actinomycetes; order Micromonosporales; family Micromonosporaceae; genus Micromonospora; species Micromonospora lacuserhaii. The sequence goes on along the minus strand of NZ_JBAKHO010000005.1, from coordinate 202,933 downwards.
TGCCGTCGAGCACCGAGGCACGGGCCTTCTCCGCCCGCTTGATCCGCTCCCAGCTCGCCTCGATCTCCTCCAGCGTGCCCGCCTCGCCGCCGGCGAAGACGTGCGGGTTACGGCGGACCATCTTGTCCACCAGCCCGCCGGCCACGTCGTCGACGCTCCACCGCTCGCCCTCGGGCAGGTTCTCCGCCAGCCGGGCGTGCAGCAGCACCTGGAGCAGCACGTCACCCAGCTCCTCGCGGAGCGCGTCGGTGTCGTCGGCGCTGATCGCGTCGTACGCCTCGTAGCACTCCTCCAGCAGGAACCCGGCGAGGCTGCGGTGGGTCTGCGCCAGCTTCCACGGATCACCGCCCGGCGAGGCCAGCCGGTCCATCACCTCGACCGCGTCGAGCAGCCGGGCGCCCGGCGGGTCCCACGAGCCGTACATCAACTCCAGCTCGGCCAGCCCCGGCTCCCGGGCCAGCCGCAACCCCAGCTCCCGGGCCAGCGCCTCGTCGCCGACCGGGCCGGCCAGCCAGACCACCGTGCCGTGCGCGGCGGCCGCGTCCAGCAGCGCCTGCGTGGCGCCGCCCTCGAGCACCATGACCTCGACGCCCGCGGCGCGCACGGCCGTGGTCAGCGCGCTCTCCGCCCCGGCCAGCACCGGCGCGGACCGTACGACGTCCCAGGCGGCGGCGGTCAGCAGACCGGCCGGCAGCCGGGGCGAGGTGACCAGCAGGACGATCCGGGCGGGCGTGCTCAGGGCGCCACCGGCCCGGCGGACTGCTCGGCCGGGGAGTCCACCGGATCCGGGGTGGAGATGTCGGTGACCGGGCCGCTCGCGTCGATGTAGGGCAGCGCGTAGAAGACCAGCTCCTGGCCCTTGTTCACCCAGGACGGGACGCCCAGCGGGCGGTACCGCGGGTTGACCGACACGTCGACCTTGTCGGTCTCCGCCTCCAGCGCCGCGCTCAGCGCCGACGCGCTGCGCACGAAGCCGGCCTCACCGAAGAGCTGACGCACCTCGGCGACCGACAGGCCCGACTGGATCCCGCCGGCCTTCTCGATCGCGTGGTAGACCGCCATCACCGCATCGTCGCTCAGGTCGGCGGGGGGCAGCTTCTGGCTGAGCACCAGAGAGATGTCCGCCCACTCGCCCCAGAGCTTCGCGTACTCGGCCTGCGGCGGCATCTGGAGCTGCTGGGCGAGCTGCTCCGGGGTCACCTGGTCGGCGACCTGGAGGCCCTGCTCGGCCGCCACCCGCTTGCCCAGGTCGATGCTGACCAGCAGATTCACCACGTCCTGCCGGGTCACCGAGGACCGCAGCTGGTCCGGCGTGGGGGTGATGCCGGCCTGCTTGGCGCTCTGCTGCACCGCCTCGGCGTACTTCGCCTGCGCGTCGTCGTAGACCGCGTCCACCCGGTCGACCGAATAGCTCCGGTCACCGACGTACGCGGCCACGTCGGGCGAGGACTTGCCGCAGGCGGCGAGGGAGAGGACACCGAGAGCCGCGACGCTGGCGGCGGCGATGAGACGGCGTGCACGCATGCCGGTCACTCTCTCATGCCCGGTACGGCGGTGTGACGCCCCCCACCGCGAGCCGGCCGGCCTCACGCGCTCGCCCCCACCAGCGCGGCCGGCTCACCGAGGACGTCCTTGAGGAGCTGGGCACACCACTCGAGTAGCGCCTGGTCGCGCAGCGGCTCGCCGCCGACCCGGCGGGTGCTCGGCCGGGGCACGCTGACCTGGTCGGTGGCCTGCTTGTAGACCGAGTCCGGGTGGTAGCGCTTGAGCCGCAGCTGCTTCGAGTCGGGCAGCGGCAGCGGGCCGAACCGCAGGTGCTTGCCCTGCATGGAGACGTCGGTGAGCCCGTACCGGCGGGCCAGCAGCCGGAACCTCGCCACCGCGACCAGGTTCTGCACCGGGGCGGGCGGCTCGCCGTAGCGGTCGGTCATCTCGGCCACCACCTCGCGCAGCCGCTCCTCGTCGCGGGCCTCGGCGAGCTTGCGGTACATCTCCAGGCGCAGTCGCTCCACGCCGACGTAGTCGTGCGGCAGGTGCGCGTCGATCGGAAGGTCGATCTTGACGTCGGCCTCCTCCTCGGGGCGCTCGCCCTTGAACGCCGACACCGCCTCGCCGACCATCCGGACGTAGAGGTCGAAACCGACGCCCTCGATGTGGCCCGACTGCTCGCCGCCGAGCAGGTTGCCGGCGCCCCGGATCTCCAGGTCCTTCATCGCCACGTACATGCCGGCGCCCAGCTCGGTGTGCTGGGCGATGGTGGCCAGCCGCTCGTGGGCGTGCTCGGTGAGCGGCTTCTCCGGCGGGTAGAGGAAGTACGCGTACGCCCGCTCCCGGCCCCGGCCGACCCGGCCGCGGATCTGGTGCAGCTGGGCCAGGCCGAGCAGGTCGGCCCGCTCCACGATCAGGGTGTTGGCGTTCGGGATGTCGATGCCGGACTCCACGATGGTGGTGCAGACCAGGACGTCGAACTCCTTCTCCCAGAAGCCGACCATCACCTTCTCCAGCGCCTCCTCGCCCATCTGGCCGTGCGCCACCGCGACCCGGGCCTCGGGCACCAGCTCCCGGATCCGGCGGGCCGCCCGGTCGATCGACTCGACCCGGTTGTGCAGGTAGAAGACCTGCCCGTCGCGGAGCAGCTCACGGTGGATGGAGGCGGCCACCTGCCGGTCGTCGTGCGCCCCGACGAAGGTGAGCACCGGGTGCCGCTCCTCCGGCGGGGTGGCGATGGTGGACATCTCCCGGATGCCGGTGATCGCCATCTCCAGCGTCCGCGGGATCGGGGTGGCCGACATGCTCAGCACGTCGACCGAGGCGCGCAGCGTCTTCAGGTGCTCCTTGTGCTCGACGCCGAACCGCTGCTCCTCGTCGATGACCACCATGCCGAGAGACTTGAACCGGGTCGCGGTCTGGAGCAGCCGGTGGGTGCCGATGACGATGTCGACGGTGCCGTCGGCGACCATCTCCAACGTCCGCTCGGACTCCTTCGGCGTCTGGAACCGGGACAGCTGCCGGATGGTCACCGGGAACTGGCCCATCCGCTCGGCGAAGGTGTTGTAGTGCTGCTGCACCAGCAGCGTGGTGGGCACCAGCACCGCCACCTGCTTGCCGTCCTGCACCGCCTTGAACGCGGCCCGCACGGCGATCTCGGTCTTGCCGTACCCGACGTCGCCGCAGATCAGCCGGTCCATCGGGACGGTCTGCTCCATGTCCCGCTTGACCTCCTCGATGGCGGCGAGCTGGTCCGGCGTCTCCTGCCACGGGAAGGCGTCCTCCAGCTCCCGCTGCCACGGGGTGTCCGGGCCGAACGAGTGCCCCTTGGACGCCTTGCGGGCGGCGTAGAGCTGGATCAGCTGGGCGGCGATCTCACGGACCGCCTTGCGGGCCCGAGCCTTGGACTTCTGCCAGTCCGAGCCGCCCATCTTGTGCAGGGTGGGCTGCTCGCCGCCGACGTACCGGGAGAGCTGGTCGAGCTGGTCGGTGGGGACGAAGAGCCGGTCGCCGGGCTGGCCGCGCTTGCTCGCCGCGTACTCGATGACCAGGTATTCCCGGCTGGCGCCGTTGACCGTGCGCTGGACCAGCTCGACGTACCGGCCGATGCCGTGCTGCTCGTGCACCACGTGGTCGCCCGCCTTCAGCTCCAGCGGGTCGATGGTGTTGCGCCGCCGGCTCGGCATCCGGCGCATGTCCCGGGTCGAGGTGCCCCGGCCACCGGTGACGTCGTTGCCGGTGAGCAGCACGAACTTCGACGCCTCGTCGACGAAGCCGGCGGTCAGGCAGCCGCAGGAGACCACCACCTCGCCGGGGGCCGGCGCGGTCGGCACCTCGTCGGTGAGCCGGGCGCCGAGACCGGCGTCGCGCAGCACCTCGACGGCCCGCTGGGCGGGACCGTGCCCCTCGAAGACCAGCGCGATCGACCAGCCCTCGCCGGCCCAGCGCTTCAGGTCGTCGACCACCCGCGAGGTCTCACCGTGGTAGAGCGGGGCCGGCTGGGCGGCCAGGCTCACCGCGATGGCGTCGTCGGGGGTGACGTCGACCTCGGTCGGTACGTCCTCCCAGGGCTGCCGGGCCAGTGCGGTGGCGTCCGCCTCCACCAGGCCGAACGGGGCGAGGGTCCACCACGGCTGGCGCAGGGTGCGGGCGCTGGCGCGTACCTCGGCCAGGGTCTTGAAGGCGGCGGCGCCGAGGTCGACCGGGGCCTGGCCACCGACGGCGGCCGCGGCCCAGCTGGCCTGGAGGAACTCCTCGGAGGTACGGACCAGGTCGTGCGCCCGGGTGCGGATCCGCTCCGGGTCGCAGAGCAGCACGTGGGTGCCGGCCGGCATGCAGTTGATCAGCAGTTCCAGGCTCTCGTTGCCGAGCAGCGCCGGGACCAGCGACTCCATCCCCTCGACCGGGATGCCCTCGGCCAGCTTGTCCAGGATCTCGGCCAGCTCGGGGTGCTCCTGGGCCAGCGCGGCGGCCCGCCTGCGGACCGACGGGGTGAGCAGCAGTTCCCGGCACGGCGGCGCCCAGAGCAGCGGCACACCCTCGATGGTCCGCTGGTCGGCGACGGCGAAGGTGCGGATCTCCTCCACCTCGTCGCCCCAGAACTCGACCCGGGACGGGTGCTCGTCGGTGGGTGGGAAGACGTCCAGGATGCCGCCGCGGACGGCGAACTCGCCGCGCTTGGTGACCAGGTCGACCCGGGCGTACGCCATGTCGGTGAGCCGGCGGGCGACCTCTTCCAGATCCGCCTCGTCCCCGGCGGCGAGCCGCACCGGCTCCAGGTCGCCGAGCCCCTTGAGCTGGGGTTGCAGCAGCGACCGGACGGGTGCCACGACCACTCGCACCGGGCCGGTCCAGCCGTGCGCGTCGGCCGACTCCGGGTGGGCCAGCCGGCGCAGCACCGCCAGCCGACGGCCGACGGTGTCGGAGCGGGGCGAGAGCCGCTCGTGCGGCAGCGTCTCCCAGGACGGGAAGACCGCGACGTGCTCGGGCGGGAGCAGGCTGCCCAGGGCGGAGGCGAGGTCGTCGGCCTCGCGGGAGGTGGCCGTGACGGCGAGCACCGGGCGGCCGGCGCCGCCGTCGGGCTCGTCGGCGGCGACCGCGGCGACGGCGAACGGGCGCAGCGCGGCGGGGGCGGTCAGGTCGAGGCCGTCGACCTGCGCGGCACCGGAGCGCGCCAGGTCACGCGCCCGGGCCAGCCCGGGATCGGCCAGGGCGGCGGAGAAGAGTCCGGTGAGCATCAGTGATCACTTCCACAAGGTCGACGCACGGCGACGACCCCACGTCCAGCCGGACGGGGGGTGTACCCGTCGAGACTATCCCGCACCACGGACAACCCGGGTGGTCCCGAGCGACGGATCTTGACCCTGGGAGCGCGGACGTGGTGCGGTGAGGCATGGCAGGGGAGTATCGGGCACAGTTCGACGCGGACGTCCGCTTCGCCAACGGGGGCGGGTTGCGGACCGAGGGTTTCCGGCTGGACATCGCGGGCCGGGAGATCACCGACGAGGAGTTGGCCGCGCTCTTCGTCCGGCACCTCGGGCTGCTGATGGTCGCCGAGGTGCGGATCGACAACAAGACGATCATCGAGGAGCCGCACAAGGGCGGTCGCGGCGTCGCCGCCGGCCGCCGGGAGCGACGGCTGGTCGAGCTCGGTCACGTGATCACCGACGGGATGATCACCCTGCCCGGTTGGCCGGCACCGCGGATCACCGACTGGCTGACCCGGGAGGCTTCCAGGGCGAAGTACGCCCCGGGAACCGAGTTCCACGTGGCCGGGATCGACATGATCGCCAACACCGGCACCTACCTCGACGCCCCGTCCCACCGCTGGGCGGACGGGCCCGATCTGACCGGCGTGCCGCTGGACCGGCTCGCCGACCTGCCCGGGATCGTGGTCCGGGTACCGGCCGGCGCCCGGGCGGTGGACCGGCTGATGCTGGCCCCGTACGACGTGACCGGGCGGGCGGTGCTGCTGCACACCGGCTGGGACGCGCACTTCGGCACCGACCGGTACGGCGCACCCGAGGCGCCGCACCTGACCGGCGACGGGGCGCGGTGGCTGGTGGAGGCGGGGGCCGCCCTGGTCGGCATCGACTCGATCAACATCGACGACATGAGCCCCGCCGCGGCCGGCGAACGCCCGGCGCACAGCACGCTGCTCGCCGCCGGCGTCCCGATCGTGGAGCACCTGACCGGCCTGGCGGCCCTGCCGCCGGAAGGGTTCCGCTTCACGGCGGCGCCCCCGCGGGTGGCGGGCGTGGGCACCATTACGGTCCGCGCCTTCGCCGTGGTGGGCTGACCCTCCGCGGTCACAGCCCACCGCGCGGCGGTCAGTAGCGGACGGAGATCCGACGCTCGATCGCGTCGACCCGGATCTCGCCGCCGTACGGGACGATCAACTGCGGGTCGGTGTGGCCCAGGTCGACGTCGAAGACCACCACCGGGTCGTCGGCATACGTCGCCAGCGCCTTCATGATCGATTCGCGTTGCGCCTCGCCCCAGGCCAGCCGCTCCGGCACCGCGTGCGGCTTGTCGAAGTCCCACGCCTTCGGCCGGCCCACCACGATCGCCGGGAAGGCCGGCAACAGGCCCCGCTCGCCCATGTTGCGCACGATCCGGAACACCTCCCGCGCGGTCGGCAGCTCGTTGGAGGTCTCGAAGACCAGCACCGACCCGGCCAGTTCCTCGGCCGTGGGGACCCGGTCGGTGGCCATCAGCCAGTGCAGGATCTCCAGGCAGCCGCCCCAGGTACGCCCCTGCACCACCGTCGACGGGCCCTGCCACCGCCAGCCCGTGCCGGGCAGCATCGGCGGCTCGACCGCCAGCGAGGCCGGGTCCCGCCAGTCGCCGGGCTGGTCGCCCCACTCCGGCGCGGGGGCCAGGTCGTACCAGCCGGAGGTGAAGAGGGCGGCGCGCAGCGAGTCGAAGGTCAGCGGGTGCGGCTTCCCGGGCCGGCCGAGGTGTACCAGCACCGATCCGCCGTGGTACGCCACGATGCCCAGCCGGTACAGGTGGTTGAGGATGTTGGTGTTGTCCGAGTAGCCGAAGTACGGCTTCGGGTTGGCCCGCAGCACGTCGTCGTCGAGGTACGGGGTGACCGTGATCAGGTCGTCCCCGCCGACGGTGGCGAGCACGGCGGTGATCGTCGGGTCGGCGAAGGCGGCGGTGACGTCCCGGGCCCGGTCCCGCGGGTCGGCGCCCATCGCCCGGGTGGTCGGGTACTCCACCGGCTCCAGCCCGAACTCCTCGCGGAGCCGGCGCAGGCCCATCTCGTACACGTGGGGGAAGACAGCCGGCAGGCCGGCGGAGGGTGAGACCACCGCGACCCGGTCGCCGGGTCGCGGCTTGGGCGGATAGCTCGGCGACGTCATGCCTGGACGCTACCGACCACCCCCAACGGGTTTTCAGGTCGTCTGGCCGACCTCGATCAGGTGGCCGTCGGGGTCGCGCAGGTAGCAGCGGATCTCCGTGGCCCGCTCCTGCGGCGGGGTGAGGAACACCGCGCCCCGGGCGCTCCACTCGGCGTGCACCGCCCGGACGTCGGCCACCCGGATGTTGAGGAACGCGCTGGTCCGGTGCGGGTCGGACGGGGTCTCCAGGATCACGTCCGGCTTGTCCTCGGTGGGGCCACCCCCGACGTTGATGATGATCCAACTGTTGGCCAGCCGGACCATCGACGGCTCGCCCTCGCGCACCACCGTGCCGCCGAGGACGTCGGAGTAGAAGGCCGCCGACCGGGCCACATCGGCCGCCACCACAAAGTGGGTGAGCAGGATGCCCTCGGCGGGGATCGGCAGGTCGTCGCGCGCCATGCCGCCAGCCTGGCACCGGCCGGTGCACCAGGCGGCGAAACCCCACAATAAGGGCGAACCGTCGGCCTAGGCTGACCTGCGTGGACGAGGAGCCGGAGCCGCCGACCCGTGACTGGCTGCCCCGTACCGCGGCGCTGCTGGTCGGCACCCTGGCGCTGGCCACCGCGTTCATCGCGGCCTACGTGGGCGCCCTGCACCAACCCAACCCCCGCGACGTCCCGGTCGGGGTGGTCCTCGGCGACCAGCGGGCCCAGGCGGTGATGGCCGCCGTCCGCGGCCAGACCAAGAAGATCAAACCGATCGAGTACGACAGCCCGGGCGAGGCCGAGGACGGCCTGACCGCCCGCGAGGTGTACGCCGTGCTCACCTCCACCCCCGACGGCAAGCTCGTCCTCGCCACCGCCAGCGCGTCCGCGCCCGCCGCCAGCGAACTGGCCACCCAGGTGTTCAGCACCGCGGCCCAGCGGGCGCAGACCCCGATCGAGGTCACCGACCGGGTGCCGGTCTCCGCCGACGACCCGCGCGGGCTGGTGCCGTTCTACCTGGCCGTGGGCCTGGTGCTCGGCGGCTACCTGGCGTCCACCGCGCTCGGGATCTCGCTCGGCACCGCCCCGCGCAACCTGCGCCGGGCCGGCCTGCGGATCGCCTCGCTGGCCGTGCACGCCGTGCTGCTCGGCATCATCGGCACGGTCCTGGTCGGCCCGGTGCTCGGCGTCTGGGACCACGACCTGTTGACGGTCGCCCTGGTGGGCATGCTGACCGTCTTCACCGCCGCGATGGTCGCCGCGGCGGTGCAGGGCTGGCTGGGACTGCTCGGCACCGGCCTGGTGATCCTGCTGCTGGTGGTGCTCGGCAACCCCGGCTCCGGCGGCATCTACGCCCCGGAGTTCCTCCCCGCCGTCCTGCGCGGCATGCACCGGTGGAACGTCCCCGGCCTCGCCACCGACCTGCTCAAGTCGGCGGTCTACTTCGACTGGCGCGCCGCCCGCTGGCCACTGGCCGGGCTGGTGGTCTGGTCCGCGCTCGGGGTGATCGGCCTGCTCACCGCCACCCTGGTGCGTGGCCGCCGGGCCACCGCCAGGCCCGCCCCCCGGATGACCGGGTGAGAATGGTGGGGAAGGTGACATCCAGGGCCCCCTCCTTACCACCGGCCCCGCGCGGATACGATCCAGGAAGTCGGACAGCGCTGTCCTCCGTACCCACGTAAGGAGCGCACCGTGACCGACCAGTACGACCACGACGGCCCCGACGCCGCGCTGCGGGCCGACATCCGCCGCCTCGGCACCCTGCTCGGCCAGACCCTGGCCCGCCAGGAGGGTCGGCCGCTGCTCGACCTGGTCGAGGAGATCCGCGCCCAGGTCCGCTCCGACGCCCCGGCCGCCGCCCAGCGCCTCGGCGGGCTGGACGTGACCACCGGCACCAAGCTGGCCCGCGCCTTCTCCACCTACTTCCACCTGGCCAACATCACCGAGCAGGTGCACCGGGCCCGGGACCTGCGCCGCCGCCGGGCCACCCACGGCGGCTGGCTGGACCAGGCCGCCAAGATGATCGCCGAGCGCGGGGTGCCGGCCGAGGAGATCGCCGCCGCCGCCCGCCGGCTCGCGGTACGCCCGGTCTTCACCGCCCACCCCACCGAGGCGGCCCGCCGGTCGATCCTGTCCAAGCTCCGCGCCATCGCCGACCAGCTGGACGCCGAGACCGCCAACGCCATCCTCTACGGCGCCAGCGACGAGGGCCCGGCCAACCGCCGGCTGGCCGAGCTGCTGGACCTGATGTGGCAGACCGACGAGCTGCGGCTCGACCGGCCGGACCCGACCGACGAGGCCCGCAACGCCATCTACTACCTGCGCGACCTGTACGCCGAGGCCGCCCCGCAGGTGCTCGACGACCTCGCCGACACGCTGCGCACCCTCGGCGTGGAGACCTCGCCGACGTCCCGCCCGCTGACCTTCGGCACCTGGATCGGCGGCGACCGGGACGGCAACCCGTTCGTCACCCCGACGGTCACCCGCGACGTCCTCCAGATCCAGCACGAGCACGGCATCGCGGCCACCGAGGCGGCGATGGAACACCTGATCAACGAGGTGTCCGTCTCCCGCCGGCTGCGCGCGGTGTCGCTGGACCTCTCCGCCAGCCTCGCCGCCGACCTCGACGCGCTGCCCGAGGTGGCGCCCCGGTTCCGCCGGGTCAACGCCGAGGAGCCGTACCGGCTCAAGGCCCGCTGCGTGCGGGCGAAGCTGGCCAACACCCGGGAGCGGCTGCGCAACGGCACCGCCCACGTCCCGGGCCGCGACTACCGAGGCTCGGCCGAGCTGATCGCCGACCTGGAGCTGCTGCGCGCCTCGCTGGCCCGCAACTCCGGGCAGCTCACCGCCGTCGGCCGGCTCGCCTCCACCATCCGTACCGTCTCCGCGTTCGGGCTGCACCTGGCGACCATGGACGTCCGGGAGCACGCCGAGAAGCACCACGAGGTGCTGGGCCAGCTCTACGCGGCCGTGGGCGAGGTACCGGACTACCCGGCGCTGAGCCGGCTGGAGCGGACCAAGCTCCTCGCCGACGAGCTGACCGGCCGCCGACCCCTCTCCGCCCTGGACACCCCGCTCACCGAGGCGGCGCAGAAGACGTTCGACGTGTTCGCCACGATCCGCGAGGCGCAGGACCGGTTCGGCGCCGAGGTGATCGAGTCCTACATCATCTCGATGACCCTCGGCGTGGACGACGTGCTCGCCGCGGTGGTGCTGGCCCGCGAGGCCGGCCTGGTCGACGTGCACTCCGGCCGGGCCCGGATCGGGATCGTGCCGCTGCTGGAGACCCCGGCCGAGCTGAACGCCGGTGGCGAACTGCTCGACGAGCTGTTGTCGCTGCCCGCGTACCGGGCGCTGGTGGCGGCCCGGGGCGACGTGCAGGAGGTGATGCTCGGCTACTCCGATTCCAACAAGGAGGCGGGCATCACCACCAGCCAGTGGTCGATCCACCGGGCGCAGCGCGCGCTGCGGGACGTGGCCGCCCGGCACGGCGTGCACCTGCGGCTCTTCCATGGCCGGGGCGGCACGGTGGGCCGGGGCGGCGGCCCCACCCACGACGCGATCCTGGCCCAGCCGTACGGGACCCTGGACGGCGCGATCAAGGTGACCGAGCAGGGCGAGGTCATCTCCGACAAGTACACCCTGCCGGCGCTGGCCCGGGAGAACCTGGAGCTGACCGTCGCCGCGGTGCTCCAGGCGACGCTGCTGCACACCGCGCCCCGGCAGCCGGCCGAGCAGCTGGAGCGCTGGGACGCGACCATGGACGTGGTCTCCGAGTCGGCGTTCCGGTCGTACCGGTCGCTGGTCGAGGACTCGGACCTGCCGGCGTACTTCTGGGCGTCCACCCCGACAGAGCTGCTCGGTGCGCTGAACATCGGCTCCCGGCCGGCGAAGCGGCCGAACACCGGCGCCGGGCTGGCCGGCCTGCGGGCCATCCCGTGGGTGTTCGGCTGGACGCAGACCCGGCAGATCGTGCCGGGCTGGTTCGGGGTCGGCTCCGGGCTGGCCGCGGCCCGGGCGGCCGGGCTGGAGGACGTGCTGGCCGAGATGAACCGCAACTGGCACTTCTTCCGCACGTTCCTGTCGAACGTCGAGATGATGCTGACCAAGACCGACCTCAGCATCGCCCGCCGCTACGTGGAGACCCTGGTTCCGAAGAAGCTGCACCCGATCTTCGACAAGATCGAGCAGGAGTACGAGCTGACCAAGCAGGAGGTGCTGGCGGTCACCTCGTCGCCGGCCCTGCTGGAGAACTCACCGGTGCTCCAGCGCACCCTGGCGGTGCGCGACACCTACCTGGAGCCGCTGCACCACCTCCAGGTGGCGCTGCTGCGGCAGTACCGGGACTCCGGCGCCGCGGGCCGTGCGGTGGCGACCGCGCCGGGCGGCCGCCGCGCCCCGAGCGACGGTACGGCCCTGGAGCGCGCCCTGCTCACCACGGTCAACGGCATCGCCGCCGGCATGCGCAACACCGGCTGACCCCCGGGTACGACGAAGGCCCCGGTCGGGTCGACCGGGGCCTTCGCCGTGCCGCTCAGCGGGCGGTCACCAGTCCCCGCCGCCGCCGAAATCGCCGCCGCCGAAGTCCCCACCGCCGAAGTCGCCCCCGCCGAAATCCCCACCGCCGAAATCCCCGGCGTAGTCGCCGCCGCCCTGGTCGGCGTAGTCGCCACCCTGGTCGGCGTAGTCGCCGCCCTGGTCGCCACCCTGGTCGGCACCCTGGCCGTCGCCCTGGTCGACGCCGTCGTTGAAGCCCTCCTGGTAGCCCTCGTCGTAGCCGTAGCCCGGGTCGGCGAAGGCCGGGGAGAAGAGCGCGTCGGCGATCAGCATCCCGCCGAGCACCCCGGCGCCGGCGCCCAGCGCGGTCTTCCACCAGGGGGTGGAGTACCAGCCGGCCGGCACGGACCGGCCCTGGTAGCGCCCACCCGGGTAGTAGTAGGGCGTGGCCTGACCCGGCTGCGGGCCGGCCCGGAACGTCTGCCCCTGCACGTTGACCTCGCGCTCCCGGGTCAGCATCCCGGCGCCCCGGGCGGCGGCCAGCGGGGGCAGCTCGGGGCCGGGGTCGATGCCCATCGCCGTACGGGCCGCCCGGATGTAGGCCAGCCCCTCCAGCGCGGTCTCCCGGGCCAGCGCGAACTGCTGCGGGCTGCGCGCCTGTTCCAGCTGGGAACCCGCCGCGTTGTAGCGCTCACCGGCGTCGGCCAGCGCCTGACGGACCGCCGGCTGGTCGCCGTGCAGGTTCATCAACTGGCCGCCGAGCCGCTCGTACCAGCGCTGGGCCTCGGCCCGCGCGTCGGCCAACTCGGTGGCCTTCCGGGACCTGCTCCCCCACCGCCAGAACACGAACGCACCTCCGAGCATCAGCACGAGGATCACCCACAGGGCAACTTCCATGCTCCGAACGTACCCAGCGGGCGCCCGTCGTACCCGTTTGGCAAGCTCTCGGGCATGGAGTTCACGACGCTGGCCGTGGTGGTGCTCTGCCTCGCCGCGGGCGGCGCCCTCGGGTGGTACGCCGCCCGGGCCCGGTCGGCGGCCGAGATCGCCCGGCTGGAGGCCACCCTCGCCGCCACCCGGGAGGGCGAGGGTCGGCTCGAGCAGTCGATGCGGGCGCTGAGCTACGAGGCGACCGCGCAGTCCCAGGAGGCGGTGGCCCGCGCGGTGGCGCCGCTGCACGACACCCTGCGCCGCTACGAGTCCCGGGTGGCCGAGCTGGAGCACGCCCGGGTGGACGCCTACGCCGAGCTGCGCGAGCAGGTCCGGGCGATGAGCACCGTCTCCGGTGAGCTGCGCACCGAGACCAAGCAGCTGGTGGCGGCGCTGCGCGCCCCGCAGGTGCGCGGCCGCTGGGGCGAGCACCAGCTCCGCCGGATCGTCGAGGCGGCCGGCATGCTGGAGCACTGCGACTTCAACGAGCAGGTCACCGCGGCCACCGACCACCAGGGGGTCCGCCCCGATCTGGTGGTCCGGCTGCACGGCGGGCGGACGGTGGTGGTGGACGCCAAGGCACCCTTCGACGCCTACCTCACCGCCATGGAGGCGCGCGACGAGCGAGGGCGGGACACCCACCTCGACGCGCACGCCCGGCACCTGCGGGCGCACGTCGACGGGCTGGCCGCCAAGACGTACTGGGCGGCGTTCGACTCCACCCCGGAGTTCGTGGTGCTCTTCGTGCCCGCCGACCCGTTCCTCGACGTGGCGTTGCAGCGGGATCCGACGCTGCTGGAGCACGCCTTCAGCCGCAACATCGTGCTGGCGACACCGGCCACCCTGGTGGCCCTGCTGCGCACGGTGGCCTACGCCTGGCGGCAGGAGGCGCTGGCCCGCAACGCGGTGGCGGTGCACACGCTGGCCCGCGAGCTGTACGGGCGACTGTCCACCCTGGGCGACCACGTCGGCAAGCTCGGCGCCTCGCTCGGCGGGGCGGTGACGGCCTACAACCGCGCGGTCGGCTCGCTGGAGGCGCGGGTGCTGGTGAGCGCGCGCAAGCTCGCCGAGCTGGGCGTCTCCGACCAGGAGCTGGCCACGCCGGCGCAGGTGGAGGTGGCCCCGCGGCAGCCGCAGGCGCCGGAACTGCTCGACGAGCCGTCCGCCGGGGATCGCTCGATCTAGCAGCTTGTCTGTGATCGTGGGGTGTAACACGGCGGTGCAGGGGCCGCATCCCGAGCCCGGGCAGCCGGTCGGGACGGCGTGGTTCTGTGTCCCTTCGGCGGAACGGCCGGGGTCGTCCGGCCGGACGCGCCCGGCCGTCCCGTCGCCCGGGTGGTGGATCCGGATTGGACGTTCGGGGCCATGACCTGCCCGTTTTTCGTTGTCGTCGGGCAACTACCCGCGTCACCGTTACCACGACGGTCGTCCGAGTAACGCGGGTGTCACACCTGTCGCTGAAGGAGTGACGGCGACCCCGCGTCAGCAGACCCGTCGGTTGATCCCCCGCCCTGTACCCCTCAGGGCCCTCGCTCTCCCCTCGGAGGAAGAGACGTGCGTAAACCCCCCATCCGGCGTGGCCGTGCCTCGGCCGCGCTCCTGACGTCGGTGGTGACCGCCGGCGCTCTGACCCTGGCGTTCGCCGGCGCGCCCGCCAACGCGGAACAGACCACGGACGTCCTCAAGAGCAGCACCACCGGCTGGACCCCGACCGACCAGGAGCGACTGGCCGAGGCCCGGGCCAAGGGCCAGAAGACCGTCACGGTGCTGGTCGCCGCCCGCGACGGACAGGTCGCCGCGGCCGCCGACAGCCTCACCCAGCTCGGCGCCACGGTGCTCTACCGCGACGACGACCTCGGTTACCTGCGGGCCGAGGTGGCCACCGAGCGGGCCGAGCGGATCGCCCGGTCGACCGGCGTCCAGACCGTGGAGATCGACGCGTCGGTGCCGCTGCCCGACCCGCGTCCCGATGCGGCCGAGCCGGTCGCGGCGCAGCCGGCGCCCGGGGCCGCCACCCCGGCCAACAACCCGTACATGCCGATCGGCGACATGGGCGCGGCCCAGTTCACGGCGGCCAACCCGACGCTCGACGGACGCGGCGTCACCGTCGGCATCCTCGACACCGGCATCGACCTGTCGCACCCGGCGCTGCAGAAGACCACGACCGGCGAGCGCAAGATCGTCGACTGGGTCACCGCCACCCACCCGACCGACGACGCCGACCCGACCTGGGTCAGCGTGACGAAGAACGTCTCCGGCCCGAGCTTCACCGTCGACGGCCGCACCTGGACGGCCCCGGGCTCGGCCTCCTACCGGTTCGGCGTCTTCAACGAGCGCGACGTCAACCTCGGCGGCGAGGTCGGCAACGACGTCAACCGGGACGGCAACCCGGCCGGCAGCAGCGGCCTCTTCGGCGTGCTCTGGGACGGCGGCAGCAGCGCCTGGGTCGACACCGACCAGGACGGCTCCTTCGCCGACCAGGCCGCGATGACCGACTACAAGGTCCGCAACGACGTGGGCACCTTCGGGACCGACAACCCGGCGACCGCCATCAACGAGTCGATGCCGTTCGTCGTCCAGGTCGACGGCAAGGGCAAGTTCGTCAACATCGGCATCGTCTCCGGCGCCCACGGCTCCCACGTCGCGGGCATCACCGCTGGCAACGGCCTCTTCGGCGGCGCGATGACCGGTGCCGCCCCGGGCGCCAAGCTGGTCTCCGTGCGGGTCTGCCTCTTCGTCGCCGGCTGCACCTCCAGCGCCCTGATCGAGGGCATGATCTACGCCGCCAAGCAGGCGAACGTCGACGTGATCAACATGTCGATCGGCGGGCTGCCCTCGCTCAACGACGGCAACAACACCCGCGCGGTGCTCTACAACCGGCTCATCGACCAGTACGACGTGCAGATGTTCATCTCCGCCGGCAACAGCGGACCGGGCACCAACACCGTCGGCGACCCGTCGGTGGCCGAGAAGGTCATGAGCATCGGGTCATACGTCACCGACGCCACCTGGCGGTCCAACTACGGCTCCAGCTCGCCGTACGCCGAGAGCCTGCACTACTACAGCTCCCGCGGCCCGCGCGAGGACGGCGGTTTCAAGCCCAACGTGATCGCGCCGGGCTCGGCCATCTCCACCGTCCCGACCTGGCAGCCGGGTGGGCCGGTCCCCGGCACCTACGTGCTGCCGCCGGGGTACGCGATGTTCAACGGCACCTCGATGGCCTCGCCGCAGGCGGCGGGCGCGGGCGCGCTGCTCGTCGGCGCGGCCAAGGCGCAGGGCTTCCAGCGCAAGCCGGCCCAGCTCCGGCAGGCCCTGATGTCCTCGGCCCGGTTCATCGACAACACCGGCACCTACGAGCAGGGCGCCGGCCTGATCGACGTGAAGGCGGCGTACGAGCTGCTGCGGAAGAACATCAGGACGGTCGACATCACCTCCTCGGTGGCGGTGAACACGGTGCTCTCCGGGTTCCTCGCGACGCCGGGCGTCGGCGTCGGCATCTACGACCGGGAGGGTGTCACGGTCGGCCGGAAGTACACCCGCACCTACACCTTCACCCGTACCAGCGGTGGGTCGAAGACCGTCACCTACAACCTGTCCTGGGTGGGCAACGACGGCACCTTCGCGACCGCGTCGTCGGTGGCGCTGCCGCTGAACAAGCCGGTCACCGTCGCGGTGACGGTCGACCCGGCGACCCCGGGCGCGCACTCGGCGGTGCTGCGGCTCGACGACCCGGCCACTACCGGCGTCGACAAGCAGACGATGAACACGGTGATCGCGCCGTACACCTTCGAGCCGGCCGCCAACCACCAGGTGCAGATCAGCGACCAGGTCGGGCGTAACCAGTCCCTGCACTACTTCTTCCGCGTCCCGGCCGGCACGCCGGCCCTCAAGGTCGACTTCACCGGCCCGAACGGCACGGCGGGCACCGGCCAGGCCCGGTTCCTGCGCTACCACCCGTACGGCGTGGCGATCGACAACAACGCGTCGAACTCCTGCTACTCGCCGACCGCGGGCGTCTGCGCCACCGGCTCGCCGAACAGCCGCACCACCTCGAACCCGCTCGCCGGGGTCTGGGAGGTCACCGTGGACGGTCGACGTACCTCGGACGCGCAGTGGACGCCGTTCACGCTGACCGCTTCGGTGCTCGGCGCGACGGTCAGCCCGAACCCGGACGTGATCGCCTCGGCGACCGCCGGCACGCCGGTGGCCCGGTCGTACACGCTGACCAGCACGCTCGGTTCGTTCACCGGCCGGGCGGCCGGCGGCGGCGCGCTGGGCAGCGCCCGACAGGGTCCGTTCACCATCGCCGCGCAGCAGACCCAGGAGTACGACCTGACGGTGACCCCGGGGTCGGCTCAGCTGCGGGCCACCATCGGCGGCACCTCCGACCCGGCCGCCGACCTGGACCTGTTTGTGCTCAACTGCACCTCGGGGACCTGCGTCGAGGCCGGCAAGAGCGCCGACGGCGACTCGGAGGAGTCGGTGACCGTGGCCAACCCGGCCGCGGGCGCCTGGAAGGTGCGGGTCGAGGGGTACGCGGTGCCCGCCGGCTCCACCACCTACAACTACATCGACGTCTTCACCAACCCGGCCTTCGGCTCGGTGTCGGTGACCGACGCCAACGCGGCGCGCCCCAGCGGCGTGTCGTGGGACGTGCCGGGTGCGGTGACCGCGCTCGTCGCGCCGGGTTCCGGCCGGGTGCTGTACGGCACGGTCCAGGTCCGCACCGACACGAACATCCTCATCGGCAGCGGTGACGTGGTGGTGCAGAACGTGAGCTGACCGGCTCAGGTACGAGACGAGAGGCCCGTCCCCGGGTGGGGGCGGGCCTCTCGGCCGTCGTGGCGGGTGCCGGTCAGGCCCGGCGGGCGGACTCCACCACAAACGGGATGCCCTGCTGGCAGGTGGTCATCATGTCCGGCTGGGCCTGGCCGGTGACGCTGACCCTGGCCCCGGGGCTGAGCACGTCGCGGGGACCGCCGATCAGCTGGTAGCCGTCGAGGAGCAGGCAGTTCGGCTCCACCCCGGGCTGCACCGTGCCGGTGAGCGTGGTGGCGCCGGGCCCGGGCGGGCGACTCGGCCCGAGCGGGGGCCGCTTGGTCGGGGGCGCCGCGGTCGGCGGTGGGGCCGTCGCGGGGACGGTCGGCATCGGGGCGGTCGGGTCGACCGGCTCGGCCGGGTCGGTGCTGGGCGACGTGCTCACCGGCGCTCCTTCCGAGGGGCTGGCGGTGCCCGTCCGGTCGTCGCCGCAGGCGGTCAGCGCCGCGCAGACGACCAGAGCGGCGAGGGCCATCCGAGGAGTCTTCATGCCTCCTTGGACGGCCCCCGCCGGCGATCCGTTCCGCGGTCAGCCCCGGGCGGCCGCGGCCTTCATGTCGCGCTTCAGCTCCTGCGGGAGCGAGAAGGTAAGCCGCTCGTTGGCCGTGGTGATCTCGTCGACGTCGGTGAAGCCCCGCTCGGCGAGGTGGGTCAGCACGTCCTGCACCAGCTCGTCGGGGACGCTGGCGCCGGAGGTGACGCCGACCGTGCCGGCGCCGGCCAGCCAGGCGTCGTCGATCTCGTGGGCGAAGTCGACCAGGTGGCCGGCGCGGGCGCCGGCGTCCAGGGCCACCTCGACCAGCCGCACCGAGTTGGAGGAGTTCCGCGAGCCCACGACGATCACCACGTCGCACTCGGGCGCGATCTCCTTGACCACGTGCTGCCGGTTGGAGGTGGCGTAGCAGATGTCGTCGCTGGGCGGCGACTGGAGCAGCGGCAGGCGCTGCTTGAGCCGGGCCACCGTCTCCAGCGTCTCGTCGACCGAGAGGGTGGTCTGGGAGAGCCAGACGACCTTGTTCGGGTCGCGGACGGTGACCTTGTCGGCGCCGTCGGGGCCGTCGACGAGCTGGATGTGGGCGGGGGCCTCACCGGCGGTGCCGACGACCTCCTCGTGCCCCTCGTGGCCGATCAGCAGGATGTCGTAGTCCTCGGCGGCGAACCGCTTCGCCTCCTGGTGCACCTTGGTCACCAGCGGGCAGGTCGCGTCGATCGCCTTCAGCGAGCGCGCCTTCGCCTGCTCGTAGACCTCGGGGGCGACGCCGTGCGCGGAGAAGATGACGGTGGCGCCCTCCGGCACCTCCTCGTTCTCCTCCACGAAGATCGCGCCCTTGGCCTCCAGGGTCCGCACCACGTGCTTGTTGTGCACGATCTGCTTGCGGACGTAGATCGGGGCGCCGTAGAGCTTCAACGCCTCCTCGACGGTCTGCACCGCCCGGTCCACGCCCGCGCAGTAGCCGCGGGGCTTGGCCAGGAGCACGCGCTTGCCGGTCCGGGGGGTCGTCTCAGCCTGGGTCACCCGACCATCGTACGTGCCGGGTTTCCCGGTGGCAGCGGCTGCGACCCGTACCACACCGGGGGCACGGAGCCCGGCGGAATGCGCTGACCGGCAGCGCGCGGGGCCACCGGAAACCCTTTCCGGGTACGGCAGGACGCGCGTCACGGTGATCCAGAAGGCCCCCGACGAGACCCGGCCCGGGTGCCCACCGCCCGCCACGGCGAGCGGTACGCCCTCGCGGGGCTCCCGCAGGTCGTC
Source organism: Micromonospora lacuserhaii (assembly GCF_036902735.1). Lineage (NCBI taxonomy): Bacteria > Bacillati > Actinomycetota > Actinomycetes > Micromonosporales > Micromonosporaceae > Micromonospora > Micromonospora lacuserhaii. Next base: position 183,611 of record NZ_JBAKHO010000005.1, on the reverse strand, counting down.
GGGGGCTGACCGTAGGGTGGGCGGGTGACCGACGCCCCGCGCAGCACCCCGGAGGAGCCCTGGCCGGTCCGGGTGGTCAGCCAGAAGGTCGGCGCCTGGATCGCCAAGCTCGGCTGGGTCTGGGTGGACGGGCAGGTGGCCCAGATCAGCCGCCGCCCCGGCGCCAGCACCGTCTTCCTCACCCTGCGTGACCCGTCGGCCGACCTCAGCCTGACCGTCACCACCAACCGGGACGTCCTCGACACCGGCGCGCCGGAGCTGCGCGAGGGGGCCCGGGTGGTGCTGCATGCCAAGCCCGAGTTCTACGCCGCGCGGGGCACGCTGAGCCTGCGCGCCGACGAGATCCGCCAGGTGGGGCTCGGCGAGCTGCTGGCCCGCCTGGAGAAGCTCAAGAAGCTGCTCGCCGCCGAGGGGCTCTTCGACCGGGCCCGCAAGCGCCGGCTGCCGTTCCTGCCCCAGCGGGTCGGCCTGATCACCGGTCGCGCCTCGGCCGCCGAGCGGGACGTGCTCACCAATGCCCGGCGGCGCTGGCCGGCGGTGGAGTTCCGCACGGTCAACGTGGCGGTGCAGGGGCCGAGCGCGGTGCCGCAGATCGTCGACGCGCTGAAGGTGCTCGACGCCGACCCGGCCATCGACGTGATCGTCATCGCCCGGGGCGGCGGCGGCATCGAGGATCTGCTCCCCTTCTCCGACGAGGCGCTCTGCCGGGCGGTCTTCGCCTGCCGTACGCCGGTGGTCAGCGCGATCGGCCACGAGACGGACGCGCCGCTGGTCGACTACGTCGCCGACGTCCGGGCGTCCACCCCGACCGACGCGGCCAAGCGGGTGGTGCCCGACCTGACCGAGGAGGTGCGCCTGATCGGTCAGGCCCGCTCCCGGCTGGAACGCGCGGTGCGCCACCTGGTCGACCGGGAGTCGCACCGGCTCGACCTGCTCCGCTCCCGCCCGGTGCTGGCCCGCCCGCAGGTGATGGTCGACCAGCGGGCCGCCGAGGTGACCGCGCTGCGCGACCGGACGGGCCGCTGCCTGGACCACCGACTCGGCGCCGCCGCCGACGACCTGCGGCACACCCTGGCCCGGCTGCGCGCCCTCTCCCCCGCGGCCACTCTCGACCGCGGCTACGCGATCGTGCAGCGCGCCGACGGCCACGTCGTGCGCGCTGCGACCGAGGTGGCCAAGGGCGACCCGCTGCGGGTACGCCTCGCCGAGGGCGAGCTGGCCGCTACGGTCGACGGCTGACGGGCGCGATCATGACCGGCTGGCCGGCCGAGGCCGCACCGACGATGTGGTGGGATGGACGCGATGACTGACGCGAAGAAGGACGAGCGGCTCAGCTACGAGCAGGCCCGCGCCGAGCTGGCCCAGGTGGTCGAGCGGCTGGAGGCCGGCGGCACGTCGCTGGAGGAGTCGCTGGCCCTCTGGGAGCGGGGCGAGAAGCTCGCCGAGATCTGCCAGGGCTGGCTGGAAGGCGCCCGGGCCCGGATCGACGCCGCCCGCCAGAACGCCGACTCCTGACGGCCCGGCCTGCACTCCAGACGCCGATGGCGGGGCGGCCGACGCCGTCCCCGCCACCGGTGTCGACTCAGTTGAACAGGTTGTAGAACTCCTGCGGCGCCTCGACGACCTGGTCGGCCGGCGGCTTCTGCGCGGCGGACGCGCTGCCGTAGTCGGAGTAGGTGACCTTGATCTCCTGCGCCGCGGTCTGGCCGGCGGCCGGGATCTGGAGCACCATCTCGCTGAGCCGGCCCTGCGGGTCCAGCTTCGCGGTGAACGGCACCGACTTGGCCTGCGGGCCGAGGGCGGTGATCACCGTCGGGTCGACCGAGCCGGCGTCGGCCGCCTTCGACACGTCCAGGGTGCCGGCGTAGCTGCCCTCGCCGGTCTGCCGTACCTCGGTGATGCCCTGGGTGAGCACCTCGCTGCCGGCCGGGTCGACCTTGTCGAAGTCGAAGCCCAGCGCCTTGTTGCCCTTGATCCGGGCCTGGTCGAGGTGCTGGTACTTGCCGAGGTTGAGCCGCTGCGCGCCCGGGACGCTGCTGGCGGCCTTGCCACCGAGGTCCAGCTTCACCCAGCTGTCCGGCTTGGCGTGGATAAGGTCGAGGTTCATCATCAGGTCCGAGCCCGGGTTGCCGATGGTCAGCTTCATCTCGGCGCTCTGGCTCGGCTCGTGCACCTGCCCCTCGGCGGTGGAACCCGCCCCGGACATGGTGAACCGGAAGTTGCCGTTACGGATCTCGTTGGTGGAGTTGAGCAGGGCCTGCTTGGCGTCCGCGTTGCCGCTGGGCGCGATCGCCGAGCCGGACACGGTCGGGGTCGCGGAGCCGGAGGCCGCCGGGTCGGTCGTCCCGTCGGCGTTGCAGGCGACAAGGCCGGGAGTAAGAAGAGTCGCGGCGAACACCGCCGCGCTCCAGCGTCGAACAGTCACGGGAACTCTCCAAGTGGGTCGTCCGGCCCACAGCGCGCCGGAAGCTGGACGCTCCCCGCTCGGCCGGCGAACCGGCCGATCAGGTCACCTGGTGTCTGTTCCCGCTCGCGGTCCTCCACAATCGCCCCGGTGTCCGCTTTCGCCGATCGGCGTCAGCGCAGCGCGCCGGCGAGCTGCCGCAGCTCGTTCTCCCGGGCGTCGCCGACCACGATCACGGTGCGGTTCGGTTCGAGCAGCACCAGGGCCTGTTCGTTGCCCCGGCCGGTGTAGCGCTGCCAGTTGCCCCCGGGCAGTTCGGCCGGGCCCTGCGGCTGCCCCTGGGCGGTCAGCTCGGCGGGGATGAGCTTCTCCGGCGGCACGTTGCTCTGCACGAGCTGGGCGGCGCGTCCCTCGGGCGTGAGGTAGCCGATCCGCAGGTTGGCCCCGCCCTCGACGGTGCGGTAGCTGGCGCTGACCGTCCGCCAGCCGGAGCCCAGCCCGGTCGGCTCGCTGATCGGGAAGGCGCTGGCCGAGCGGGCCTGCTCGTAGGCGGGGGCGGCGTCGACCGTGGTCGGCTCCTCGCCACCGAGGAAGCCCCGGTAGAAGGCGACCAGCAGGGCGATCGGGACGAGCAGCACCAGCAGCGACAGCGCCATGTCCCGGGGGGACCGCTCGGAGCGGGCCTTCTCCCGGCGGCCGGGGGCCGGCCGGGCGGCCGGCGGCACGTCCGTCCGCTCGTCGGCGGCGGGCTCGACCAGCGCCGGTTCGCTGTCGGCCGGGCCGGCCGGCGACTCGACCAGCGCCGTCTCCGGCTCGTCGGCGGAGGTCGGGCCGGCCGCGGGCGTCCCCGCCGCGGCGGGGGACCCGGCGCCCGCGCGGGTGGGGCCGGTCGGGGTCACCGGCGGCTGGCCGTCGGGCGGGGTCTGGTCGGCGGGTACGCGGTCGGCAGGCTGGGCGGCTTCCACCGCCCCATTCTCGCAGCCGCGTCAGTGACCGATCCCGCCCACCACCGCCCCGAGCCCACGGCGGACCTGTCATCGTGTGAGGATCAGCGACAAAGCCGGCAGTGGCGAGTGCAGTGCCTGCCGGTCCACCCCGCAACGTCGCGAGGAGGAAGCCGTCATGACGAACACCAGGACGCGGATCCCCCAGGATCTCGACCGCAACCTTGCCCTCGACCTGGTCCGGGTCACCGAGGCCGCGGCGATGGCCGCCGGCCGGTGGGTCGGCCGGGGCGACAAGGAGGGCGGCGACGGGGCAGCCGTCGACGCCATGCGCAAGCTGATCAACTCGATCCAGATGCGCGGCATCGTGGTGATCGGCGAGGGCGAGAAGGACAACGCCCCGATGCTCTTCAACGGCGAGGAGGTCGGTGACGGGACCGGGCCCGAGGTGGACGTGGCGGTGGACCCGGTCGACGGCACCACCCTGATGAGCAAGGGCATGCCGAATGCCCTGGCGGTGCTGGCGGTCTCCGAGCGGGGCTCGATGTTCGACCCGAGCGCCGTGTTCTACATGGAGAAGCTGGCCGTCGGCCCGATGTACGCCGACGTGGTGGACATCAACGCCGGCCCGGCGGAGAACATCCGGCGGATCGCCCGGGTCAAGGGCACCGACGTCTCCGAGGTGACCGTCTGCGTGCTGGACCGGTCCCGGCACGACGAGCTGGTCGCCCAGATCAGGCGTACCGGGGCGGGCATCCGGTTCATCTCCGACGGCGACATCGCCGGTTCCATCGCGGCGGCGCGCGGCGAGTCCGACGTCGACGTGCTGATGGGTATCGGTGGCACGCCGGAGGGGATCATCTCGGCCTGCGCCTTGAAGTGCATGGGCGGGGCGATGCAGGCGAAGCTGTGGCCGCGCGACCCCGAGGAGCGGGAGAAGGCGCTGGCCGCCGGGCACGACCTGGACCGGGTGCTGCTCACCGACGACCTGGTGACCGGGGACAACTGCTTCTTCGTGGCCACCGGCGTGACCTCCGGCGACCTGTTGCGCGGGGTGCGGTACAAGGCGGGCGGGGCGTACACCCAGTCGATCGTGATGCGCTCCAAGAGCGGCACGATCCGGGTGATCGACTCGTACCACCGGTTGGAGAAGCTCGCCCTCTACTCGGCCGTCGACTTCGACGGCCGACCGCTGGCCGAGCAGGAGTGAGCGCGACCGGGACGGCGGCGCCGCCCACCGTCCCGGCATCCCGGCGGATCGCCGCTGTCGGGCTGGCGACCGCGTCGGGGCTCGCCGTGGCCGTGCAGTCCCGGATCAACGGCGAGCTGGGGGTACGCCTGGCCGACGGGATCGCCGCCGCGGTGGTCTCGTTCGGGCTGGGCCTGCTGGTACTGCTGGTGCTGGTCCCGGCCACCCCGGGTGGGCGGCGGGGGCTGAGCGCGCTGCGGGCGGCGCTGCGGGACGGCTCGCTGCGTCCCTGGCAGTGCCTGGGCGGGGTGTGCGGCGCGTTCCTGGTCGCCACCCAGGGGCTCACCATCGGCACCCTCGGGGTGGCGGTCTTCACCGTGGCGGTGGTGGCCGGCCAGTCGGGCAGCAGCCTGGCGGTGGACCGGGCCGGGATCGGCCCGGCCGGACGGCAGCCGGTGACCGCCGCGCGGCTGGTCGGCGCGGTGCTCACCGTGCTGGCCGTGCTGCTCGCGGTGGGCGACCGGCTCGGCGACCCGGCCACCCTGGCGTTGGCGGCGCTGCCGCTGCTGGCCGGGGTGGGCATCGCCTGGCAGCAGGCGGTGAACGGCAGGATCCGGGCGGCCTCGGGGAGCGCGCTGGCCGCCACGCTGGTCAACTTCACCGTCGGCACGCTGGCGCTGCTGGCCACCTTCGCCGTGGAGGTGGCCGTCCGCGGTCGCCCGACCGGCGCCTTCCCGGCCGAGCCCTGGCTCTACCTGGGCGGCCCGATCGGCATCGTGTTCATCGCGATCGCGGCGGCCATCGTCCGCTTCACGGGCGTGCTGCTGCTCGGGCTGGCCACCATCGCGGGGCAGATCGTCGGCGCCGTACTCCTGGATGTGGCGCTGCCGACGGCGGCCTCGCACCCGGGGCCGGCGACCCTGGCCGGCGCGACGTTGACGCTGGTCGCGGTGCTGGTCGCCGCGCTGGGGCCGGCGCCGAGGCGCTGACGCCGGCCGGTGCGGGCGTCACCCGCGCAGCGCCTCGACGGTCTCGGCGAGGGCGCGGTCCAGTGGGGTGGGCGCGACGCCGAGGGTGGCGGTGGCCGCGGTCGAGTCCATCACGAACGGCCGGTGGAACTGGTGGGCGGTCTCCCGCAGCTCCTTCGCGATCGGGTTGACCAGGCCGCCGAGCCAGAGCACCGGGTAGGGCATCCGGGTCAGCTTCGGGGCGGGCGCGCCGGCCAGGTTCGCCGCCCGGGTGGCCAGCTCCCGCATGGACACGGCGGGCGAGCTGGGCACGTGCCAGGCGCGTCCCCAGGCCCGCGGGTCGGTGGCGGCCGCGACGAGGGTACGGGCGACGTCGTCGATGTACGTCCAGGTGTGCGGGGCGTCCCAGTCGACCGGGAGGAAGACCCGCTGCCCGGCGAGCACCTTGGGCAGCACCATCATCGGCAGCGAGGTGCCGTTGGCGCCGAGGTAGTCGGAGCCGCGGACCTCGGTGACCCGGGCCCGGCCGGCCCGGTGGGCGGCGAGCGCCTCGGTCCACATCCGGTTGCGGACCTGCCCCTTGACCCCGGTGGCGGCGAGCGGGGTCGCCTCGGTCATCGGGGCGTCGACCGGGCCGTAGCCGTAGAGGTTGCCGACGGTGGCGAGCACCGCGCCGCTGCGTTCGGCGGCGGTGAGCAGCGCCGCGGCCAGCGGGGGCCACTCGGTCGGCCAGCGGTGGTAGGCGGGGTTGGCGCAGTTGTGGAGGGCGACCGCGTCCTCGGTGAGCGCGGTGAGCCGGTCGGCGTCGGCGGCGTCGGCGGCGATCCGCTCGACGGCCGGGTGGGCGAGGCCGGTGCCGCGCCTGGTGACGACCCGGACCCGGTCGCCCCGCTCGACGAGGAGCCGCGTGGTGGCGGTGCCGATCGGACCGGAGCCGACGATGACGTGCAGCGACATGGGACTGCCCTTCGAGCAGAGATACGAAAAGAGAGCGGTGCTCTCTGTTGACGCCACCCAGCATGACCCGCCGTCCGACTCGCGTCAAGAGCAGTGCTCTCTATTTTGATTGCTGCTCCGGCCCGTGGCAGAGTGGGGCCATGCCCGCTTCCTCGATCCGCGCCCGGGTCCGCGCCGAGATGATCGACGAGATCAAGGCGGTGGCCCGGCGTCATCTGGCCACCGACGGCGCCAACCTGTCGCTGCGCGCCGTCGCCCGGGACATGGGCATGGTCTCCTCGGCGATCTACCGCTACTTCCCGAGCCGGGACGACCTGCTCACCGCGCTGATCCTGGAGGCGTACGACGGGCTCGGCGACGCGGTGGAGGCGGCCGACGCCGGCACCGACCGGGCCGACCTGCGCGGGCGCTGGCACGCGGCGTGCCGGGCGGCCCGCGACTGGGCGCTCGCCCACCCCGCCGAGTACGCGCTGCTCTACGGCAGCCCCGTCCCCGGCTACGCCGCCCCCGACGACACCGTGCTGCCCGCCCAGCGCCCGCCGCTGACCCTGGTCGGCATCCTCCGCGACGGCCTCACCGACGGCCGGCTCGCCGCCCCCGACGGTGACGAACTGCCCGAGCCGGTCCGCGCCGACCTGGCCGAGATCGCCGCCGGGCTCATCCCCGGCCTGCCCGAGTCGCTGCTCGCCCGCGGCATGGCCGGCTGGACGCAGCTCTTCGGCCTGATCAGCTTCGAACTCTTCGGCCGGCTCAACCGCGCCATTCCGCACCGCGACGAGTACTTCGACCACCAGACCGGCCTGATGGCCGACCTGATCGGGCTCCCCCGCTGACCCACCCCGCCCCGCCCCACCCCGCCCTTCTCCTCCCCTCCCGCGATCTTGCGGTTACTGCCCCGGCAAATGGAGTATTCAGTGCATATCAGGGGCCGAAACTGCAAGATCGACGAGAAGGGGGGCGGGGCGCGACGGCGGGGCGGGGGCCGGGGGGCGTGACGCGGGGTCAGGGGGCGTCGGAGGAGTGGCCGGGGAAGAGGTGCGCGGTCGGGTCGATGGCCACCGCCGCGTTGTTGACCGCGGTGGCGGCCTCGCCGAAGCCGGTGGCGATCAACCGCACCTTGCCCGGGTACTCGGTGATGTCACCGGCGGCGAAGACCCGCGGCAGGTTGGTGGCCATGGCGCTGTCCACGACGATGTGCCGGCGGTCCAGCCGCAGCCCCCACTCGGCCAGCGGGCCCAAATCGGCGGTGAAGCCGAGCGCCGCGACCACCGTGTCGACCGGCAGCGTCTCGGCCGCCCCGCCACGCACGGTGATCTCGGCCGCGATGACCGTCCCGTCGCCGTGCAGCCGGGTCACCTCGGCGTTGACGATCACCCGTACCGGCAGGTCCAGCACCCGGGCGACCGTGCCGGCGTGCGCGCGGAACCGTTCACGGCGGTGCACCACGGTCACCGAGCGGGCCAGCGGTTGCAGGGTCAACGCCCAGTCGAAGGCCGAATCGCCCCCGCCGACGATCAGCACGTCCCGGTCGGCCAGCGCCGCCGGCTCCGGTACGAAGTAGACGATCCCGCCGCCGAGGAAGCTCTCCGCGACCGGCAGCGGGCGCGGGGTGAAGCTGCCCAGCCCGCCGGTGACCAGCACCGCGCCGCAGCGCAGCTGCTCGCCGCCGGCCAGGCCGAGCACCGGTTTCCCGTCGGTGTACGACAGCTTCTCGGCCCGGACGCCGAGCAGGTACTCCGGGGCGTACGGGGCGGCCTGGGCGACCAGGTTGGCCACCAGGTCGCGCCCCTTCACCGCGGGGAAGCCGGCCACGTCGAGGATCAACTTCTCCGGGTACATCGCGGTGATCTGGCCGCCCGGCTCGGGCAGCGCGTCGATCACCGCCACCGAGAGCCCGCGGAACCCGGCGTAGTACGCGGCGAACAGCCCCGCGGGGCCGGCCCCGATCACGGCGACATCGACCTCGCGCATGGGCGTACCGTCGCTTTCCGCTGGCGGATCAACGCGTGCTGATGCCGACGGTAGGCGCGAGGTGGGGCGCGGGCAAGCATGTCCCAGCTCCGCGGGCTGCCGGCGGGTCGCCGCCGGTCAGGGCAGGGTCAGCGACGACTCGGTGTGGTACGGCCCGCCCGGCTGGGGTCGGCGCCGGCGGAACAGGATCGCCGCGACGACCCCGCCGAGCAGCCCGAACAGGTGCCCCTGCCAGGAGATCCGCTCGTCGGTGGGCAGGATGCCCAGCAGCTGCCAGCCGTAGAGCAGGCCAACCAGCAGCACCACCGCGAAGTTCCACCAGCTGCGTTCGACGATGCCCCGGGTGAGCAGCATGCCGAGGTAGCCGAAGATGACGCCGCTGGCCCCGACCACCACCGAGTTGGGCGACCCGGTGAACCAGACGCCGAGCCCGCTGACCAGCACGATGATCAGGGTGGACCAGAGGAAGCGGCGGGTGCCGGCGGCGAGCACGAAGGTGCCGAGCAGGATCAGCGGGATGCTGTTGCTGTAGAGGTGGTCGAAGCCGTGGTGCAGGAACGGCGAGAAGAAGACCCCGTCGAGCCCCTGGATCCGGTGCGGGATGATGCCGGCCGAGACGTCCAGGCCGAAGTTGAGGCCCTGGTCGAGCGCCTCGATCAGGAAGAGGAAGGGCACCACGGCGCACATGGCGACGAAGGCGCGGCCGAGCGCGGCGTAGAACGCCTCGGTGCCGAAGCGGTTCGGGTCGCCGTCGCCGGTCGGGTGCGGGGTCACCTGAACAGAGCTATCAGCAATCCCGGCCGACCGCCAGCCGGGCGGCCCACCGACCAGCGGTACGACGACGGCGGGGGTGCGGTCGCCCACACCCCCGCCGTCGCGGTGTCGATCAGTACCAGCCGACGTCCTGGCTGTGCGCCCAGGCGCCGCAGGGGTTGTCGTACCGGCCCTCGATGTAGCCGAGACCCCACTTGATCTGGGTGGCCGGGTTGGTCTTCCAGTCGTCGGCGACCGAGCCCATCTTGCTGCCCGGCAGCGCCTGCGGGATGCCGTACGCGCCGGACGAGGAGTTGTAGGCCCTATGGTTCCAGCCGCTCTCCTTGGTCCAGAGCTTGTCCAGGCACGGCATCTGGTCGATCGCGAAGCCCTCCTGGAGCAGCAGCGCGCAGCCGATCCCGCGGTTGCCGCTGTATTCGCTGCAGGACGCGGGGATCGGGCCGGCGAACGGCTTGGTCTCCGCCTCCTTGGCGGCCGCGGCCTCCTTCGCCGCAGCCTCACGGGCCTTCTTCCGGGACGCCGCGGCGGCCTCGGCCTCCTTGGCCCGCTCGGCGGCCTCCTTGGCCGCAGCAGCCGCGCGCAGCTTCGCCTGGTACTCGGCGGCCCGCTGCTTCGCGGACTGCACCCGGTGGTCGGCCTGCCGCTCGTGCTGGTAGTCGTACTCGGCCTGGTCGACCTCGAGGCCGACCTGCGCGGTCAGGCCCTGTTGCTGGGTTTCGCGGTCTTCGCCCAGATAGAAGCCGCCGGCAACGCCCACGGAGAGCAGTGCGACAGCGGCCGTACGGGCGCCGAACCGGCTCCACAGCCGACTCACGAAGTGGTCCCTTCGTCGGGGGCAAGGACGCGGCCCGGGGCCGGCCCTCACCGGGCGCGGTCGTGCCGCGAGCGCCCCGACCGGAGCCGGTCGCACCGGCGCTCCGACGGTCGCGGCGGGCCCGTCCGGGGGTGGGACGAACGATGCTCAACGATCTTGTCGGGGCGTGGGCGCTCGTTGGACACCATCGCGCACAGTGAGGCCATTGGGAAACCAAGGGCCCCATTTGTGACCTGCGCCACAAAGTGAATGTGGACGGAAAGGGGCGATCCGGCGCCCGGGAGGCGTCAGGTCGGGATGTCCTCCAACAGATCCGTCACCATCGCCGCGATCGGGGACCGCTCCGAACGGGTCAGCGTGACGTGCGCGAAGAGCGGATGCCCCTTCAGCGTTTCGATCACCGCCGCGACGCCGTCGTGCCGGCCGACCCGGAGGTTGTCGCGCTGGGCGACGTCGTGGGTGAGTACCACCCGCGAGCCCTGACCGATCCGGGACAGCACGGTGAGCAGCACACCCCGCTCCAGCGACTGCGCCTCGTCGACGATGACGAACGCGTCGTGCAGGCTCCGCCCCCGGATGTGGGTCAGCGGCAGGACCTCCAGGATGCCCCGGGAGGTCACCTCCTCCATCACGTTCTCGTGCACCACCGCGCCGAGGGTGTCGAAGACGGCCTGCGCCCAGGGCGACATCTTCTCCGACTCGGAGCCGGGCAGGTAGCCGAGTTCCTGACCGCCGACCGCGTAGAGCGGGCGGAAGACGATGACCTTCTTGTGCCGGCGGCGCTCCATCACCGCCTCCAGCCCGGCGCAGAGCGCCAGGGCCGACTTGCCGGTGCCGGCCCGGCCACCGAGGGACACGATGCCCACCGAGTCGTCCAGCAGCAGATCGAGCGCGACCCGCTGCTCGGCCGAGCGGCCGTGCAGGCCGAACGCCTCCCGGTCACCGCGGACCAGCCGGACGGTCTTGTCGGGCTGCACCCGGCCCAGCGCGGAGCCGCGCGCCGAGTGCAGCACCAGGCCGGTGTGGCAGGGCAGACCCGCCGCCTCGCCCACGTCGAGCGTCTCACCCGCGTAGAGCCGGCCGATCTCCTCCTCGCCGAGCTCCAGCTCGGACATGCCCGTCCAGGTGGGATCGCTGGCCTGGTCGTGCCGGTACTCGTCGGCGCGCAGGCCGACCGAGGCGGCCTTGACCCGCAGCGGCATGTCCTTGCTGACCAGGGTCACCTCCCGGCCCTCGGCGGCCAGGTTCAACGCCACCGACAGGATCCGCGCGTCGTTCGACTCGTTGCGGAAACCCGGCGGCAGCACGCCGCCGTCCGAGTGGTTCAGCTCGACCCGCAGGGTGCCGCCCTGGTCGTTGGCGGGCACCGGGTGGTCCAGCCGCCCGTGCTTGACCCGCAGGTCGTCCAGCATCCGCAGGGACTGCCGGGCGAACCAGCCGAGCTCCGGGTGGTGCCGCTTGCCCTCCAGTTCCGAGATGACCACGAGGGGCAGGACCACCTCGTGCTCGGCGAAGCGGTGGAAGGCCGCCGGGTCGGAGAGCAGCACCGAGGTGTCCAGGACGAAGGCCTGGCCGGCTGGTCGAGGCTCCTCGGCACCGGCCGGAGCGGCGGCCGTGGTACGGCGGCTCCGGGTGGCGCGGCGGGTCGTGGCGGTCGCGGCCGGGGTCTGGTCGGCACCGGCGCTCGTACGGCGAGTGGTCACAGGCCTGCTCCGACGGATGGGCACCCGCCACCCGCGTTCCGCCTCCTCCGGTGCCCGGGGACACGGGGTCGGATGCGGAACCCCGTGCGCGAGGTCGCAGATCCGGGCGGGCCGGCTGGCCCGGGAGAACCCCGTGCCATGCCTAGACGCTAGCGGCGGCACGCCCCCTCGGCTAGAGGGCGACATGGATCTCCCTCGACCGGGCGGGCACGCCGGCGCGGCGGACCGGCCGGGATGCATGCCCCCTGCGCGCATCCCGGCCGGCGGGACCACGGTCACCGGTCTGACGTGGTCCCGACGGTGCGTGTCCGCCGCGGACGACGCACCGGGTCGGTGCCGGCGGCCCGGGCCGTCAGCCCTGCCGCCGGACCAAGGTCCCCGCCGGCTGCCGGCTACCCACCGGGACGACCGCGGTGAACGAGGAGCCGGTGTACGTGGTGCCCTGCCGCACGGCGGTGCTGGTGACCACGGCGCCGCCGCGCGGGCCGGTGGCCGGGGCGCCGCCCAGGGGGACGACCGGGGTGGCCGTCGCCGACGGGGCGCCGACCGGCACCGGCCGGGCGGAGGCGATCGCCGCCTGGGCGTCCCGACGACGCCGGTTCCACGCTCCCCGGTCACCGTCGAAGTAGCCCTGGCGGTAGCCGAAGCGGTAGCCGATCCGGTAGCTGAGCTGACCGTGCAACCGGCCGGCCGCGTAGCTGGTCGCGCCGAGGACGAGGACGAGGAAGACGGCGAGGAAGGGGCTCATCCGGCGGCCCCGGTGCGCCGCGACCGACGGGTCACCGTTCGTCTCCCTCGGCGGCGGTCGGGTCCGCCACCAGGAGCCGCTCGAGGTCGTCGGTGCTGACCTCCTCGACCAGCTCGACGCTGATCCGGCAGCCGTCGAGGACCACCTCGGCGACCGAGGACCGCCGGATCTCACCGCCGGCGTCGTAGACCCGGACGCTCACCTCGGGGCAGCCGAGATGGGTACGCCAGGCGTCCCACTCGTCGCGGTCCCCGACGCTCAGTGACAGGTATCGGCAACCCCGGGCGAGGTAGAGGCGCCAGGGCGCGCTCAGACCCGCGGCCACCCCCTCCGCGACCAGGCCGAAGGCCTGGGCACGGGTCGCGAGTTCGGTCACCACACCTCCTTCGCGGGAAGGGCGTGACGCATGTGAGCACTGATCGTCTCATGCACGTGACACACCGTAGATTGTCCCATGAGCGTGACAGTATCAGCTTTTCGTCCGGTTACCGCCGCACCTAAGTCCATCTATTCTGCCCAGGTGACACCCCTCGGAAAGGCCTCCGGATCGTTTACCGGCGATCCGGAGAGAGCGTCCCGCTTACGTGACAAACGGGTGCCCGGCCGTCCCGCGCCGGCCCTCGCGCCGTACCGTCACGAGGTGACCGAGACCGCCCCCGCACGGAAGATCGCATTCGCCACCTTCGTCCGCCGCGCCCTGGACGACGCGCGCGCCATGCGGGCCTGGACCGGCACCGAGGTCTCCCGCCGTACCGGCGTCTCCCGACAGACCATCAACCGCTGGGTACGCGGGGACTGGGCCAGCGACCCCGAGGCCGAGCGGGTGGTCGCCTTCTGCGAGGGGCTGGGCCTCAACCCGGCAGCCGCCTTCGCCGCGCTGGGCTGGGACCGGGCCGCCGCGCCCCGCGGCCCGGCGACCCCGCCGCCGATGGACCCGGACGTCGAGGCCCTGCTGCGCCGGCTGGTGGACCCGGCGGTATCCGACGCGGAGAAGTTCCACATTCGAGAAACCATTCGCTACCTCGCATACCGCCCGACTCTCCCGGTCGATGTCCGAAAGCGAGAGGAACGGGCCGGGTAGTTCCTCAAATGGCGAAAGAACGGCTGGTCAGACACCTTCGTTTCGCTCCGGGGCCGGAACGGGCACGCTAGCGTCCGTATTCGTACTGCTTGGGCTCGTCATCGGCGGGGGGACGGGACAAGGCCGGACCCAGCCCTGCGGGACAGAAGGAGGCGTCTGTCCGTGACCCTTAAATGGTGGGCAGTCGTGGTCGCGGCGGTGTCGATGACATCGTGCGTGACCGCCAATGTGGTGATCGGCGCGGTCGAGGGCGAGCAGCTTCCCCTGGTCGTCAACCTCTTCGCACTCACCACCGCCGGCACCGCGGTCGTCCTGGCCGTCGTCGCCGAGCTGCACGAGAGACTCGACAACCGGGTCGCCGCGCTCAGCGAATTCCTGGTGGACCGGCTCAAGGAGATCGAGACCCACACCGGGGACCGGAACACCGGCTTCGTGGAGGGTTACCTGCTCAGCCACGGCCAGGACGCGGCCGTGGTGCCGTTCGGACGACGTAGTCGGGGAGCCGCCGAACGCTGACCGTACCCTGCCGGAGCGCCCGGCCCGACGGTGTTAAAAGGCGTCACCTCGCGGCCACGAATGAGCCGTCACCGCCGGGGTACGCTGTCGCGCGTGCCGCCGTTGAATCTGGGCAACCAGCAGCCGAAGACCCCGTTGGACGCCGACCACGCCTGGCGGGCCACCGCCGTGCGGGCGGCCGCCACCGTGCTCTTCTTCGACTTCGACGGCACCCTCGCGCCCGTCGACGACGACCCGACCGCGGTGCAGCCGGCACCGAAGGTGCTCTCCGCGCTGGAGGCCCTCGCCCCGGTGGTGCAGCGGGTGGCGATCGTCTCCGCCCGCCCGGTCGACTTCCTCCGGGACCACCTCGGCGGCCTCGCCGGCATCGACCTCTACGGGCTGTACGGCCTGGAGCACAGCCACTCCGGCGGCGAGACGGTCACCGAGCCGGCCGCGCTGCCCTGGGTGCCGACCATGTCCGAGCTGGCCGACCTGGCCCGGGCCGAGCTGCCCACCGGCACGCTGGTGGAGTTCAAGCGGCTGAGCGTCGCGCTGCACTGGCGTACCGCGCCGCACCTCGGCGCGCAGATCGAGGCGTGGGGCCGGGCGCAGGCCGAGCGGCTGGGGCTGAAGGTGCAGGCCGGCCGGATGGTGCTGGAGCTCAAACCCCCGGTCGACCGGGACAAGGGCCTCGTCATCGGCGAGGTGGTCCGGGACGCCGGCGGCGCCTGGTACTTCGGCGACGACGTCTCCGACATCAAGGCCTTCGCCGCGCTGCGCGCCCGGGCCGCCGCCGACCCGGACTTCCTCGGTGTCTGCGTCGCGGTGGCCAACCCCGAGACCGGTCACGAGGTGGCCGACGCGGCCGACCTCACCCTGGACTCCCCCGCCGCGTTGGGCGACTTCCTCACCGCCGCCCTGCCCCACCTGACCTGACAACCGCCCGAGGTTCGGGTCAGCTGCCGAAGCGGCGTTGCCGGGTGGCGTAGGAGCGCAGGGCGCGGAGGAAGTCGACGCGACGGAAGTCGGGCCAGTTGAGCTCGCAGAAGTAGAACTCCGAGTGCGCCGACTGCCAGAGCATGAAGCCGGAGAGGCGCTGCTCCCCGCTGGTCCGGATGATCAGATCCGGGTCCGGCAGGCCCCGGGTGTAGAGGTGCTCGGAGATGTGCTCGACGTCCAGCGCGCCGGCCAGCTCCTCGATGGTGCCGCCCTTCGCCGCGTGCTCCAGCAGCAGCGACCGGACGGCGTCGGCGATCTCGCGCCGGCCGCCGTACCCGACGGCGATGTTGACCTGGGCGCCGCCGGTACGGGTGCGGGTGCGCTCCTCGGCCGCCTTGAGGGCCTGCGCGTGCTGCGCGGGCAGCACGTCGAGCGCGCCGACCATCCGCAGCCGCCAGGGGTTGCCCTCCTCGGCCAGCTCGGTGGTGAGGTCCTCGATGATCTGCAGCAGCGGGTCGAGTTCCTCGGCCGGCCGGGAGAGGTTGTCGGTGGAGAGCAGCCAGAGCGTGACGTGGCCGACGCCGGCCGCGTCGCACCAGCGCAGCAGCTCCTTGATCCGCTCGGCGCCCATCCGGTGCCCGTCGTTGGGGTCGACGAAGCCCATCTCCCGCGCCCACCTGCGGTTGCCGTCGCACATCACACCGACGTGCTGGGGCACCGGGCGGCCCGCGAGCTTGGCCGTCAGCCGGCGCTCGTAGACGGAGTAGATAAGTTTCCGCAGAGTCATCACCTTGCAGGGTAGCGACCCACCGGACGGATCATCGCCTCGGTGGCCGATCCGATGCCGAGAGACCGATGCCGATCATCGCGAGGGTGCGCGCGTCGAGCCGGCCGTCGCCCAGCCCCAGCTCGACCACGGTGGCGTAGACCCGGTCGTCCCGGCGGGCCGCCCGCACCGCCGCGTCCACCACCCACCGCCGGCGGGCCAGCCAGGCCGTGACCGAGCTGTGCCGCAGGTGGGTGCCGAGCCGCCGGCGCATCGCGGCGGCGTACCGGACGGCGGCCCGTTCCGGCGTCGCCGCGGCGGCCGCCCCGGCCAGCGCCCCGGAGAGCAGCGCGTAGAAGATCCCCTCGCCGGTGAACGGGTTGATCAGCGAGAGCGCGTCGCCGGCCAGCACCACCCGGCCCCGGCCGGGCGGGGGCCGGTGCGTGGAGAGCGGCAGGTGGTGGGCGCGCAGCCCGGTGACCGAGGCCGGGTCGGTCCCCGGCAGCAGCACGGCGAGCCGGTCGAGCAGGTGCGCCCGACTCAGCGGCTCGCCCCGCAGCACCTCCCCGTACCCGACGTTCGCCCGGCCGTCACCGATCGGAAACGACCAGGCGTACGCCGGCCAGCGCGGCTTCGACGTGACGATGAGCTGCTCGGGCGGGCCGGGGCGGGCCGGGGCGTACCCCCGGATGGCCAGCGCGAGGTGCCGGTCCGGGTTGACCGGCCGGCCGAGCGCCCGGCGGACCACCGACCCGGCGCCGTCCGCCCCGACCACCGCCCGGCCGGACAGCTCCCCGTCGAGCACCACCCGGTCGTCGCGCAGCTCCACCCGGCGGACGGTGTGTCGGCGCAGCTGCGCGCCGGCCGCGACCGCCGCCGCCACCAGCCGCGCGTCGAAGACCTTCCGGGGCACGGTGTACGCCGGCCGGGGCAGCGCCCGGGCCACCGCCCCGCCGTCCGGGCCGATCAGGCGCAGCGCGGGCAGCGGCGGGTACCCGGCCACCGCGCCGGTGACGCCCAGCTCGGCGAGGACGTCCAGCGCGTGCGCGGCGATGCCGTCCCCGCACGCCTTGTCCCGGGGGAAGTCGGCGCGGTCCAGCAGCAGCACCCGGGCACCGGCCCGGCGGGCGGCCAGCGCGGCGGCGGACCCGGCCGGCCCCGCCCCGACCACGATCAGGTCGAACTCCTCACCCACGCCGACCCCCTCCCTCCCACCCCCCACCCCCACCCCACCCATCCTGCCCGCCCCCACCCACCCATCACCCCGTTGATCAAGGAGTTTGTGCCTGGATCAGGCCCGTTCCGGTGCCCAAACTCCTTGATCAACGGCGGAGAGAGCGGGGGTGGGAGGGAGGGGGGAGGGGGGAGGTGGGGATCAGGGTGGGGTGGATTCGGTTTGGGTGGCGCGTCGGAGGCCGTAGAGGGCGAGCAGGGCTGCGGCCACGAGGGGGGCGCCGTCGCGGACGAGGCCGTCGACGCCGAGCAGCCACCAGCAGAGCGGCAGGTCGACGGCGAGCACGGCGAGGGTGATGCCGACCAGCAGCCGGCGGGCCCAGCGCCGGCCGCGCATGAGGAAGGCGGTGCAGAAGAGCACCGCGTAGCTGGCCACGATGCCGGCCAGGAACCAGAACAGCACCGCCGGCACCGCGGCGAGCCGACCGTCGAGGACGGCGCCCCCGGCGATCAGCGCGGGCACCAGCATCAGCGGGCTGTACGTGAACGCGGCGACCCGGCTGGTCAGCAGCCAGCCGGTGACCGGGGGCCGCTTCGGGGCGACCTCCCGCCAGGTGATCGTCCCGCCCTCGACGACCAGGCCCTTGCGGTGCCGGACCAGGTGCCCGCCGACCGCGTCCGAGCGGTAGAGCAGCGCGACCACGCTGACGCAGAGGGCGGTGAGCAGCGCGAAGCCGAGCAGACCGGGCAGCGGCGGCACGCCCTGCCGGGGCACCACCAGCCGGCCGACGGCGAAGACGGTGGTGACCGCGAGGATCAACCCGAACGGCCTCGCCACCGTACGACCGCGGTTGACGTGCCCGATGAGCACCAGGAAGCCGAGCGAGCGCAGCATCGCCCAGCCGGTGCGTACCGCCAGGCCGAAGCCCTGCTCCGGGGCGTACCACCAGTTGAGCAGCTCGACCACGACGGTGGCCGCCGCGGTCACGGCGAGCAGGGTGGTCAGCGCCCGGACGGCGGACGGCCGCCGGACCTCGGTCTCGGCGGCCGTCCTCATGGGATCCGTTGTTGCCCTGCGCGGGCGTCCGTCACACCTGCTTCTGCGGCTGCTCCGCGTCGAGGCGGGCCCGCAGCGCGTCCAGCTCGGCCCAGAGCACGCCGGGCAGCTTGTCGCCGAACTTCTCGAACCACTCGGTGACCAGCGGGAGCTCCTTGCGCCACTCCTCCGGGTCGACCTTGAGCGCGATCCGGACGTCCTCCGGGGTCATGTCCAGGCCCTCGACGTCCAGCGCGTCCTGCGCCGGCACCATGCCGATCGGGGTCTCGATGGCGTCGCCCCGACCCTCGATGCGCTCGATGACCCACTTGAGCACCCGGGAGTTCTCGCCGAAGCCCGGCCAGAGGAAGCTGCCCTCGGCGTCCTTGCGGAACCAGTTGACGTAGTAGATCTTGGGCAGCTTGGCCTCGTCGCCGTCGACGCCCTTGCCCATCTCGATCCAGTGCCGGAAGTAGTCGCCGGCGTGGTAGCCGATGAACGGCAGCATGGCCATCGGGTCGCGGCGGACCACACCGACCGCGCCGGACGCGGCGGCGGTGGTCTCCGAGGAGAGCGTCGCGCCCATGTAGACGCCGTGCACCCAGTCGCGGGCCTCGGTGACCAGCGGGATGGTGTCCCGCCGACGGCCGCCGAAGAGGATCGCGTCGATCGGCACGCCGTTCGGGTCGTAGTAGTCGTCGGCGAGGATCGGGCACTGGGTGATCGGGGTGCAGAACCGGCTGTTCGCGTGGGAGGAGAGCTCGCCGCTCTCCGGCGTCCAGTCGTTGCCCTTCCAGTCGATCAGGTGCGCCGGCGGCTCGCCCATGCCCTCCCACCAGATGTCGCCGTCGTCGGTGAGGGCCACGTTGGTGAAGACGGAGTTGCCGCGGTCCAGCGTCCGCATGGCGTTGGCGTTGGTCTTCCAGTCGGTGCCGGGCGCGACGCCGAAGAGGCCGTACTCCGGGTTCACCGCGTAGAGGCGGCCGTCCTCCCCGAAGCGCATCCAGGCGATGTCGTCGCCGATGGTCTCGACCTTCCAGCCCGGGATGGTCGGCTCCAGCATGGCGAGGTTGGTCTTGCCGCAGGCGGACGGGAACGCACCGGCGACGTGGTAGACCTTGCCCTCCGGCGAGGTGATCTTGAGGATCAGCATGTGCTCGGCGAGCCAGCCCTCGTCGCGCCCCATCACGCTGGCGATCCGCAGCGAGTAGCACTTCTTGCCGAGCAGCGAGTTACCGCCGTAGCCGGAGCCGAAGGACCAGATCTCCCGGCTCTCCGGGAAGTGCGAGATGTACTTGGTCTCGTTGCACGGCCAGGCCACGTCCTGCTGGCCGGGGGCGAGCGGGGCGCCGATCGAGTGCAGCGCGTGCACGAAGTCGGCGTCGTCGCCCATCGCCTCGAGGACCTTGGCGCCCATCCGGGTCATGATGCGCATCGAGGCGACCACGTACGGGCTGTCGGTGATCTCGACGCCGAACATGGGGTTCTCGGCCTCGACCGGGCCCATGCAGAAGGGGATGACGTACATGGTGCGTCCGCGCATGCTGCCGCGGTACAGCTCGGTCATCGTCCGCTTCATCTCGGCCGGCGCCATCCAGTTGTTGGTGGGGCCGGCGTCCGCCTCGTCGACGGAGCAGATGAAGGTGCGCTCCTCGACCCGGGCGACGTCCGTCGGGTCGGTGCGCGCGTAGAACGAGTTGGGCTTCTTCTCCGGGTTCAGCCGGACCAGCGTGCCGTTCTCCACCAGCTCGTCGGTGAGGCGCCGCCACTCCTCATCGGACCCGTCCACCCAGACCACCCGGTCAGGGGTGGTCAGTTCCGCGACTTCTCTGACCCAGGCGAGCAGCTTGGGGTGGGACGTCGGGGCCTGATCGATACCCCGCACAGTAGCCGGAGCAACCATGTCACATCTCCTTGTGGTCGACGCTGACCGATCTATGGGATGCACGAGTTTTGGCGGGCGCGGGCCGCGTCGCCTTCGTGGAAACCTTGGGATTGGGCTCAGCGTAAACCGGGCCGAGCCGCGAGTCAGTGGGACTGGTTGTGAAGAACTGCACAAGGTACGGCCCGGCTGCGGCATCACGAGCTGATACCCGCTTTCGCGCGCAGTTTCACGCAAATCCTTCGAGGAACTGTCGCGGAGCGGTAGATCGGAGGATGCGGAACAGCGGAACCGGACGTCGGGTATCGGGTGCCCTGATTCCGTCGGCGCAGCCGCGAACCATCCACGAAGGGTTACGATCTGCTCACCACCGGGAGCCTCCCGACACCCGGGTCGGCCCGCCGCGAGCGCGGCGCGCCCACGACCTCCGGGCCGCTGGGTCGTTGCTCCCCTTCCGGCGTGCCCTCAACCGGTACTCTCGGCGGGTGGCCGCGACGATGACCGGGGACCAACCGAGTTCCCCGCCGACCCGCCCGGGTCTGGTCCGCGCACTGCTGGACCGTTTCGGTCACCTCATCCGCGAGCTGAGCAAGTTCGCCACGGTGGGTGGCATCGCCTTCCTCATCGACTTCGCGCTCTTCAACTACCTGACGACGGTCCGGGGGATCGAGCAGGTGACCGCGAAGACGATCTCCACCGTCATCGCGGCGAGCGTCGCCTTCCTCGGCAACCGGTTCTGGACGTGGCGGCACCGCCAGCGCTCCAACCCGGCCCGCGAGTACGCGCTCTTCTTCTTCTTCAACGCGGTGGGCCTGGGCATCGCGGTGGCCTGCCTGGCGATCAGCCGGTACGGCCTGGGCAGCATCTGGCCGGCGGTGTTCCAGACCCCGCTGGCCGACAACATCGCCAGCTTCATCATCGGCACAGGGCTGGGGACGCTGTTCCGATTCTGGTCGTACCGACGGTTCGTCTTCGTGGATACGGGAACCCCCGGTGTTCCGGAGGCGGCCCCCGACCGGGCGTCCGGGGCGTGACCTGCCGCCCATCCAGTCCCGCCGGCCCCGGCCGGCCCGTCTACTGCCCTAAGGTGTTCCGCATGCGTCTTGTCCGTCTGCTGCCCGAGCGCTGGCAGAAGTTCATCCACGAGGCGCTCAAATTCGGCATCGTCGGGGGCATCAACACCGCGATCAATTACGCGGTGTTCAATGCGCTCGCACTCACGGTCTTTGTCGACGGTCAACTGAAGGCGACGGTCATCGCCACCACCGTGGCGACGATCACGTCGTATCTGATGAATCGGCACTGGACGTACCGTGATCGACCGAAATCAGCCTTGCGGCGCGAATACGCCCTCTTTTTCCTCTTCAACGGGGCCGGCCTGCTGATCGAACTCGGCGTCCTGGCCGCCGCCAAGTACGGCCTGGGCGTGAACGGCCTGCTGGCGTTGAACGTCGCGAAGACCGGCGGCGTCGTGCTCGGCACGCTGTTCCGGTTCTGGTCGTACCGCACCTTCGTCTTCCAGCCGGTCCCGCAGCACGCCGAGGAGAACTGGCACACCATTCAGCGGGACGAGTGGGACACCATGGCCGAGATGGACCCGGTGGCCGAGCTGGCCGAGTCGGTCAGCGAGCTGGAAGAGGCTCAGGAGCATGCGGGCCAGCGCGACGGCGCCACCGCCGGGCAGGCCTTCACGCAGCCCAGGAGCCGTCCGGCCCCGCTGGACGCGGGCCTCGGCGGCACCATCGGCGCGGACCTGGACGCGGAGCTGGCCGCCGAGCTGCACGCCGGCACGCGCCGTCCCCGCAGCTGACCCAGCCGGGGCCCGTCCCCAACGCACGACGCCGACGTGGCGGTGTCCGAACCTCTCGGACACCGCCACGTCGTGGGTTACGGGGTGGATCAGCTGGTGGAGTCGCGCAGCGGCTTGCCGTCGCGCATGTCCGCGAGGATCTCGCGCATCTCGCCGTCGCCCAGGGTGTGCTTGTCGTGCTGCGCCTCGACCAGCTCGTAGAGGGTGGTCTGCACCCGGTCGACCCGCGGGACGTCGCGCAGCACCGACTGGCCGCGCTCGCCGGCCGACTCGATGGTGAGGGTGCCGCAGCCGAGCAGCCGCTCCAGGAAGCGCTGGCTCATCGAGTGGTCGTTGATCCGGGCCAGCGGCAGGTCCCGGCGGTGCCGGGAGAAGACGCCCTCCTGGAGCAGCACCCGCTCGTTGGTGAACAGGTAGTGGGTGGTGCGCCAGACCAGGAACGGCCACAGCGCCAGCCAGAGCGCCAGCACCAGGGCCAGGCCGGCGATCACGTACAGCGCGATCGTGGCGCCGTTGCCCTCCGGCAGGAGGAGCCAGCCCGCCACCACGGCGGCGACGCCGAGGAGCACCACCAGGATCGGCCGCAGCAGCGCCTTCCAGTGCGGGTGCAGGTGCAGGACGACGTGCTCGTCCTCGGTGAGCACGTCTTCGGGGAACGCCACGGGAACCTCCATCGCCAGAACCGGACGCGCTGACCGTAACCGGTACCGGCGACCGGACGGATCAGCCGCGCGGCTTCCATCGCCCCCGGCGCCCGAACCGCCCGCCGCGCCGGAGATCAGCGCAGGTGCAGCACGTCCCCGGCGGCCACCCGCCGCTCCCCGGCGGACGTGTCGACCACCAGCCGGCCGTCGGCGTCCACCCCGGTGGCCAGGCCGGTCAGCTCCGCACCGTCGGGCAGCAGCACCCGGACCGGCCGGCCGATCGTGTCGCAGGAGTCCAGGTACGCCTCGCGCAGCCCGCAGGCCTGCGCGTCCCCGCTCGCGACGCGCCAGCGGTCGTACCAGTCGGCGAGCGAGCGGAGCAGGGCCCGCAGCAGCGGGTCCCGGTCGGTGGCGGTGGCGCCCGCCAGTTGCAGCGAGGTGGCCGGCAGCCCGGTCGGGTTCTCCGGCAGCTCGTCGGCGTGCAACGTGACGTTGAGGCCGACGCCGAGCACGATCGCGGGCGGCTGCGCCGGTGAGGTGCCCGGCACCGCCTCGGCGAGGATGCCGGCGCACTTGGCCTCGCCGACCAGCAGGTCGTTGGGCCACTTCAGGCCGGCCTCCACCTCGGCCAGCCGGGTCACCACCTCGACCAGCGCGACGCCGGCGAGCAGCGGCAGCCAGCCGTACCCGGTGGCGGGGGCCGGCGGCCAGCCGCGCGCGGCGTCGGCCTCGCCCGGCCGGAGCAGGACGCTCGTCGCGATGCCCGCGCGGGCCGGCGACTGCCAGACCCGGCCGCGCCGGCCCCGGCCGGCGGTCTGCCGCTCGGCGACCACCACCAGGCCCTCCGGCTCGCCGGCGCGGGCGGCCGCCACCGCGTCGGCGTTGGTCGAGCCGGTCTCGACCCGCAGGTCCAGCCGGCGCCACGGGCCCAGCGGCGCGGTCAACGCGCGGCCCAGCCGCGCCGCCGACAGCGGCGGGCGGTCCAGATCGGTGTACGGCGAGCCCGGCATCCCGACAGCCTACGGGCGGCACTGAGGCGTACTGCACAGCGGCGGAGTCCTGAACCATCGTTATATTCCCTGGGTGACTACCGAGACCGGGATCAACATCCACAGCACTGCGGGCAAGCTGGCGGACCTGGAGCGACGGGTCGACGGGGCGGTGCACGCCGGGTCGGCGCGCGCGGTCGAGAAGCAGCACGCGAGGGGCAAGAAGACCGCACGCGAGCGGATCGAGCTGCTGCTCGACGAGGGCTCCTTCGTCGAACTGGACGAGCTGGCCCGCCACCGGTCGACGGCCTTCGGGCTGGAGAAGAACCGGCCGTACGGCGACGGCGTGGTGACCGGCTACGGCACCGTGGACGGCCGGCAGATCTGCGTCTTCGCCCAGGACTTCACGGTCTTCGGCGGCTCCCTCGGCGAGGTCTTCGGCGAGAAGATCGTCAAGGTGATGGACCTGGCCATGAAGATCGGCTGCCCGGTCGTCGGGATCAACGACTCCGGCGGCGCCCGCATCCAGGAGGGCGTCGCCTCCCTCGGCCTCTACGGCGAGATCTTCTTCCGCAACGTCCGGGCCAGCGGCGTCATCCCGCAGATCTCCCTGATCATGGGCCCGTGCGCGGGCGGCGCGGTCTACTCCCCGGCGGTCACCGACTTCACCGTGATGGTCGACCAGACCTCACACATGTTCATCACCGGCCCGGACGTCATCAAGACGGTCACCGGCGAGGACGTGGAGATGGAGGAGCTGGGCGGCGCCCGCACCCACAACTCGCGCAGCGGCAACGCGCACTACCTCGCCACCGACGAGTCCGACGCGATCGACTACGTCAAGGCGCTGCTGTCGTACCTGCCGTCGAACAACCTCGACGAGCCGGTCGTCTACGAGGCCCCCGCCGACCTCGACATCTCCGAGGAGGATCGGGAGCTGGACACGCTGATCCCCGACTCGGCCAACCAGCCGTACGACATGCACCGGGTGATCGAGCACGTCCTCGACGACGGCGAGTTCCTGGAGGTCCAGCCGCTCTACGCGCAGAACCTGCTGATCGGCTACGGCCGGGTCGAGGGACGCCCGGTCGGCGTGGTCGCCAACCAGCCGATGCACTTCGCCGGCACGCTCGACATCGCCGCCTCGGAGAAGGCCGCCCGTTTCGTGCGGACCTGCGACGCCTTCAACATCCCGGTGCTGACCTTCGTGGACGTGCCCGGCTTCCTGCCCGGTACCGGCCAGGAGTGGGACGGCATCATCCGTCGCGGCGCGAAGCTCATCTACGCGTACGCCGAGGCCACCGTCCCGAAGGTCACCGTGATCACCCGCAAGGCCTACGGCGGCGCGTACGACGTGATGGGCTCCAAGCACCTCGGCGCGGACCTGAACTTCGCCTGGCCGACCGCGCAGATCGCGGTGATGGGCGCGCAGGGCGCGGTGAACATCCTCTACCGCTCGGAGCTGGCGAACGCCGAGGACCCGGCCGCCGTCCGGGCCGAGAAGATCGCCGAGTACGAGGACACCCTGGCCAACCCGTACATCGCCGCCGAGCGCGGGTACGTCGACAGCGTCATCCCGCCGCACGAGACCCGGACCCAGATCGTCCGGGCGCTGCGGGTGCTGCGCACCAAGCGGGAGACCCTGCCGCCGAAGAAGCACGGCAACATCCCGCTCTGAGCGGGCTCTCCGAGATCCGCGCGACTTCGGGGAAGGTGGCCCTCCCGTTGTTGGGAGGCGGCACTTTCCCGAAGTCGCGCGGATCTTCGCGTTCGTTAGCGGTCAGCAGGTCGGGTTGGCGGCGGTGCACATCCGGCGGGCGGCAGCCGTGGCCAGGCCACGCAGTTGGGCATCCGTGCCACCACGGGCGGGGGTGATGACCGTGACCAGGTCACCGGAGCGCACGACGACCGTGCTGATCGGTTTCGGTGCCTCGTTCCGCGCGGCTGCCGGGACCTTGAGCGGCGTCGACATGGTGTGTCGCAGCAGCACCGCCTGATCGCCGGCGAAGTCCCGCGACACCACCGTCCAGCGGTGGGTCACCGTGACCCGCGAGTCGCGCCCGCCCCCCTCGATCGGCCCGCTGCTCTGCCATTCGCGGCAGGAGGCCAGGAACCGGTCGAGGTCGTCGAAGAGCCAACGGGCCGCCTCCGGTCGGATGCGGTAGAGATCCTGACGCAGTAGCGGCTCGCCCGGCGGGTCGCCCGCCCGTCGCTTGGGTAGGACGGTCTGGGAGCGCGAGTACCGGGAAACCTGCCACTCCGCCGGGATCCCCTGGTCCGCCAGGCACACCATCAGCATGTCGTCGACGCGGGCCGGTTCAGCGACGCCGGCGGTGGTGAGCGGCGGGTCGGCCGGCGCGGGCAGGTCGGCGGCGGACACCAGCGCGTCCAGCGGGATCTCCGCGCGAAGGAGGGCGGCGGAGGGGGACGAGGACGCCACCGGCGGCGGCTCCTCGGGTCGCCAGGCCGTCATCGCGACCGAGGCCGACACCACCACCAGGACGGCCGCCGCGGCAGACGCCGCAGTACGCCGACTGCGCCGGCGAGCCCGGGCACGCAGCTCGCTCGGTTCCGGCCAGCGGACCCCGCCCAGGTCCCGGTGCACCCGGTCGACGAAGCTCAGATCCTCGCTCATCGGGCCTCCTCCAGGTCAGCGGCGGCGAGCAGTCCGGCGAGCGCGGCGCGCCCCCGGGAGAGCCGGGCCTTGACCGTGCCGACGGGGGCCTCGGTCTGCCGGGCGACCTCGGCGACGGGCATGCCGAGCAGGTAGTACAGGGCGAGCGCGACGCGCTGTTCCTCGGGCAGCCGGCGCAGGGCGGCGACCACCTCGACGGTGTCGGTGCCGGGGCCGGGCACGCTCTCCTGCGCCCCGTGCCGCAGGTAGGCCCGGGCGCGGCTGCGCAGGTGGCGCCACCGGCTGACCGCGATCCGACTGGCCACCACGCGTACCCACGCCTCCGGGTCGTCGTACCCGCCCACCGTCGACCAGCGCTGCCACGCCCGGATGTACGCCTCCTGCACCGCGTCCTGGGCTTCGGCCAGGTCGCCGGTCAGCACGTAGACGTAGCCGAGCAGTCGTTGCCGGCTGCCCCGGTAGAACTCGTCGAACCCGTCGACGTCCGGCACCTGTGACCTCCCCGTGGTCGATCGCAGGTGACACGCCTGGCGGGTGCGGTTCGGTTGCCCGGTCAGCCGATCATTCTGGCCGGCCCGGCCGTCGGCCCGTCAGGACGCGGCGAGGGCGTGCGCGGGCGCCATCCGGCTGGCGCGCAGCGCAGGGTACAGCCCGGCCAGTGCGCCGATGACCAGGGTGGCGGTGAGACCCCCGGCGGTGGCCCAGGCCGGTACGACCGTCGGCCAGCCCTGGGTGAGCGCGTAGATCCCGGTCGCGATGATGCCGAGCAGGATTCCGCCCCCGCCGCCGATGGCGGAGAGGATCAGGGACTCGGTGAGGAACTGCGTCCGGATGTGACCCCGGGTGGCGCCCAGCGATCTGCGGAGACCGATCTCGGTACGCCGCTCCAGCACCGAGATGACCATCGTGTTGGCCACCCCGACACCACCCACCAGCAGGGCGACGCCACCGAGGCCGAGCAGCAGCGCGGTCAGCGTGTCGTCGGTGGCCTGCTTGGCGGCGAGCGCGTCGGACGGCCGGGAGACCGCGACCTCGTTGGGCGCCCGCGGGTTCGCCGTCGCGCCGAGCACGGCCCGCACCGCGGCCACCTGACTCTCGGCGGACCGCGCGTACACCATCGTGGGGTGCCCGTCGAAGCCGACGTAGGTCTGCCCCGCCTCCCACCCGATCAGGGCGGCGCTGTCCAGTTCCGGCGCGAGCGGGACCGGATTGAGGATGCCGACCACGGCGAACCACCGGCCGCCCAGCCAGACCCGCATCCCGGGAGTGGTCAGGTCCAGCCGGGCCGCGGCCCGGGACCCGAGCACGACCGCCGGGTAGGCGGCGGTGGCGTGATTGAGCCACGCCCCGGCGTACATGCTGGCGCCCACCGTGGCGGGAAGGTCCTGGTGCGCGGCCAGCACGGCGATGCTGCCGGTCTGACCGACCGGGACGTGGTCGTTGCGGTAGACGTACGCCTTGACCTGACCGGTCGCGGCAACCGACTCCACCGGGCCGATCCGCCCGATCATCGCGGTCGCCTCCGTCGGCAGCCGGGCGTCCTCGCCGGAGACCGTCCTGCCCGGACTGACCGTCAACAGGTTGGTGCCGAGCTGGGCCAGGGTGCGTTCCAGTTCGGCGCGACTCGACGTGGAGATGCCGACCACGGCGACCATCGCGCCGATGCCGATGGCGATTCCCAACGCGGAGAGGAAGACCCGCAGCGACCGGGACCGCAGCCCGGCCGCGCCCAGCCGGGCGATGTCCGCGGGTGCCAGACGTCCCGCACGGGGCTGCTCGTTCACGGTCGCGCCTCTCGGCCGGTGTCCCTGATGATGTGGCCGTCGAGCAGCTCGATGCGCCGCGGCAGCTGCGCCGCGATGGTCCGGTCGTGCGTGATCACGATGACCGTGGTGCCGGCCGCGTGCAGCTCGGTGAGGAGGGCCAGCACGGCACCGCCGGAGACGGAGTCGAGGTTCCCGGTCGGTTCGTCGGCGAGCAACAGGGCCGGCTCGCCGACCACCGCCCGGGCTATCGCGACCCGCTGCCGTTCCCCTCCGGAGAGCTCGTGCGGCAGATGGTCGAGCCGGTGCGCGAGGCCCACCCGGGTCAGCGCCGCCTGGGCGCGACGCCGGCGCTCGCGCAGCGGCACGCCGGCGTAGAGCAGGCCGTCCGCCACGTTGTCCAGCACGGGGGTCCCGGCGGCGAGATGGAACTGCTGGAAGACGAAACCGATCGTGGTCGCCCGGATCGCCGACAGCGCCCGGTCGGACAACCGGGCGACGTCGTACCCGTTGATGCGGATGGTGCCGGCCGAGGGGAGGTCCAGGGTGCCGAGCAGGTGCAACATCGTCGACTTGCCGGACCCGGACGGGCCGACGATCCCCACCAGCTCGCCCGATTCGATGGTCAGGTCGACGCCGTCCAGGGCCTTCACCCCGCCGGGGTAGTTCTTGGAGACGCGACTGAGCTCGACGACGGCGCTCACTGCGGGATCCGTACCATCGCGCCGGCCTGGATGCCGGGACCGCTCACCTCGACGCGGCCGTCGGCGAACATGCCGGCCTTCACGGCCACGATCCGGGTCGACTCCGCCTCGACGACCTCCACCCCGTACCCGCCCTCGGCGAGGGCGAGCAGGGCGCTGACCGGCACCGTGAGGACGTTCTTGCGTTCCTGGGCCACGTGCCGCACCTCGACCGCACCCCGCGCCGCCCCGCTGAGCGACTTCTGGTCGGCGACCGTGATGGCGATCGGGATGGTGGACCCGGCGGCCGGCTGCGCGGGTGCCGCCCCGTCGCCCTCGGCACCGCCCGGTGTCGCCTCCTCCCCGACGGTCCGGACGGTGCCCGGGGTCGTCCGGCCGTCCGGCAGGGTGACGGCCACCTTCGCCCCGGGCGTGGCCCACGTGGCGTCGGCCGGCTCGACGGCGGCCGTGACCACCCGGGTCGTGCCGGTCCAGGTGAGCACCTCGGCCGGAACGGCGGCGCCGACCCGGACGGACTGACGGGCCACCCGGACCGGTCCCGGCGCGTAGATGAGCTGGCCCACCTCGACCGTGCCGGTCTCGGGCCGGCCCAGGTCGCGCTGCCAGCGCTTCACGGCGGCGGTGGTCGCGGCCGAGAAGACCTCGTCCACGGAGAAGCCCGTGTAGCCCAACTCCCGGAGGTTCCGCTCGAACTGCTCGACGTCCTTGCCGGTGGCCGGGGCCGCGAGCGACCGGTACATCGGCAGCGACCCGTACAGCAGCACGACCGGCTGGTCGTTCACCCGCAGCAGGCTTCCGCCCCGTTGGACGGTCGCGCCCGCGGGGGCGAGCCAGGTGGTCGTCCCGGTCGCCTCGCAGCGCATCGGGGTGGGTGGACCGTAGCCCACCTGACCGTCGAGGACGACGTAGTCGACCAGGTTCCCCCGGGTCACCTCGACCGTGCGCACCGACCGGGGGTCCGACGCAGCCGGTTCCGGGTCCCCGGTACCCAACCCGACGGTCGCGGCGGCCGCCACGGCGAGCACGGCCACCCCGGTGCCCGCCATCGCCCAGGTCCGGATCCGCCGCCGTCGCCGCCATCCGCTCATGGTCGGCCCCCCGTCCACCCCGCTCACCCTGTTCTCCTTCGCAGGCACTGCCGAAATTTCCTACCGGTGTGTCGACCGCCGGCGGCCGGTCACCCGACGCCCGCCCCCGGGCTGGCCGGCTGCCCGACGATCGAGGCACACGCGGCGCTGGCCCGCTTCGCCCCCGGGCTGGTCGGGTCCCAGGCGCTGGTGCCGTCGTTGGAGTCCGGCTGGTACCCGTCCGGGCCCGGGTCCGGGAAGCTGGGGGCGCCGTTGGTCTGCATGCACTGCGCGTACCGGCGCGCCGCCTCGATCTGCTCGGGGGTCAACACCGGCTTGTCCTCGAGCCCCTGCGGCACGGGAGGGTTGAGGTCGTTGCACTTGATCTGCGCGGCCCGCCACTTCGGGTCGGACTTCAGCGCCCGGCGGTCACCGCTGAATTCGATCTTGCCCTTGGCATCCGGATCGGACACCTGCACGCCCTCATCGCGCAGACACGCCACGTACTTGCGGACACCCTCGACGTACGCGGTCACCGCCTCGGCGGTGGACGCGGCCGCGGGCGTACCACCCGCGGAGGCGACGGACGGCTCCTTGGTGTCACCGCCGCACCCGCCGACGAGGAGTACCAACGCCGCGGCGCCGAGCGCCGCCCGTGCTGCTGCTGCCGAGACCGGCACGATGCCCTCCGATTCGATGCGGACGTCACAGGTCGAACGACCCGGCGGAAGCCTAAGAAGGCAGCTATGAAGATCTCGTGA
The DNA here is from genome assembly GCF_036902735.1 of Micromonospora lacuserhaii. Classification (NCBI taxonomy): domain Bacteria; kingdom Bacillati; phylum Actinomycetota; class Actinomycetes; order Micromonosporales; family Micromonosporaceae; genus Micromonospora; species Micromonospora lacuserhaii. The sequence goes on along the minus strand of NZ_JBAKHO010000005.1, from coordinate 153,391 downwards.
AGAAGCTGTGCGATCACGATGCGAAGTTGGCGGATCCGCCGCCCTTCGCCCGCGTGGCGCCGATCCGGGGTGTCGTGGACGGGCCCGGTCGGGCGATGATGTCGGAGGCGGGCGGGGGCCACCCGTTCCGGTCCGGCATGGTCCGCGGGGCCTGCCCACCGGTCCGGCAGGCGCACGCCGCCGGGGTCACGGTTCCATCGAGGGGTGCTGTTGGTCGCGCGGATACTGGTCGCCGAGGATGATCGGAAACAGTCGGAACTGCTCCGGGTCTACCTCGAACGCGAGGGCCACAGCGTGCAGGTCGTCGCCGACGGCAAGGCCGCCCTGGATCGATGCCGTGGCAACCAGCCGGACCTGGTGATCCTGGACGTGATGATGCCCTCGGTGGACGGTCTCGACGTCTGCCGGATCCTGCGGGCCGAATCCGACGTCCCGATCATGCTGCTGACCGCCCGCAGCACCGAGGACGACATCCTCCTCGGGCTCGACCTCGGCGCGGACGACTACATCACCAAGCCGTACAGCCCGCGGGAACTGGCGGCCCGGGTCCGGGTGCTGCTGCGCCGCTCCGGTCGGATCGCCGCCGAGGCCGAGGTGCTGCACGTCGGTGAGCTGGTGATCGACGTCAGCCGGTTCGAGGTACGGGTCTGCGGGCAGGTCGTGCCGCTGACCGCCAAGGAGTTCGGCATTCTGCGGACGCTCGCGTCGGAACCCGGCCGGGTGTTCACCCGGGCCCAGATCATCGACCGGGCCTTCGGCTTCGACCGGTACATCGTGGAGCGGACGGTCGACGCGCACGTGATGAACCTGCGTCGCAAGATCGAGAAGGATCCGGCGGAGCCGTCCTACGTCCAGACCGTCTACGGCCGCGGCTACCGCATGCCGGAGCAGCCCCGATGAGCTTCCGGCTGCGGGTGTTCCTGCTGACCATGCTCATCGCGGTGACCGCCACGACGGCCACCGCCTGGCTGACCCTGCGGCAGGCGTCGCGGGAGTTCACGAAGTCGGTCGCGGCGGGGCAGGACGACGTCACGCTGATCACCTCGAAGCTGGGCGAATACGGGCGCAGGGGCACCTGGAACGGGGTGGGGTCGCAGGTGAGTGCCCTGTCCGCACAGACCGGTGAGCGGATCCGGCTGGTCACCGAGTCCGGTGCGGTGCTGGCGGACTCGGACCTGCTCGCCGGCCGGGACGCACGACCCACCGCGGGCCCACCGTCGCTGGTCGACCCCCGGCCGATCCTGCGGGTGCCGACCGGCGACGCCGTCGACACCGTCGCCGGCAATGTGCTGACGGCGATCGCGAGGTACCAGCTGGTCCTGCACGACGTGGCCTGCCTGACCCGGCTCGGCCTGGCGGTGAAGGCCGAGCCGCCGCTGTTCGGCGTCCCGGTGTTCGTCTCCGGCGAACCGGAACAACCCGGGTCCACCCGGTGCAAGGCGGCGGCGAAGCAGCTTCGCCCACCGGTGACCCGGTCGCAGCTGACGGTGCTGGTCCGGCCGTGCACGGCGCCGGAGGTCGACCAGGCGGCCGAGTGCCTCCAGCAGGTGTTCATCGAGCAGATCAGCGCCTTCGCACCGCCGCCGGTGCAGCTCTACGTCGGCGCGCGCGACGAGGCGCCCCCACAGCTGGCCCGTGGCTCGGTCTCGGTGACGGCGGCCGTCGTGGCGGCGGCGGCGATCATCAGCGCGCTGCTGCTCAGCCGGCGGGTGCTGCGCCCGATCGCCGCCCTGACCGCCGCGTCCCGGCGGCTGGGGGCCGGCGCACTCACCGAACGGGTGCACGTCAGGGGCAACGACGAGCTCGCCGAGCTGGGGCGCACGTTCAACCGGATGGCCGACTCGTTGCAGCGCAGCGAGGAACGGCAACGTCGCATGGTGGCCGACGTCGCCCACGAACTCCGTACCCCGCTGGCCAACCTCCGTGGCTACCTCGAGGCGCTGAAGGACGGGGTGCTGCCGGCGACTCCGGAGCTGCTCGCCTCGCTGCACGAGGAGGCGTTGCTGCAACAGCGGATCGTCGACGACCTCCAGGACCTCGCCATGGCGGAGGCGGGGGCGATGACGCTGCACCTCGCCCGGATCGACCTGACCGAACTGGTGGAGACCTGCCGCACCACCCACGGCGCGCTCGCCGAGGCGGCCGGCATCGCGCTGGACGTGGCAGCCTCCGGCCCGGTCGACGTCGACGGCGACCCGGACCGGCTGCGGCAGGTCCTGGGAAACCTGATCCGCAATGCCATCGCGGCCACCCGCCCGGGTGGCCGGATCACGCTGACCGTCGGTCGGCAGGGCACCGACGCCACGGTCAGCGTCGCGGACACCGGCATCGGGATCGGCCCGGAGGACCTGCCGCACATCTTCGACCGGTTCTGGCGGGCGGACAGCGCGCGCGGGCGGATGTCCGGCGGGAGCGGCCTGGGCCTTGCCATCGCCCGGCAGATCGTCACCAACCACGGTGGCACCATCACGGCCGACAGCCGGCCGGGGGCCGGCACCACGTTCGTCATCGCCCTGCCGGCTGATCACCAATCGACTCGATGAATTGTTTTCAGGCACGGCGAACGGCCCGCGCGGCGGACCGGCGGGCCGTTCTTTTTCGATACCGATCAGGTGAGCACTGCATTCCGCACGATTCCGGCCATCATCGGGTGCGTTGACGGACCGATCTGCGTGCGGCGCAGTTTCATGCACTCACACGATGATCAGATCGAGGCCGTCCCACTGATCCGAAGTGGCATCAGAAGCCGCAGTAGACACCGCTTCCGTAGTCACTCAGGAGGTCGTCCCGGACCCATCCGTAAACCCCGGTGGAGTTGTTCCGGAGGTAGGTCCAGGTGTAGCCGTCGTTGCCCACGGTGTAGCAGTGGTAGTCCAGCTGCTGGGTCGAGTACGCGATCCCGTTGATCGCGCACGACGTGCTGGAACCGCTCCGCTCGCGGGCCTCGTTGGCCGACTTCGGCCAGCTCCTGCTGTCCTTGTCGCTGACCGTCTTGCCGCAGGACGCATGCGCCATGGCAGGGCTCGCGGTGATGACCGGAGCGACCACGAAGGCCGCCGTCATCGCGACGATCCCCAGTGCCCCCCGTGCTGGTGCTCGCATACTGATCCTCCCTGAGATCGGTTACGGAGCGACATGCGTCGCTCTCCCTGCGTAGGAACCTATCGACGCTCGACGCTGAGTGTCAAGGCCGCGTAATCGTTCGTAAGCGGACAGTCATCAGGTTGGGAAATGAGTTGCGCAACACCACCGCTATCGTTTACAGAGATTGCGATGACACGAAGAAGCGCCGCCGGACAGGACGCCTCCGGCATTCGACAGTGGCCTGGTCAGCCCAGCATTTTTTCCAATTCAGCGCGGCCGAAGCCGCCCGCCGGAACACCCTCGCGCACCGCGCGGCGTACCGCCTGCTGGACGGCGAGGTTGGCCGGGGTCGGCACACCGTGCCGCCGGCCGAGCAGGACGATCTCCCCGTTGAGGTGGTCGGCCTCCGTGGAGCCGGTGCCCCGGGCCAGGCTCTGCCAGGTGGAGCTGCCACTGCGCGGCTGGCCGGCGACCGGGCGCAGACCCACCCGGTCACCCCGCTCGGCCGCCTCCTCCGCGCGACTGGTGTGCGCGATCCCGGCAGCGGCGAGGGCCGTCTCACCCTCGGCCCGCACCCGCTCCCGCAGGTCGTCCGGGACGTCCGGGCCGAGCAGCGCCTGAAGACCGTTGCCGAGGTTGGCCAGGAGCTTGCCGTACTTCCAGCGCATCACGTCCTCGCGCACCCGCGCGACGAAACCGGCGGCGGCCAGGTCGGCGGTGACCGCGCGGTCGGTGGCGTCCACCCCGGACGGATACCGGCCGAGATGCAGCATCCCCGGGTACGGGTGCCCGTTGGCGACGATCACGCCCGGTTCGAGGTGGGTGGCGGGCAGCCAGACGCAGACGCCGTGCACGTCGGCGAAGAGTCGCAGCGCGGCCGGCTCGTTGGCCACCCCGTTCTGCGCGGTGAACAGCGGTAGCCGCTCCCCCGCCGTACCGCCGCCGGCGACCGGGGCGTCGGCCCAGGCGTCGAGCGCAGCGGCGGTGTCCTGCGACTTCACCGTGAGGACCAGGACGGTGTCGGCCAGCAAGGGCCGCTCACCCGGGCCGTCCAGGGCCTCCCCGCGCCAGGTCGCCTCGGTCTCGGGCCGGCGCAGGGTGAGACCGCGCCGCCGGATCGCGTCCAGGTGCGCGCCGCGGGCCACCAGCGTCACGTCGTGGCCGGCCTCCCCCAGCCGTACGCCGATGGTGCCGCCGACCGCGCCCGCCCCGATGATCAGGTATCGCACCGGCTCATTCTGCCGGTAAGGCCAGGTCGGCAAGGTGGACCAGCCAGCGCTGCCCGACCGGCGAGACGCCCCGCTCCAACCGCAGCGGGGTGAAACCGGCACCCGCCAGCAGGGCCGTCGACCCGCCGGCGTCGTAACGGGCGAAGAACCGGTCGACATCCTCGCCCGGCCAGCCGTCCCAGGCCTCCCCGGCACCCTCCTGCAACGAGGCCAGCAGCACTCCGCCCGGCCGGAGCACCCGCCGCATCTCGGCCAGTGCCGACGGGGCGAGCGTCCTGGGCAGGTGGAGCAGCGACGCGGAACACCAGATGCCGCCGAACACGGCGTCGGCGAAAGGCAGCCGCACCATGTCCGCCTGCACCAGCGGGGCGGAGGTGGTGCTGCGGGCGTGGTCGAGCATTCGCCGGGACAGGTCCAGCCCCACCGCAGCCACTCCCTGAGCCGCCCAGAAGACCAGGTCCCGGCCGACGCCACAGCCCAGATCCAGCATCGGCCCTGCGCAGCGCTGACGGAAATCGTCGGCGAGCGCGAGGTAGGTCGGCGGCATGGCGGCGTTGCGGACGGCGAAGTCACCGGCGATTCGGTCGTACGCGGCGCGGTTGCGTGCGGTCACCTCGTCCATGCCTGCGGAGAGTAGCCACCGCGCCGGACCCCCGCCGCCCCGTCCGGCGCAGGGACATCAGAGGGTCAGGCCGGCGTCGGTGAGGATCGGGCCGGCGAGCAGGGCCGCGCCGACGGCCAGGGCGAGCAGGTTGACCAGGCCGAAGAAGGTCACCCAGAAGAACGCGGGGAAGGGTGTCAGCCGGGCCAACTGGTCGGCGTCGGACTGGGGCATCCGGCCCCGGGAGCGCAGCCGTTGCAGCTCGAAGACCGGCCGTACGCCGCCGAGCAGCAGGAACCAGACGCCGGTCCAGGCGAACGCGGCCTGCACCTGCGGTGAGGCGTACCAGGAGACGGCGAGCACCACTCCCCCGGTGACCAGCAGCGAGACGACGCCGAAGACGTTGCGGATCATCACCAGCATGGCCAGCAGCAGCGCCACGGCGACCCAGAGCAGGAGGGTGATCCGGTTGCCGCCGAGCAGCCAGGCGCCGGCGAGGCCGACCAGCGACGGCGCGACGTACCCGGCGAGCAGGGTGAGGATCATGCCGGGGCCGGTGGGGCGGCCGGCGGAGAGGGTGAGGCCGGAGGTGTCCGAGTGCAGCCGGACGCCGTGCAGCCGGCGCCCGGTGAGCAGCGCCACCAGGGCGTGCCCGCCCTCGTGCGCGATGGTGACGGCGTTGCGCGCGACCCGCCAGGGCAGCCGGGTCGCGACCACCGCCAGCGCGACGACGGCGGTGAGCAGGACCAGCAGGGGCGGTGGGTCGGGTTGTGCGCTGAAGAGCTTGTCCCAGAGGTCACCGAGGCCCTCGATCGACACCATGGGCGGGGAGCCTACCGGTATGCGCTCACGTCGTTCCGCGGGTGTGGCCTCGTCTCGCGCGAGACTTACCGATGTCGATGAAAATTTCCTTGACCCCCCTTGCGATCTAGGGCAACTACCTCCAAAGATTGGCGTCAATCGATCGGCGTCCTGCGGAGGCATCCATGACCCGTACCAGATTCTCGCTGCGCCGGCTGCTCGCCGCCGGCCTCACCGTCGCCGCCACCGCGGCGGCGGCCCTCGTCGTCACCGCCGCACCGGCCGCCGCGGCCACCACTCCCGGCATCGACGTCTCCCGCTACCAGGGCACCATCAACTGGACCAGCGTCCGCAACGCGGGCATCCAGTTCGCCTTCATCAAGGCCACCGAGGGTACGAGCTACAAGGACGCCAACTTCAACACCAACTACGTCAACGCCTACTACGCCGGGGTCATCCGCGGGGCGTACCACTTCGCCCGACCGAACATCTCCTCCGGGGCCACCCAGGCCGGCTACCTGGCCAGCAACGGCGGGGCCTGGTCGGCCGACAGCCGTACGCTGCCCGCGGCGCTCGACATCGAGGCCAACCCGTACAGCGGTGGCTACTGCTACGGCCTCACCACGTCCGGCATGCGCAGCTGGATCCAGGACTTCCTGAACACCTACCGGTCCCGCACCGGCCGGTACGCGGTCATCTACACCACCACCAGCTGGTGGAACCAGTGCACCGGCAGCTGGACCAGCCCGTGGGCCAACCACCCGCTCTGGCTGGCCCGCTGGTCGAGCACCCCGGGCACCCTGCCGGCCGGCGCCTCGGTCTGGAGCTTCTGGCAGTACACCAGCACCGGCAGCGTCTCCGGGATCAGCGGCAACGTCGACCGCAACTACTGGAACGGCGACCGGACCCGGCTGATCGCGCTGGCCAACAACACCTGACCGGCGCCGGACACAGGTCGGCGGCAGCGGGATCGGTCATCACCGTAGGGTCGATGACTGGTCCGGCTGCCGCCGCCGTCCTGCGCGAGGGTCAGGCCCGCCGTCGTGCCACCACCGGCACGGGCACGGCGTCCTTGCCGGCCAGCGCGTCACGCCGGCTGAGCTTCCAGGCGGCCACCCCGGCGGCGACCATCGTCGCCACGGCGAGCAGCGCCACCATCGCCGGCAGCCCGGCACTGACCATCAGCAGTACGACATCGCCGAGCGCGACCAGCATCCACAGTGCCACCCGCGGGCGGGCGTCCCTCCGTCGGTAACTCATGTCGTGCCTCCCTCCGTCGTCGAAGGTCAGATACCCCATACGACGGAGAGTCATGCGAATCAAATTCGCGGCAGCGCGATTTCCGCCCGGTCAGTTCACCCGGTCGGGCTGGAAGCCCTTGACGATCTGGTCGAAGTTCGCCAGGTTGGCCTGCCACTCCGTCACCGGGATCTCCCAGCGAAGGGCGAAACCCCGGTTACTGGCGGTGGCCACGCCGCGGTTGCGGACGTGGATCCGGGCGCCCTCTCGGCTCTCCAACCATTCCCAGTCCGCGCAGGTCCGGTACCAGTTGCAGCGCTCGATGCCCAGGAGCTTGTAGTCGTTGACCCTGTCCTTTCGGCCCGACTCGATGCTCTGCCAGTCCGCGACCGCGTCCGCCTTGGGCGAGTTGGTCCACTGGACGAACAGCTCGCTGAGTCCGTTCCGGAAGGTGACTGAACTCGAGGACCTTTGAGTGACCCGCCAGCCCGGCGGGAGCGGGAGGGAGAAGGTCGATTCCGGGAACCGCTTCCAGCCCGCCGGTAGCGCGTTCGGATCGGTCGACGGCGTATCCACCGCCGTCGGGCTCGCCGGTGCGGCGCTGCTCGTGGCGGGCGCCGGGGCGGCCGGCCCCGAGGTCGAAGGCGCCGTCGACGGTGCCGTCGAGGCGGCGGAGGTCGCCCCGGCCTGCGGGGTGTCGCCACCCTTCGGGTCGTCGCCGCCGCTGGTCAGCAGCGGCACGGCGATCGCGAGGCCGACCAGCAGCACCGCCACCAGGGCGCCGATCAACAGGTTGCGCCGACGGCGGTCACGGCTCTTTCCGTCGTACACCGAGCCGGGAACGCGCTCGGCGGGCGGCGCCGGCGGGCTCACCGGCGCGGGCATGACGGACGTGGGGTTGTTCGGTCCGGGCTTGTCGAGCTTGCTGGTGGGCTCGGCGTCGGCGGCCGGGGGGTCGACCTTCGCGGTCGGCCCGGCGCCGGCCGCGGTCTTCACCTTGTCGGCAGCCTTCGCGCCCGCCGCCGCCGCAGCGGCGGCAGCGCCCGCAGCGACCTGCGGCGCGGGGGTCCTCGCCTCGACGCTTTCCTCGGCCGGGCGCGGCGCCGGCACCAGCGGCGGACGCGGCTCGCGCGGACCGTTCGGCCCCGGCCGGCGTACGCCGTCGAGCAGCGAGATGCCCTTGGCCCGCTTGCCGCCGGCCCGGCGCAGCAGCCGCTCGGCCACCTCGGCGGTGATCCGCTCCTTCGGGTCCTTGCGAAGCAGACCGTTCAGGACCGGCTTGAGCGGCCCGGCGTTCTTCGGCGGCGGCATCGGCTCGGTGGCCAGCGCGGCCAGGGTGGCGATCGCCGACGTCCGGGCGTACGGGGACTTCCCCTCGACCGCCGCGTAGAGGGTGGCGCCCAGCGACCAGAGGTCTGCTTCCGGCCCGGTGGTGCCGTCCTTGGCCCGCTCCGGCGCGATGTACGCGGGCGAGCCCAGCACCATGCCGGTCCGGGTCACGTTCGGGTCACCCGGGATCGTCGCCAGCCCGAAATCGGTCAGCACCACCCGACCGTCGTCGCCGAGCAGCACGTTGCCGGGCTTGATGTCGCGGTGCATCACGCCGGCCTTGTGGGCCGCCTTCAACGCGCCGAGCACGCCGAGGCCGATCTCCACCGCCTTGGCCGGCGAGACGGGGCCGTCCTCGGTGAGAGTGTCCTGAAGGGACTTCGACGGCACGTACTCCATGACGATCCACGGGTCGCCGTCGGTGCGGAGCACGTCGAAGATGCGGACCACGTTGACGTTGTTGAGGCGGGCGATGGCCCGGGCCTCACGCAGCGAACGTTCCCGCATCTCCCGGCGCTCTTCGTCGGTGAGGTTGGACGGCGGGACGAGCTCCTTGATGGCGACGTCCCGGTGCAGTACCTCGTCCCTCGCCTTCCAGACCCGGCCCATGCCGCCCTGACCGAGCGGCGACAGTAGCCGGTATCGGTCAGCGACAAGTTGGGGAAGCGCGTTGGACATCGGTGAGACGGTACCCGGCGCGGGCAATGCTCACACCGCCGGCACGCCACTGTGCGGTGAAGGTCAACATCCTGACGCGTACGCTGGCGCCATGTCTGCCGATGAGCCGCTGTTCCGGGTCGTCCGAGGCGTCCCCACCGCCGATGAGCTGGCCGCGCTGGTCGGCGTCATCCTGGGCCGATCCCGTCCTGCCGCCGCGCCCGCACCGGTGGCCACCTCCGCGTGGTCGCGCAGTGGCCGACCGGCCGGCGCGGCGCCCGCCGCAGGCCCGGGCGCGTGGCGCGTCTCCGGCCTTCCGCGCTGACCCTTCCCCGGGTACGCCCCGACTGAGTTGCCAGTAGCTCGCTGGGACTGCCGAGATCGCGGCGCAGCCATTAACCTCACTCAGGGAAACGGGGCCGTGACGGTAAGGAGGGTCGATGATCCCGGAGGACGAGCGCCCAGCTTCCTGGCTGCGCGACTACGGCGGCATCGAGGCCGACATCCGCCAGATGCGCGAGTTCGCCGACCGGCTCCAGGCCGAGGTCGAACGGAACTACGCGCCACACCTGACGTACATCGCCGACGACATGACAGCCGCCATCCCCAACCCGTGTGACGCGTTCGTGGAGCTGGTGCAGTTCCTCCAGGCGCACCACGAGACGCAGAAGGCCACCGCCGACATGGTCTGGTCGATGGGCGGCGCCACCGGCCAGCTGGCCTCGGCGGCCGGCACGGTCGCCGCGCACTACGAGGGCTCCGACGCATTCGCGCTGGCCAAGGTCGCTGACGTACGACGGGCGCTCGCCGACCCGTACTCCGTGATGCCGGAACATCGACCTGTGTTGCCCGATCCCACCGGCCCGGAGAGCGGGCCGGTGGTGCTGCCGTGATCGAGAGGGGCAGCGGCCGGACCTCCGGCCTCACCGACTGGCAGTTGATGGACGTGCTCAGCATGTGGGCCTGCCTCCAGGACCACGACACCACGGGTCACTGGAAGCAGGTCGCCGGGTGGCGCAAGGTCTGCGACCTCGCGCTGACCCACCTCAGCCGGCTCCGCGAATACCGCCGTGGGCTGGCCGAGGCGTGGCCGCCGGATACCAACGCCGCCGCGCGGGCCTACGTCAGCGAACTCGACACCCTCATCGACAAGGTGCAACGCACCCACGACGCGGCCGCCGCCAACCACGACGCGCTCGCCGCGGCCACCCGGGCCATCGACAGCAGCCGCCCCGAACTCAAGCGGGTGTACGAGGAGTACACGACCAAACTCCAGCAGAAGCGGTCGTACGAGGCGACCGCCGCCGACCCCAAGGCTGTCGCGGGTAGCCGGGTCGTGGACCCGCCGGTGACGGACGCGGAGTTGGAGCAGCTCAACGTACGAGCGCGCGGGATCATGTTCGGGTTGAGCGGCGAACTGCAGCAGGCACAGGTGATGCTCCGGCAACCGCCCCCGCGGCCGAAGGCGATCCCTGGGGTAGACCAAAGCAATCCAGATGTATACGGCTCAGCCGTCTCGGCGCCGATTATTCCGCCAGTTGTGCCGGTTCCGATGACACCGCCAGTCCGCGTCACGAGGCCATCGCAACCGAGCCAGTCAACGAGGCCTCTGCCTCCCCCGAGAATCTCGAATGTCGGCCCCATTTTGGGTGGAGCGGGAGCCGGGTTTGCGCCAAGTTCGTACACCCCGGGGCTGCCAAGCGTGGCGCCACCCACTCCCCCCGGGGTGCCACCCATCTCCGGGAGCCTGCCTCCCCTGCCGTCGATGCCAGCCCGAAATGGGGGCCGACGTAATACTTCAATTGGCCCCGTTCGCGGGCAGTCGGGATCGACATTTAGGCCGGGGAGTATCGACCCCAGCCTTCCGCACAGCACTCCGCCACGGCCAATGCCCCCGGGCGGAATGATCGGCGGCACGCCTGGAATTGGGCTCAACCAACCAGGCGGCTCTGTTCCTGCTCGCCGCGTCAATCCTGTCGGAGGCGTAATCGGTGGCGGTGGGGCAGGAACGGCACCAACGGGTGCGGCGGGATCACGCCCTGGAGGAGGCCGAGCCCCTCAATTCAGCGGCGCACACGGAGCATCTCCAATAGGCGGCGGCCCCGGCTTTACAAACAATCCTGTTGTAAGCGGCACGCAAGGACGCTTGGGGCGTCCAGAACCAACGGATGACGAGTCGCGACATTGGGACGCCGACAACCCATGGGAAACCGATGAGGGAGTGGCACCGGTCGTCGAGCCGCCCAACGAAGAGGGCCCGATTGATCCTGGCCCGGCCATCGGCTTCGGCCGGTGAGGGACCACCGCGCTCGAGCACTGTTAGGGCTTCTGCTCATCCCCGCAACAACCGTGCCGGCTCCGCCGACAGCAACTTCCGCCGCTATACAAGGTGGCAACGAACGCGTGCGTGGCGACCAATGGCATCTACGATACCTACGGGCAGCGGAGGCTCAGCGAATAAGCCAAGGCGCGGGAGTCTTGGTGGCGGTGCCAGATACCGGCGTCGACCCCCACCCAGATTTGCGAAACAATCTCCTTCCCGGAACCGATATGATTTCGCCCGCTAGCGGCGATGGCCGGCATGACGAGGACAGCCATGGAACAGGCATGGCTGGCCTAATCGCGGCCCATGGTCGGGCCAATCTAGGAGCGCTTGGTGTCGCACCTCGAGCCAAGATATTGCCGATTCGCATAAAGGCGACCAACGAGCGTGGCAATAGCGACGATCTAGCAGAAGCAGTTACATACGCTGTCGACCAGGGGGCTGGAATCATCAGCATTTCTCTGGTCGGTGAGCCCGACGCGAGGCTGCAGCACGCGATCGAGGTGGCGGTCACGGCGAACGTTGTCGTGGTGGCGGGCGCCGGTAATCACCCGCCAAGAAAGAGCGTTGGCTTCCCCGCAGCTTACCCCGGCGTTATTGCTGTCGGCGGAATTGACCGATCCGGCAGGCGGGCGACCACCGCCGTGACCGGCCCTGAAATTGACGTCGTCGCTCCGGCCGTCGACATCTACAGCACCAGCATCGATGGCAAGTACCGCAAGGGCATCGGCACCTCCGACGCCACCGCTATCGTCGCGGGCGCAGCCGCCCTGATTCGCTCCAAGTACCCCTACCTGCCAGCAGCCGAAGTCGCCCACCGGCTAACTGCCACCGCAGTGGACAAGGGTCCGCCCGGAAAAGACGACGAGTACGGCTACGGCGTGATCGATCTCGTCGCCGCGCTCACCGCCGACGTACCCCCGCTCGGCTTCGAATCCCCGACCGCAACCTCCCCTTCCGCCGGCACCACCACGACGGCGATCGGCGGCTCGGCGGGCAACGAGGACGGCGGCGGCGCGACTGCGCGCGGCCTGGCCACCCTCACCGCGATCATCGCGGCCGGCGGCGGCTACCTGTTCTGGCGGCGGCGGCGATGTGCCGGCGACCCGCCGCCAAGGATCAGCCGGTAGCGTCGGCGACGTGCCGAACTCCCTGCCGCTGCGCCTTGTGCTCGCGTCCCAGAGTCCCGCTCGCCGTAAGCTCCTTCAGGCCGCCGGGATCGAACCCGACGTGCTGGTGAGCGGCGTCGACGAGTCCCAGGTGGTCGCCGAGCGGGCGGAGGATCTCTGCCTGGAGCTGGCGCGGTTGAAGGCGCGGGCGGTGCTGGATCGGCTGCGTGCCACCCCGGAGGAGCGGACGTTGGTGCTGGGCTGCGACTCGGTGCTCGCCTTCGACGGGGAGATCCTCGGCAAGCCGGAGGATGCCGCCGACGCGACCCGCCGGTGGCAGCGGATGCGCGGTCGCAGCGGGGTGCTGCACACCGGGCACAGCCTGATCGACGTGACGCACGAGGCGCGGGCGGAGGCGGTCGCCTCGACCACGGTGCACTTCGCCGACATCAGCGACGCGGAGATCGCGGCGTACGTGGCCACGGGCGAGCCGCTGGCGGTGGCCGGCGCGTTCACCATCGACGGGATCGGCGGGGCGTTCCTCACCGGCATCGAGGGTGACCCGGGCACGGTGGTGGGGCTCTCCCTGCCGTTGCTGCGCCAACTCCTGAACGATCTGGACCTCAGCATCACCGACCTGTGGACGAAGGTCGCGCCGGGCGGCCAGGAGGTCGAGCATCTGGGCTAGTGCGGTGTCCACGAACGTTCACCAGTGTGCGGTGAGTGTTGGGGATCCTCGTCGTTTGGGCGAGCGACTCCCCACCGGGTGGTGGGGCGGGCCTCCGCGGGCCAACTGGACCTCGCGCCGCAGGTGGGCGGCGGGGGTCACGTCGGGACTGGCCGGCACCGGGAAGGTGTCGGCCGGCTCGACGGTGCGTGACCACCCCGGGTAGCACGACGGCGGTGGGGGTGGTAAGTCCGCCGCCCGGGCTGCGGGTGGCGATTGTGGCGGCCGCGACCAGGTCGCGGTGCCCGGAGAACTGACAGTGCGGGCAGGACAGGCTCCGCCCGCGAGGTTTCGGCACCCGCCGGTGGCAGGTGGGGCAGGTGGAGGAGGTGCCGCGCTCGTTGACGAGGTGGACGGTGATGCCGGCCAGTACAGCCTTGTCGGTCAGGACCTGCAGGAGCCGGCCGATCTGCCACTGCCGCAGCCGCAGGTTGTGCCGCCGCCCCGCCTCAACCTGGAGGACCCCGCGCGGGTCACCGACACGCAGCACCCCCACCCGCCGCTCCACCGCCCAGGACACGACCGTGCGGGCGGCCTCGTGCTGCGCCTGCCGCACCCGGCGCCGATGCCGGCCCTCCACCAGCCGGGAACGCCGCCGATACTTCCGCCACCGCCGCGACCCCCGCTGACCCCGCATAGGCGCGCGGCGGGCGACCGCACGGCGGCGGGCCTTGCTGTCGGCCAGGTGCATACGGTGCTCGGCGCGAATCGCCCGCCCCGACACCAGCAACCCCGCACCGTCCGGGCCGGCCACCGCGAACGGGTGAATGATCCCGAGATCCACCCCAGCCACCCGGTCAGGATCCGGCCCCTGCCCGGCCAGGTAGGTCGCGACCGGGACTTCGGCGGTGACGTCGAGGAACAGCCGCCCGCCCTCACACAGCAGGGTGACCGACCGGACCTGCTCGGCCGGATACGGCACCCCCCGCGCCAGCCTGACCCACAACGCCTGGCCGCCCTTCGCGATCGGGAGCCGGACCCGACGCCCGTCCAACAGGAACGTGCCGTGATACCAGCGCACCGGCACTAACGCACGTCGCCGGCGCGGAAACCGCACCTCCAGGTCACCGCCCTTGCGGCGTTTCGCCGCCGCGAACCACGCATCCGAGAAACGGCGCAACACCGACCGGGCCCCCGTCGTGTCCAACTCACCGAACGTCCCCGGCCCCGACCCAGACAACTCCCGACACAACTCCTGAAAGCCAGCCAACGGCGCATCGCTGCGGCGGCGCCGCCACGAGTTGACCTCCAACGCGCATGCCCACACATCACCAGCAGAGCGCAGCAGGCCGAAACACCGCCGCCGCTGGCCCGCCGTCACCCGCAACTCGCCTCTGGCGGTCCGATGCACCGCCAGAGGCGCAGCGGGATTCCGACGGCGGGGCACGAACCTACCCAACACCACCGGTACGACAATTCCCCAGCGCGACCCAACCGCTGAACGTTAGTGGACACCGCACTAGCGTCGGGTCATGACCACCAAGCCGCTGCCGCTCACTCCGGAACTGCACGCCTACCTCGTCGCGCACGGCTCGCCGCCGGACGAGATCGTCCGCGACCTGGCCGCGGAGACGCTCGCCATGCTGCCGGACCAGGCGACGATGCAGGTCGCGCCGGAGCAGGCGGCGTTCCTGACGTTCCTCACCCGGCTGCTGGGCGTGCGGCAGGCGGTCGAGGTGGGCACCTTCACCGGGTTGTCGTCGCTGGCGATCGCCCGGGGCCTGCCCGAGGACGGCCGGCTGACCTGCTTCGACATCTCCGAGGAGTACACCGGGATCGCCCGGTCCTACTGGGCGCGTGCGGGCGTCGCCGAGCGAATCGACCTGCGCATCGGGCCGGCCGCGGACCGGCTGCGGGAGTTGCCTCGGGAGCGCTACCTGGACTTCGCGTTCATCGACGCCGACAAGACCGGGTACCCGATCTACTGGGACGAACTGGTGCCCCGGATGCGGCCCGGCGCGGTGATCGCGGTGGACAACACCCTGCGCGGCGGGCGGGTCATCGCGCCGCAGAACGCCGACGATCGGGCGATCGCCGCGTTCAACGACGAGGTGCTGGCCGACGTCCGCGTCGACGCGGTGATGCTTCCCCTCGCCGACGGGGTGACCCTCGCCCGGGTGCTCTGATCCCCGATTCGGGTCACGCGCCGACGGCGGCCGGCGTCCGGTCGGCGGCGGCCGGCGGCGTGGCCCGTAGTGCGCGGCCGAGCCGCACGGTGAGCAGCACGGCCGCGACGATGAAGCCGGGCAGCGCGAGGAAGGCCAGGTGGGGTCCGACCCCGTCGGCCACCGCGCCCAGCGCCACCGGCGCGATCCCGAAGCCCACCCCCATGGAGTACGACGCCCAGCCGGCCGCCTTGTCGGCGGACGGCCCGGCCACGGCCAGCGCGATCGAGATCGCCAGCGGGTAGTGCAGCGCGTTGCCCAGCCCGAGCACGACCAGTCCGGTGACCGCGAGCCAGCCGACCGGCGCCAGCCAGAACAGGGTGAACCCGACCAGCGACACGGTCAGGGCGCCGAGCAGCAGCGGCGCCGGCGGCCAGCGCAGCGCGATCCGTCCGCCGACCAGCCGGCCGAGGAACATGCCGCAGACGATCGCCGCGACGGCCGCCGAGGCGGCCCCGGCGGTCATCCCGGCGTGTGAGCGGAGCACGTCCGCGGTCCAGAGCGACAGGCAGACCTCGATCGACCCGGTGACCGACATCAGCACCCAGGCGATCCAGTACGCCCTGGGCAGCCGGCCGGCCGGCGCGGGCCGCGCCGGGGCGGATCGCCGGGGCGGTCGGGCGGGTTCGGCGGGGGCGGTCACCCCGGCGGGGTCGGCGGCAGCCGCGGTAGCGGGGGCGGCCTGCGGCAGGCGTACCCGGAAGAGGCGGGCGGCGAGCGCGACCAGCGCGATCAGCCCGACCTCGACGGCCATCACCGGCCGCCAGCCGTGACCGGCGTCGACGCTGGCGCCGATGACCAGCGGGGCGAGGATGCCCATCCCGGCGCAAACGGCGTTGGCCTCGGTGAGCGCGCCCGGCGCGGCCGGGCCGTGCCGGGCGGTGAGCACCACGGCGACGCCGCTGATCACCATCATCCCGCCGGTGGCGATGACCACGACCGCGGTGAGGGTGGCGGGCAGCGGGTGCAGCAGGCCGAACGCGGTCACGCCGACGGCCAGGCCGGCCAGGCCGGTCCAGATGGCGGCCCCGCGGCCGAGCCGGCGGGCCAGTGGGGCGAAGAGCGCCCCGCCGAGCAGCGCGCCGACGGCGACGGCGGTGCTGTGCAGGCCCGCGACGGCGGCGCTGATGCCCTGCTCGTCGCGGAGCAGCGGCACGACCGGGCCGAATCCGTAGAGGAAGAAGCCCCAGAGGCCGAGCTGGGCGTAGGTCAACCAGGTGGTGCTGTCACGGGTGAGGCGGGGCACTGGCCTTACGCTACAAGCGTCCGGCCGGCGCCCCGCCCCTGGTGAGAGGCAGCTCTCGCCTCAGCGCACGCTGCGGGCGAACTGCCGGGCCGCCCAGACCACCCCGGCGGCGGCGAGCACCGCGATGATCGTCAGCCCCTGCCAGACCTTGTCGTTGCCCAGGTCACCGGCGAAGAGCGCGCGGGTGCCGTCGACCGCCCAGGAGAACGGGTTCCAGTCGGCGATGCCCTGCAACCACCCGGGGGCGAAGGTCAGCGGCAGCAGGATGCCGGAGAGCAGCAGCACCGGCTGGGCGACGGTGTTCATCAGCGGGGCCAGCGCGTCCTCGCTCTTCACCTTGAGCGCGACGCCGTAGGAGACCGCCGAGGTCATCAGCGCGATCAGGGCCAGCATCAGGTACGCCAGCAGCAGGTCGCCGATGAAGACGCGCAGGTCGAACAGGAGCGCCAGCAGGGTGATGATCACCGCCTGCGCGATCAGCGAGACCACGTCCCGCAGCGAGCGGCCGAGCAGCAGGGCGAGCCGGCTGACCGGGGTGACCCGGGAGCGTTCGATGACGCCGGCGCGCAGCTCGGCGATCAGGCCGAAGCCCTGGAACAGGCCGCCGAAGATGGCCAGCAGCACCAGCAGGCCGGGGACGAAGATCTTGTAGGCGGCGGCCTGGGTGGGCGCGTTCAGCGCCGGCTTGAGCAGCGGGGCGAAGAGCAGCAGGTACATCACCGGCTGGAAGACGCCGACGAAGACCCAGACCGGGTTGCGCAGCAGCAGCTGGATCTGGCGCTCGAAGATGAGCCAGGTGTCACGGAGGAGCTTCATGGTCTTGTCTCCGGTGTCTCAGGACTCGCGCAGCGAGCGGCCGGTCTTGGTGAGGAAGACGTCGTCGAGGCTGGGGCGGTGCAGCTCGATGGAGCGCAGGTCCAGCCCGGCGTGGTCGAGTCGGCGCAGCACCTGCGGGATGGCGGTGGCGCCCTCGTCGACGTAGAGGCGCAGCCCGCCGCCGTCGGCGGTCTCCAGCTTGTTGACGTACGGCTCGGTGTCGAGCACGTCGGCCGCCTTGGGGGTGGTCGCCACGTCCAGGCCGACCAGCACCACGTCGCCGGAGATTTCCCGCTTCAGCTCGGCCGGGGTGCCCTCGGCGACGACCTCGCCGTGGTCCATGATCGCGATGCGGTCGCAGAGCGCGTCGGCCTCGTCGAGGTAGTGCGTGGTGATGAAGACGGTCATCCCCTCGGTACGCAGCCGGCGGATCTCGTCCCACATGTGGGCGCGGCTCTGCGGGTCGAGGCCGGTGGTCGGCTCGTCCAGGAAGACGACCTTCGGGTCGTGGATGATGCCGAGGGCGATCTCCACCCGGCGCCGCTGGCCGCCGGAGTACGTCTTGCACTTGCGGTCGGCGTACTCGGTGAGCTGGAACGCATCCAGGGCCCGGGCCGCGCGGCGCTGGGCGTCGGCCTTGCCGATCCCGTACAGCCGGGCGTGCAGGACCAGCTCCTCCCGGGCGGTGGACTCGTCCCACGTGCTGCCGCCCTGCGGGACGTAGCCGATCCGCCGGCGGACCTCGGCCGGGTCCTTGCGCAGGTCGGCGCCGGCGATGGTGGCCTCGCCGCCGTCCGGCTCGATCAGCGTGGCGAGCATCCGCAGCGTGGTGGTCTTGCCGGCGCCGTTGGGGCCGAGGAACCCGAAGATCTCCCCCTCGGCGACCTCCAGGTTCACCCCCCGGACGGCGTCGACCGTCTTCGTCTGGCGACCCTCACGGGAGCGGAACGACTTCCGCAGCCCCCTGGTCTCGATCATGTCTGCTCCTGGTCGTCCGGGCCGGCCGCACCGGCCGCCCTCCCCGGGGACGACGCCGGACGGCGTGCTCCCCCGTTGTGCCGCGAGAAGGCTAACGCGATATAGCTCTTATGGTCAATGTTGATTATTGCGCGTCCTGGCCGCGCGCCGGCCGGCCGTCCGTCCAGCCCTGCCAGCCCTCCGCCTCCGCGAGTCCAGCAGGCAGGTACGACACCCCGGACTCGATCCGCTCGGCGATCCGCTCGCACCAGGCGATCTCCGCCTCCGCCCGGGCCGCCCAGAGCTCAAACATCCAGGCCACGTGCACCGGCTTGGTGTCGCGCATCCAGTCGGAGTCCAACGAGGCACGCATCGACTCGACACCGGCGCGGAGCAGGTTCGCCCGGTTGCGCAGCGCGGCCGTCGCCTCCTCGCGGGGCATCGCGGGCAGGAACGAGAACGCCGCGACGAACGGGTCCGGCGTCTCGTGCAGCTGCCACCACAGGCCCCGCAGCAGCGACTCGAACTCGTCCTCCCCCTTCGGGGTGACCTCGTACGTGGTCCGGGCCGGCCGGGCGCCCACCTGCTCGGTGGCGACCGTCCGGAGCAGCCCCTCCTCGGTGAGCTTGCGCAGCGCGTGGTAGATCGAGCCGGGCTGCACGTTGGCCCACCGGTCGGCGTTCCAGCTGAGCAGCTCGCGGCGCACGTCGTACCCGTGCACCGGCTGCATCCACCGGACCAGGCCGAGGATCATCATCCGAGTCGCAGACATCGGACAAGCGTAATAGCCAAGTTTGACTACCGTGCGGCGCCACAGTGCGGCATCCCACACTGAGCGATCGTTAGGGCGATCAGAGTGGCCGATACACTCCCGGCAACGAGCCTGGGAGGAGCCACCAAGGTGCGCAAGGTACTCATCGCCAACCGCGGAGAGATCGCCGTCCGCGTCATCCGCGCCTGCCGCGACGCCGGTCTGGGCAGCGTCGCCGTCTACGCCGACTCCGACCGGGACGCCCTGCACGCCACTCTGGCCGACGAGGCGTACGCCCTGGGCGGCGACACCGCGGCCGACACGTACCTGCGGATCGACAAGCTGATCGAAGTGGCCGCGAAGGCCGACGCCGACGCGGTGCACCCCGGCTACGGCTTCCTCTCCGAGAACGCCGACTTCGCCCAGGCCGTCATGGACGCCGGGCTGACCTGGATCGGCCCCACCCCGCAGGCGATCCGCGACCTCGGTGACAAGGTCACCGCCCGGCACATCGCCCAGCGCGCCGGCGCTCCCCTGGTGCCCGGCACCCCCGACCCGGTCTCCGGGCCGGACGAGGTGCTCGCCTTCGCCGTCGACTACGGACTGCCGGTCGCCATCAAGGCGGCCTTCGGCGGCGGCGGACGCGGCCTCAAGGTGGCCCGCACCATGGAGGAGATCCCGCACCTGTTCGAGTCGGCCACCCGCGAGGCGGTCGCCGCTTTCGGCCGGGGCGAGTGCTTCGTCGAGCGCTACCTGGACAAGCCCCGCCACGTCGAGGCGCAGGTCCTGGCCGACCAGCACGGCAATGTGGTCGTGGTCGGCACCCGCGACTGCTCGCTGCAGCGCCGGCACCAGAAGCTGGTCGAGGAGGCCCCCGCGCCGTTCCTCACCGAGGCGCAGCGCGCCCAGATCCACGACAGCGCCAAGGCGATCTGCCGGGAGGCCGGCTACCACGGCGCCGGCACCGTGGAATACCTGGTCGGCGTGGACGGCACCATCTCCTTCCTGGAGGTCAACACGCGCCTGCAGGTGGAGCACCCGGTGACCGAGGAGACCGCCGGCATCGACCTGGTCCGCGAGCAGTTCCGGATCGCCGACGGGGAGAAGCTGCGGCTGGCCGAGGACCCGACGCCGCGCGGGCACTCCATCGAGTTCCGGATCAACGGCGAGGACCCGGGCCGCAACTTCCTGCCCGCCCCGGGCACGGTCACCGCGCTGCGGCTGCCCACCGGCCCCGGCGTCCGGGTGGACACCGGCATCTCCGCCGGCGACGTGATCGGCGGCAACTTCGACTCGTTGCTGGCCAAGGTGATCATCAGCGGGGAGACCCGGACCGAGGCGATCGAGCGGGCCCGCCGGGCGCTGGACGAGATGGTCGTCGAGGGCATGGCCACCGCGCTGCCGTTCCACCGGCTGGTGGTCCGCGACGAGGCGTTCACCGCCGAGCCGTTCGCCGTGCACACCCGGTGGATCGAGACCGAGTTCGACAACACCGTGCCGCCGTTCACCGCCGTCGCGGGCGCCGCCGAGGCGCCGGCGGAGCGCGAGACCGTCGTGGTCGAGGTGGGTGGCAAGCGGCTGGAGGTCACCCTCCCCGCCGGCCTCGGCGCGGGTACGACCACCGCCGCGACCACCGCGAAGAAGCCGGCCCGCCGGGGCGGCGGGGCCAAGGCCGGTGCCACGGTCAGCGGCGACGCGCTCGCCTCCCCGATGCAGGGCACCATCGTCAAGATCGCTGTGGCCGAGGGGGACACCGTCGCCGAGGGCGACCTGGTGGTCGTCCTGGAGGCGATGAAGATGGAGCAGCCGCTGCACGCCCACAAGGCCGGTACGGTCAGCGGGCTCTCGGCCGAGGTCGGCGCGGTGATCACGGCCGGCGCCGCCATCTGCACCATCGCCTGACCGCTCAACCGTCGACCCGGCTGGCGGACGGGGGCGAGCGGGGCCGCGCCAGCAGCCCGGATCGCCCCGAGGGGAACACCACCGCGAGCGATATGACTGGGAGTCATGAATATGACCCTCAGTCATATCGCTCACTGCGGAATCCGCCGCTCGCGCCGACACGCCCGCCACCGGACCGGCCGGCAACGGGCCACCAGCCGGCAGCCCGGCGAGTGGTTTGGCGCACCAGCGGCGGCGGGCGGGAACGGGAGCAGGGATGATGGGGCCCGTGCGGTTCCTTCATGGCGCGGTCCCCGCGCACGACCTGACCTACAACGACGTCTTCATGGCCCCGGCCCGCTCCGAGGTGGGGTCCCGGCTCGACGTCGACCTCTCCTCCGGTGACGGCACCGGCACCACCATCCCGCTGGTGGTGTCGAACATGACGGCGGTGGCCGGCCGGCGGATGGCCGAGACGGTCGCCCGGCGCGGCGCGATCGCGGTGATCCCGCAGGACATCCCCATCGAGGTGGTCGCCAACGTCGTCGGCTGGGTCAAGCAGCGGCACCTGGTGCACGACACGGCGATCACGCTCGGCCCGACCGACACGGTCGGCGACGCCATCCACCTGCTGCCGAAGCGGTCGCACGGCGCGGTCGTGGTGGTGGACGAGGCGGGTCGCCCGCTCGGCGTGGTCACCGAGGCCGACACCGTCGGCGTGGACCGCTTCGCCCAGCTGCGGCACGTGATGTCCACCGAGTTGCACACCGTGCCGGCGGACGCGGACCCGCGTACCGGCTTCGACCGGCTCTCCGCCGGCCGGCGCCGGCTCGCCCCGGTGGTGGACGCCGACGGGCGGCTGGTCGGGGTGCTGACCCGGCAGGGCGCGCTGCGCGCCACCCTCTACCGACCGGCGGTGGACGACCGGGGCCGGCTGCGGATCGCTGCGGCGGTCGGCATCAACGGCGACGTCACCGGCAAGGCCGAGGCGCTGCTCGCCGCCGGGGTGGACACCCTGGTCGTGGACACCGCGCACGGGCACCAGGAGCGGATGATCTCCGCGCTGCGGGCGGTGCGCAAGCTCGACCCGGCCGTCCCGGTGGCGGCCGGCAACGTCGTCACCGCGGAGGGCGTACGGGATCTGGTGGAGGCGGGGGCCGACATCGTCAAGGTCGGCGTCGGGCCGGGCGCGATGTGCACCACCCGGATGATGACCGGCGTCGGCCGGCCGCAGTTCTCTGCCGTGCTCGACTGCGCCGCGGCGGCCCGCGCGCTGGGGCGGCACGTCTGGGCCGACGGCGGCGTCCGGCATCCGCGCGACGTGGCGCTGGCGCTGGCGGCCGGGGCGTCCAACGTCATGGTGGGTTCCTGGTTCGCCGGCACCTACGAGTCCCCCGGCGACCTCTACACCGACGTGGACGGCCGGCGGTACAAGGAGAGCTTCGGGATGGCCTCGGCGCGCGCGGTCAGCGCGCGGACCGCGGAGGACAGCGCGTTCGACCGGGCCCGCAAGGCGATCTTCGAGGAGGGCATCTCCTCGGCCCGGATGCACCTGGACCCGACCCGGCCGGGCGTCGAGGACCTGATCGACGAGATCATCTCCGGGGTGCGCAGCGCGTTCACCTATGCCGGCGCCCGCAACCTGGACGAGTTCCACGAGCGGGCGCTCGTCGGGGTGCAGAGCGCGGCCGGCTACACCGAGGGAATGCCACTGCCGACCAGTTGGTGAGCCGACCGGCTCCCGTCGGCGGGCGCTCACTCGAAGAGGCGGCGGATCACCGCGCGAGCGGCGGCCTCGGGGTCCCGGTCGGTGCCGCCGGGGAGGGCGCCGGCGAGCCAGAGGGTGGCGAAGCCGTGCACGATCGACCAGGCCGCGAGCGCGTCCCGGTCCAGCTCGTCCCCGGCGGACGGGGCCGGGTCGGCCGGGGCGCGCCCGCGGCGTACCGACACCACCCCGGCACGCAGGGCCGCCCCGGCGCGGCCCCGGGCGGCGGCGACCTCGGGGTCGTCGCGCCGGTACAGGTCCGGGCGGAACATCACCTCGAAGTGGGCCCGGTGGTCGACGGCGAAGCGGACGTAGGCCACCCCGACCTCCAGCAGGTCGTCGCCGGCGGCCACGAGCGTCGCGGCGAGCCGGTCGTACCCCTCGACGGCGAGGGCGGTGAGCAGGCCCGCCTTGTCGCCGAAGTGGTGCGCGGGGGCGGCGTGCGAGACACCGGCACGCCGGGCCAGGTCGCGCAGGCTGAGCGCGGCCGGGCCGGACTCTTCGATCGCCTCTACCGCCGCGTCGAGCAGGGCCCGCCGCAGGTCCCCGTGGTGGTACGCGCCCCTCGCCATACCCGGCAGCCTAACTTGTCAGCGGCAAGATGTCGCCTATCCGAAATCCGTTAGGTACCGAACGGTTCGGGAGCTAACCTCATCGCGTGCAGATGGAACCACCGCCCCGCCCCGACCTGATGTGGCACGCGCCGCTGGGCCGGCTGGTCTCGGTCGCCGGCCACCTGGTCGACCAGCACTGGGGCCGCTACCTGGCCGAGCACCACGGCCTCACCCCGGCGGGCATGCGGGTGCTGTTCATCCTGAGCCGGCTCGGCGACACCACCCACCGGGACGTCGCCGAACGCTGCTTCGTCCGGCCCGGCACGCTCACCGGCGTCGTCGACACCCTGGAACGCGACGGCTTCGTCGCACGCCGCAGGGACGCCGCCGACCGCCGCACCGTGCAGCTCACCCTGACCGACAAGGGACGCCAGCACGCGCGGGCCCTCACCGAACTGATCGAGGGAGATCCGCCGCTGACCTCCGTCGACGCCGACCCGGCGAAGCGGGCGGTGATCCGCGAGTTCCTCATCGAGCTCATCACGACCACGTCCGACGGGGAGGACGGCAGGTTGAACCCACCGCAGGAATCCGCAGACCAGACGACACCCGGGGGCCGTCCGTGCTGATCCGCCTCTTACGCAGCCATCTGCGCCCGTACCGTCGGCCGCTGCTCGCGGTGGTGCTGTTCCAGTTCGTCGGCACGATGGCCTCGCTCTACCTGCCGAGCCTCAACGCCGACATCATCGACCTGGGCGTGGCCAGGGGCGACACCGGCTACATCGTGCGTACGGGCGGCTGGATGCTGCTGGTCAGCCTGGTGCAGATCGCCTGCTCGGTGACGGCGGTCTACCTCGGCGCGCGGACCGCGATGACCTTCGGCCGGGACGTCCGGGCGACGATCTTCGAACAGGTCAACCGCTTCTCCGCCCGCGAGGTGGCCCGCTTCGGCGCACCCTCGTTGATCACCCGCAACACCAACGACGTGCAGCAGGTGCAGATGCTCGTGCTGATGAGCTGCACCATGCTGGTCGCCGCCCCGATCATGTGCGTCGGCGGCGTGGTGATGGCGCTGCGGGAGGACCTCGGCCTCTCCTGGCTGATGCTGGTCAGCGTGCCCGTGCTGGCGATCGCGCTGGGCCTGGTCATCCGGCGGATGGTGCCGGGATTCCGGGAGATGCAGACCCGGATCGACACGGTCAACCGGGTGCTGCGCGAGCAGATCACCGGCATCCGGGTGGTCCGGGCGTTCGTCCGCGAGCCGTACGAGACGGAGCGGTTCGGCGTCGCCAACGCCGACCTCACCGCGACCGCGCTGCGCGTCGGCCGGCTGATGGCCATGATCTTCCCGGTGGTGATGCTGGTGCTCAACGTCTCCAGCGTCGCGGTGCTCTGGTTCGGCGCACAGCGGGTCGACGCCGGGCAGATCCAGATCGGCGCGCTGACCGCGTTCCTGCAGTACCTCATGCAGATCCTGATGGCCGTCATGATGGCCACCTTCATGCTGATGATGGTGCCGCGGGCGGCGGTCTGCAGTGAACGGATCGTCGAGGTGCTGGACACCGAGTCGTCGGTGGTGCCGGCGACCGATCCGGTGATCGCGGTGACCAGGCAGGCCGAGCTGGAGCTGCGCCGGGTGACCTTCCAGTACCCCGGGGCGAGCGCGCCGGTGCTGCACGACATCTCGTTCCGGACGAGCCCCGGCCGGACCACGGCCATCATCGGCTCCACCGGCGCCGGCAAGACCACCCTGCTCACGCTGATCCCCCGGCTGGTCGACCCGACCGCCGGCGCGGTGCTGGTCGACGGGGTGGACGTGCGGTTGCTGGAACCGGACGAGGTGTGGCGCCGGATCGGGCTGGTGCCGCAGCGGCCGTACCTGTTCAGCGGGACGGTCGCCAGCAACCTCCGGTACGGCAACCCGGACGCGACCGACGAGGAACTCTGGCGGGCGCTGGAGATCGCCCAGGCGCGGGACTTCGTGGCCGAGCTGCCCGGCGGCCTGGCGGCCCCGATCGCGCAGGGCGGCACCAACGTCTCCGGCGGACAGCGGCAACGGCTGGCCATCGCCCGGGCGCTGGTCCGCCAGCCGGAGATCTACCTCTTCGACGACTCGTTCTCGGCGCTCGACCTCAGCACCGACGCCCGGCTCCGGGCGGCGTTGCGGCCGGTCACCGCGAACGCGGCGGTGGTGATCGTGGCCCAGCGGGTCTCCACGATCGTCGACGCCGACCAGATCATCGTGCTCGAGGACGGGGCCGTCGTCGGCAGGGGACGACACGCGGACCTGCTGGAGAGCTGCCCGACGTACGCCGAGATCGTGGCGTCCCAGCAGACCGCGGAGGTGCCGGCGTGACCGAGCGCGGCGGCGAGACGAGAGACGGTCGCCCCGGGATGCCACCGGGCGGCGTGCCGGAGCAGAAGAAGGGCCCGGAGGCGGCGACGCCGAAGCGGCTCCCGGCGGCCGGCCGGCGCACCGGTGGCCCGCCGTGGATGGCCGCCGGCATGCCGGCGGAGAAGTCGATGAACTTCGGGCCGTCCGCCCGGCGGTTGCTGGCCCGGTTGCGACCGCACCGGTGGTCGCTGGCGGGCATCATCGCCCTGGCGGTGACCAGCGTCGGCGCCAGCGTGGTGGGTCCGAAGATCCTCGGCCACGCCACCGACATCATCTTCGCCGGGGTGGTCGGCCGGCAACTGCCCGCCGGCAGCACCCTCGACCAGGCCGTCGCCGGGGCCCGGGCCTCGGGCAACGACAACCTCGCCGACATGCTGGCCCGGATGGACGTGGTCCCCGGCGTCGGCATCGACTTCGACGCGCTCGGCCGGGTGCTGCTGTTCGCGCTCGGCCTCTACCTGGCGGCCGGCCTGCTCTCCTGGTGGCAGGGCTGGCTGCTCAACGGGGTGGTGCAGCGGACCGTGCTGCGGCTGCGCGCCGAGGTGCAGGAAAAGCTCAACCGCCTGCCGCTGCCGTACTTCGACCGGCAGCCTCGGGGCGAACTGCTCAGCCGGGTCACCAACGACATCGACAACATCTCGCAGACCCTCTCGCAGACGCTCAGCCAGCTGCTCACCTCACTGCTGACCCTGGTCGGCGTGCTGGCGATGATGTTCTGGATCTCGCCGCTGCTGGCGCTGGTCGCCCTGGTCGCGGTGCCGCTGTCGGTGGTCGTCACCCAGCAGATCGCCAAGCGGTCGCAGCGCCGGTTCATCGCCCAGTGGCGGCACACCGGTGAGCTGAACGGCCAGATCGAGGAGGCGTTCACCGGCCACGAACTGGTCAAGGTCTTCGGCCGGCAGCGCGAGGTGCAGGCCGCCTTCGCGGCCAAGAACGAGGAGCTCTTCCAGGCCAGCTTCGCGGCGCAGTTCATCTCCGGGATCATCATGCCGGCGATGATGTTCGTCGGGAACCTCAGCTACGTCGCGATCGCCGTGGTCGGCGGGCTGCGGGTGGCCTCCGGGACGATGAGCCTCGGCGACGTCCAGGCGTTCATCCAGTACTCGCGACAGTTCACCCAGCCGCTGACCCAGGTCGCCTCGATGGCGAACCTGCTCCAGTCCGGGGTGGCCTCCGCCGAGCGGGTCTTCGCGGTGCTCGACGCCGAGGAGCAGACCCCGGACCGGGCCACACCGGCCCGGGTCACCGGCAGGGTCGAGTTCGAGCACGTCTCCTTCCGGTACGACCCGGACAAGCCGCTGATCGACGACCTGTCGCTGGTCGCCGAGCCAGGTCACACCGTGGCGATCGTCGGCCCGACCGGCGCCGGCAAGACCACCCTGGTCAACCTGATCATGCGGTTCTACGAGCTGGACGCGGGCCGGATCACCCTGGACGGGACGGACATCGGCAGCATGCCCCGGGAGGAGCTGCGCGGCCGGATCGGCATGGTGCTCCAGGACACCTGGCTCTTCGGCGGCACCATCCGGGACAACATCGCCTACGGCCGGCCCGACGCCACCGAGGAGGAGATCCTCGCCGCGGCCCGGGCGACCTTCGTGGACCGCTTCGTCCACAGCCTCCCCGACGGGTACGACACCGTGATCGACGAGGAGGGCAGCAACGTCAGCGCCGGTGAGAAGCAGCTGATCACCATCGCCCGGGCGTTCCTGGCCGAGCCGTCGCTGCTGATCCTGGACGAGGCGACCAGCTCGGTGGACACCCGCACCGAGGTGCTGCTCCAGCGGGCGATGGCGGCGCTGCGCTCGGACCGGACCAGCTTCGTCATCGCGCACCGGCTCTCCACCATCCGGGACGCCGACCTGATCCTGATGATGGAGAGCGGCCGGATCGTCGAGCAGGGCACCCACGACGAGCTGCTCGCCGCCCAGGGCGCCTACCACCGCCTCTACCAGTCCCAGTTCAGCGCCCCGGCGGTCGACGACGTCGCCGACGCCGCAGCCCCCCAGCCCGCGTCGATCTAGGGGTTGTCGCCGTGAACGCAGATCCATTGACAGCGACAGCTCCCCGCTCGACGCGGGTGTGGGCGGGCTGCTCAGGCGGGCGGGAGGAGGTCGGCGCAGCGGGCGGCGATCGCGCCGCCGATGAGGGCGAGGGCCTGGGTGGCGGGCATCGGATCCACGGATCGACCGTCGCGCAGGCGCAGCGAGAGCCGGCCGTCGGCCGCCTCGCGGGGGCCCAGGACCCCGACGTACGGGATCCTGCGGCGGGCGGCGTCGCGGATCCGGGCGCCCAGCGAGCCGGCGGCGTCGACCTCGACCCGCAGGCCGGCGTCGACGGCCCGCCGGGCCAGCTCGGCGGCGGCCCCGGCCTGCCCGGCGTCGACCGGGAGCAGCACCAGCTGGACCGGGGCGTACCAGGGCGGGAAGGCGCCCTGATGCACCTCGATCAGGTACGCGAAGAGCCGCTCCATGCTGCCGACGAGGCTGCGGTGCACCATAACCGGCCGCCGCCGGGCGCCGTCCGAGTCGGTGTACGACAGGTCGAACCGCTCCGGCTTGTCGAAGTCGAGCTGGACGGTGGAGATGGTCGACTCCCGACCCGCCGCGTCGACGATCTGAATGTCGATCTTCGGGCCGTAGAACGCGGCCTCGCCGGGGGCCTCGGTGAACTCCACCCCGTCGAGCGCGGCGCGGAGCAGCTCCTCGGCCCGCGCCCACTGGGCATCGTCCCCGACGTACTTCTCCCCGGGGCCACGCAGCGACAGCCGGAACCCGGCGGGTCGTACGCCGAGCGCGGCGTGCGCCTCGCCGATCAGCCGCAGGATCTCGCGGACCTCCTCGCCGACCTGGTCGAGGGCGCAGAAGTTGTGCGCGTCGTTGAGCGAGATGGCGCGGACTCGGGACAGCCCGCCGAGCACCCCGGAGCGTTCCGCCCGGTACATCCCGCCCAACTCGCCGATCCGCAGCGGCAGCTCCCGGTAGGAGCGGCCGCGGGCACGGAACACCAGGGCGTGGTGCGGGCAGAGCGCGGGGCGGAGCACGAACTCGTCGTCGGCGCTGAGCCGCAACGGCGGGAACATGTCGTCGGCGAAGTAGCCGAGATGACCCGAGAGCTCGAAAAGCTCCCGTTTGCCCAGCGGCGGGGAGTAGACGTGCTGGTAGCCGGCCCGGCGTTCCAACTCCCGGACGTACTCCTCGACGGCATGCCGCGCGGCGGCGCCGGCCGGCAGCCAGATCGGCAGGCCGGCCCCCGCGAGGGGGTCGGAGACGAACAGGTCCAGCTCCCGGCCGAGCCTACGGTGGTCGATCATGTCGCGCTCCTTGATCGGGTACGACCCGGAGGCGATCAGGTCCGGAACGCCGCGAGGCCCCGGGGCGGATCGCCCGGGGCCTCGTCGACGTCAAGCGTCAGTGCGGCGCGCCGGGATTTCCCGGCGTCGTGGTCACTTCCGCGCTGCGCATATGCCGACGGTACGAGCACGGCGGGCCGCCCGGCGAACGAATTTTCCGGCAGGGAGCGTCGGGGCGGTGCGGTGCGGCGGAAGGGTGCGGGTCGCCGGCACGGGACCTGCCGGCGACCCGCGGCGGCCCGCTCGTCAGGAACGGGGGACCCGACGGGTGCAGGGCCGCGCGTTGACAACGGTACGCGCACGACCGCCGATCCGCCGACCGCAACCGGCGCGAGTCGCGTACCGGCGATCCGTCACGCGCCGCTGAACTGCATCGTTGTAGACGGATGGACCTGTCGTGTCCGTGGTCACCCGCGGCCGGGCCCGTCCACCGTGACGGCGGACACGCCGTCAGGCTCGGTACACCCAATCGGCCCTGACCCGCGAGGTGGCAGGCGTGCCCGAACTACTCACTGACGTCGCGTCGCCGACCTGGGCGTACCTGGTGCTGCTGGGACTGCTGATCGCGGACGCGTTCATACCGGTCATCCCCACCCAGGTCGTCATGATCACCGGTGGGGCGCTGACCGTCTACGGCGGACTCAACCTGCCGCTCACCATCGCCGTCGGCGCCCTCGGCGTCTTCGCCGGCGACCTGGCCTGCTACCTGCTGGGGCGGACCGCCCCCGACCGCCGCCAACCCCGGCACGCCGACCCGGGCCGGGCCCGACGGGTCGCCGTCCGGGTCACCCGGGGGCTGCGCGAGCCGGGGCCACTGGTGATCCTGCTCTGCCGGTTCGTGCCCGGCGGCCGGATGGCGGCCTGCTTCTCCGCCGGCCGGAGCCGCTACCCGTACCGGCTGTTCCTCTGCTACGAGGCCGCGGCGGCACTGGGCTGGGCGAGCTACGGCGCGCTGGTCGGCCACCTCGGCGGCACCGCGCTGACCGAGTCGGCGTGGCGGCTGGCCGTCATCGCGGGGGCGGCGACGGCCGGGTTCGCGGCGGCCGGCTGGGCGATGACCGCGGTCGGCGCCCGCAACCCCCGCGCCGAACTTCCCGTCGAGTGAGCGCGCCTGCGGGAAGCTGATATCGGCGCGGCCGCCTTCCGCCGCCCGGCGGTCACTCCAGTTCGTGAAGCATGAGCTGGCGGGCCGCCTCGGTGATCGAGCCGGACAGCGACGGGTAGATGGTGATGGTCTGGGCCAGCTCGTTGACCGTCAGGTTGTTCTCCACCGCCAACGTGATGGGGAGGATCAGCTCGCTGGCCTTGGGAGCCACCACCACGCCGCCGACCACCTGGCCACTGGCCGGACGGCAGAAGAGCTTCACGAAGCCGTCGGCCAGGTCGTCCATCTTCGCCCGGGCGTTGCCCGACAGCGGCAGCATCACCTGGCGGGCCGGCACCTTGCCGGCGTCCACCTCGTCCTGCGAGACGCCCACCGTGGCCAGTTCCGGGTCGGTGAAGACGTTCGCCGCCACGGTACGCAGCCGCAGCGGCCGGACCGCCTCGCCGAGCGCGTGCCACATCGCGATCCGGCCCTGCATGGCCGCGACGCTGGCCAACGGCAGCACCCCGGTGCAGTCGCCCGCGGCGTAGACGCCGGGGACGTTGGTCCGGGACACCCGGTCCACCGTGACGTAGCCACCCCTGGCCAGCTCGACGCCGTACTCGGCGAGACCGAGGCCGGCGGTGTTCGGGACCGAACCGACGGCGATCAGCGCGTGGGAGCCGTACACGACGCGGCCGTCGGAGAGTTGGACCTCGACGCCGTCGTCGGTGCGGCGGACCGCGTCCGCCCGGGAGTTGTTGAGGATGCTCATGCCCCGGTTACGGAAGACCCGCTCGATCGCCATGGCCGCGTCGGCGTCCTCGTGCGGCATCACCCGGTCCCGGCTGGAGACCAGCGTCACCTGCACGCCCATCGCCAGGTAGGCGCTGGCGAACTCGGCGCCGGTCACACCGGAGCCGACCACGATCAGGTGCTCGGGGAGCTCCGGCAGGTCGTACACCTGGCGCCAGGTCAGGATCCGCTCGCCGTCCGGCACGGCGGTGGGCAACTGGCGGGGGGTGGCCCCGGTGGCGACCAGGACGGTCGAGGCGGCGATCGAGTACTCGTCACCACCGTCGGCGGGCGTGACGATCACCCGGTGGGTGTGACCGAGCGTGTCCTCGCCCAGCCGGGCGGTGCCCGCGACGAAGGTGACCCCGGCCTTCACCAGCTTGGTGTGGATGTCGGCGGACTGGGCCAGCGCCAGCCGCTTCACCCGCTCGTGGACCGCGGTGGCGTCGACCGTCACCGCCTCCAGGCCGTCGGAGTGCACGCCGAACTCCTCGGTGTCCCGGTAGCCGGTCACCACCGACGAGCTGGCGATGAAGGTCTTCGACGGGACGCAGTCGGAGAGCACGCAGGCGCCGCCGGCCCCCTCGGCCTCCACCACGGTGACGTCGGCGTCCAGCTGAGCGGCGACCAGCGCCGCCTCGTAGCCGGCCGGCCCCCCGCCGATGATCACGATGTGGGTCACAGCCCTCGCCCTCCGTCAGTGCTCATGGTGACTTTCTTCTCCCGAACGCGTCCGACACGCACCGTCGTATTCTCCCCCACCCGTCGGCCGGGCTATCGTCATCGCCGTGCGTCACTACGCGGCCTACGGCTCAAACCTGGACCCCGCCCGGATGCGCGCCTACTGTCCGCATTCGCCGATGGTGGGCGTCGGCTGGCTGGAGGGCTGGCGGCTGACCTTCGCGGGCGAGGACGTGATCGGCTGGGAAGGCTCGGTCAGCACCGTCGTCGAGTCCCCGGGCGACCGGGTCTTCGTGGCGCTGTACGACATCCACCCGTACGACGCCGCACAGCTCGACGAGATCGAGGGCGTCACCGCCGGCACGTACCGCAAGCTCACCGTCCGGGTCTCGACCCTCGACGGGGACGTGACCGCCTGGGTGTACGTCTTCGACGGGTACGAGGGCGGCCTGCCGACCTCGTGGTACCTGTCGGAGATCGCGAACGCGGCGGAGAAGGCGGGCGCGCCGGACGACTACGTCACCGAGCTGCGGTCCCGCCCCACCGGCACCGCGTCGGCGTAGCGCGTATCGCACGCCCCCAGTCTGCTCCCGGGGCCGCCGGCTTCCGCCGCCGACCCCGGCGAGGGTCGTGCATCACACAGCGGCGGCGGGGACGATCCGCTCGTACATGTCGGTCCAGCGCACCTCGCGCAGCCCCACCGAGCGGTAGAGGGTGACCGGGGCGGTCGGGTTGGCGAGGTCGACGCCGAGGCCGGCTGCCGTGCGGCCCTTCGCCGCGTACACCGCGAAGGCCCGCCGCAGCAGCGCCGCGCCCACTCCGCGCCGCCGGTACTCCGGCAGCACCGACAGCGTGCGCACCCACCCCATGTCCTGGTCCAGCGCCTGGTTGGAGGAGACGAGGGCGCCGGCCGGGGCGCCGTCGACCTCGGCGACGAACCACTCGTCCCAGACCTGGCAGGAGGCGGGGATGTGCTCCCGCCAGCGGTCGAAGTCCAGCGGCTCGTAGTCCGGGGTGTCCCGGAACGCGGTGTCGTAGATCCGGTGGAACTCGCGCAGGTCGGCCTCGTCGTCGGCGCGCAGCGGGCGGACGGTCACCCCGGGCGGGGGCGGCGGCTCGGCGGGCAGGTCGGCCAGCTCGCGGCTCATCCGGATGTACCGCTTGAGCCGGGTGAAGCCGGCCTCGGTCAGTTCGGCCGCCCAGCGGGTCTCCGGCGGGTAGACGCCGGTGCGCACGGTCAACCCGGCCAGCCCACGCTCGGCGGCACGCTCGGCCGTCCGGTCGAGCTGGCGGGCGAGCAGCGGGGCCCGCAGCTCCGTCGCCCGCTCGGGGTCGACGTAGACCTCGACCCACTCCCGTCCGACGCCGGTGGGGTTGTCCACCAGCGTCCAGGCGACGACCCGGCCGTCCGGGTCGGTGACCAGCCAGGAGTCCCGGGCCGGGTCGAAGAAGGGCGCGGTCAGGCAGTCCTGGACGTCCGCGGCGTCGAAGTCGGGGTACCCGATGGCGAAGGTGTCGGAGGCGTGCACCACGGCGAGGATCGCGGGGACGTCGTCGAGGGCGGGGCGGCGGGCGGTCCAACCGGCGGGAAGGGTCACGGTCGGAGATTGTGGCAGCGGGGTGGCGCGCCCGCCGCCGATTTACCGCCCCGCCGGGGTGGCGAGCCGGGCCCGGATGCCGGCGAGCAGCTCCACCAGCTCCGCGCCCTCGCCAGGACGCAGCGACCGGAACGCCGCCGAGGTGAGCCGGTCGGTGACCGCCTCCGCCCAGAGCCGCCGGCGGACCAACGGGCCCACCGGCGGGTAGGGCGGCGACCACCCGCACGCCGTCGCCCCGGTGGCGCCCTCGGGTCCGGCCAGCACCGCCTCCAGCGGGGTCATCCCGCCGGCCCGGACGGCCAGCAGATACGCCCCGGTGAAGTGTTCACGGAGCAGCAGCAGCGCGACCGCGGCCCGGGCCCCAGCGGTGTGGGCCGGCGCCGGCATGGCCCGCCAGGCGGCGAAGAGCGGCATCCCGGTGGCGTCCGCCGCGGCCACCACCCGTTCCAGCAGGGCCGCCAGTCGCGGCACGCCCGGCAGGTCGTCCAGGCGCGTGCCGCCCCACCGGCAGCACTCGGCGAGGTTGGCCGAGGCCACCTCCAGCGGGCGGACCACCCGGGCGGCGGCGTCCCACCCGTCGGCGACCGCCTCCGGGGCGATGAAGCCGAGCGCGGCGGCGACCGTCTCGGCGCGGACGTCGCCGAGCGCCCCGGCCCGGCCGGTGATGTAGAAGGCCCACCCGGAGATGCCGAGCAGCCGGGCCCGGCGCAGCGTCGCCGGGCAGCGGCTGAACGCCTCGCCCAGCTCCAGCACGGCGGGCTTGCTCGCGGCTGCCACCTGTTCCGGCGTCACGCCGGCCGCCCGCTGCGCGCATCCATCCAGCTCATTGTGGACGGTCGTCGGCCGGGTCGGCATCCTCCTCTTCGGCATCCAGCGCCTCGATGGCCGCCTCGACCTCGCCGGCCCGCCTTCGGGCCGCGGTCAGCGTCCGCTCCGCGGCCCGTCGGGCCAGCTTCGACCGGCTCAGCTCCTGCTCGGCGGCGGCCCGCCGGCGCTCCAGTTCGGCCAGTTCCGCCTCGATCCGGTCCAGGGCGGCGGCACCGTCCTGCTCGGCCTGCGCCGCGCCGTCCCGCTCGGACTCGGCCCGTTCCTGGTCGGTACGCGCCGCGCTCCGCTCCCGCTCCAGCGCCCGGCGGCGGTTCGCCCGCTCGGCCCGGGCGGCCCGGGCCGCCGTCCGTTCGTCCCGGGCCCGGCGCGCCGCCCGCTCCGCCTCCCGGTCCGGCGCCCGCCGGAGCTCCTGCTCGCCCCCGGTGACCAGCCGCAACTGTGGACGGGGCACCTCGCCGAAGCCGGCGTAGTGGGCGGCCCGCAGCAGTTGCCCCGAGCGCACCTGCTCGGCCACCTCCGGGTCGGCCAGCGCCGCGTTGAGGGTCGACTCGACCTCGCCCAACGGCAGCTTTCCGGCCCCGGGGGCGTCCGGAGTGGCGGCCGCGATCCGGCGGACCTCCGCGACCAGCGCGGCGACCACGGCCCGCCGCTGGGCGGAGAGTTCGCGCAGCTTCGCGCCCTTGAGGTCGCGCTGGGCGGCGCGTAGCGCCTCGGCGAGCGGGGCCAGGTCGGCGACGAGCTCGGGGCGGTCCAGGGCGAGCAGGTTGACCAACCAGGCGGCCACGGTGGGCCGCTTCAGCCGGGCGATCTGGCGGGCGCCGGCGGCGTCACCGGCCCGGCGGGCCTCGGCGACGGCGGCGTCCCGGGCGGCGACGAACCGGTCCGGGGGCGTGCGGTAGAGCTCCCGGACGAGGTCGGACGGGGCGGCGGGCACGGCTCAGACGTCGATCCGGGTGCCCGGCTCGAGCCGCTGGTATTCGGTGCCGGAGAGCGCGGTGTACTGGCGGTCGAGGATGGCGTACCCGTTGGTGTTGAGCAGCGCGTCGTGCAGGGCGTACGCCCGGCGGGGCGCGACGGCCCGGATGAAGTCGACCACCTCGGAGAACTTGGACCAGGGCGCGTGGATCGGGGCGAAGAGCGTCTCCACCTCGACGTCCTCGGGGACGAAGAGCGCGTCGCCGGGGTGGTAGATCCGCCCGTCGAGCAGGTAGCCGATGTTGTCGATCACCGGGATGTCGGGGTGGATGACGGCGTGTCGCCCGCCGAAGGCGCGTACCGGCACGCCGGCGACGGTGAACGACTCACCCGGTCGTACCGGGCGCAGCGCCTCGGCCGCGTCGCCCAGGACGCCGGCCAGCGAGGCCGGCCCGTGCACCGGCACCGGGTTCTTCTCCAGCTGCCGGGTGAGCGCCTCGACGTTCACGTGGTCCGGGTGCTCGTGGGTGATCAGCACCGCGTCCGCCCCGTCCAGGGCCGCCGGGTCGCTGAACCCGCCGGGGTCGACGACCAGCACCGACCCGTCGTGGTCGACCCGGAGGCAGGAGTGGGCGTATTTGGTGAGCCGCATCGTGACTCCTCGCGTATCGAATCGTGACGTCCTCAGCGCAGTCTGCCGGAACCGGCGCGGTGTCGCGTCGCGTCCGAACCATCGCCCCGGCGGTCGGGGCGGTCACGGGACAGGAGCGGGGATGACAGGACGAACGGTACGACGCCGGGGTGTGGCCCTGGCGGTGATCGGGTTGGTGGCCCTGCTGGCCACCGGCTGCGGGGCGGGTGGGAGCGACTCCGCCTCGGACTCCGGCCGGCCGGCGGCCCAGGCGCCGGCAGGTGGCGCCGCCGAGCCGGGCAAGGCCGGCGGTACGGCGCCGGACCTGCGGGTCGACCAGCGTTCGATCATCTACACCGGAACGATGCGGGTGCAGGTGGACGACGTGGAGGGTGCGGCCCGGAAGGCGGTCGCCGCGGTCGGCGAGGCGGGTGGCTTCGTCGGCGGGGACAACCGGCGCAGCGTGGCCGCCGACGCGGAGGCGGAGCTGGAGCTGCGGGTGCCCGCGGCGAAGTTCACCGCGCTCATCGACGAGCTGGCCACCTACGGCAAGCAGCAGCGCCGGGAGGTGAAGACCCAGGACGTCACCGAGGAGGTGGTCGACCTGGACGCGCGGATCATCACCCAGCGGGCCCGGGTGGAGAGCGCCCGCAAGCTGCTCGCCCGGGCGTCCTCGATCCCGGAGCTGGTGTCCCTGGAGGACGAGGTCAGCAAGCGGCAGGCCGACCTGGCCTCGCTGGAGGCGAAGAAGCGGAAGCTCGGCGACCTGACCGCGCTCTCCACGATCACCGTGACCTTCGTCGGCAAGGACGCCTCGACGGCCGAGGACGAGACCGAGACCGGCTTCATGGTGGGTCTGCGCGGCGGGTGGCGGGTCTTCGTGGCCTCGATGACCATCCTGCTCACCGTGCTGGGGGCGGTGCTGCCCTGGCTGCTGACCTTCGGCGTACCCGTGGCGCTGTTGATGGTGCTGGCGCGCCGGCGGCGTCGGCGGCGGCCCGCACCCCCGGCGCCCCCGACGGCGCCGATCGGCGGTGGCCACCCGCCGGCTCCTATCGCGCCGCCGCCAGTGCCCGCAGCGCGGTCTGGACCATGAGCCGCACCCCGACGGGGATGGCCCGTTCGTCGACGTCGAACGAACCCCGGTGCAGGTCCACGTTGGGCCCGGACCGGCCGACGCCGAGGCGGGCCAGCGCGCCGGGGACGTACTCCAGGTACCAGGAGAAGTCCTCGCCGCCCATGCTCTGCGGGGTCTCGGCTATCCCCTCGGGGCCGAGCGACGCGGCGGTGGCGGCGGTGAGCACCTGGATCGCCCGGGAGTCGTTGCTCACCGGCGGCCGGCCGCGCAGGTATTCGAGGTCGACGGTGGCGCCGGTGGGCGCGATGACGTCCCGGACGACCTGAGCGACGATCTTGGGAGCCTGCTCCCAGGTGTCGCGGTCCATCACCCGCAGGGTGCCGGAGGCGCACGCCTCGGAGGGGATGACGTTGTACCGGGTGCCGGCCGAGGCGTGGCCGAACACCAGCAGCAGCCCGCTGTTGGCCGGCACCCGGCGGCTGACCAGGGCCGGCACCTCGGTGACCAGCCGACCGAGCGCGTCGACGAGGTCGACGGTCAGGTGCGGGCGGGCGGTGTGCCCGCCCGGGCCGGTGAGCCGGACGGTGACGTTGTCGGCGGCCGCGGTGATCGGGCCGACCCGCAACCCGACCTTGCCGACCGGCAGGGCCGGGTCGCAGTGCAGCGCGAAGATCTGCACCACGTCCTCCAGGCCGCCGGCCTCGATGACCTCCAGCGAGCCGCAGGGCAGGATCTCCTCCGCCGGCTGGAAGATCAGCCGGACCCGGCCGTCGAGCTGGCCGATCTCCTTGAGCTGGGCCAGCAGCATCCCGACGCCGAGCAGCACCGTGGTGTGCACGTCGTGGCCACAGGCGTGGCAGGCCCCGTCCACTGTGGACCGGTACGAGACGTCCTTCGGGTCGGTCAGCGGCAGCGCGTCGATGTCGGCGCGGAGCGCGATCACCGGGCCGTCGGGGCGCCCGTCGACGTCGCAGATGACCCCGTTGCCCTTCGGCAGCAGCCGCGGGTGCAGGCCGGCCAGGGAGAGCTCTCGGGCGACCAGCGCCGCCGTCTCGAACTCCTCGCCGGAGAGCTCCGGGTGGGAGTGGATGTGGCGACGGGTGGCGATGAGGCCGGGTACCCGCAGGGCGAGCAGATGGTCGAGCTCATGGGGCAGGGGCTGGGACCCGGATGGCGCCTCCGGCCAGGACGACGCCAGCTGGCTGCCGTTCGGCAGCGTCAACGCACTCGTCACGTCGAATTCTCGATCACTAGGAATGGATGGATCATCGGAGCGGACAGCAGACAGCCTAGACCTCCGGCGGTGACGCTGCGCAACCTCGTTACGGTAGTGATCGGACCGCGCAGCGTCACGTAAGCCCTGGTGAGAGGGCTCGAAAAACAGCGGGACAGCAGGTAGATCGCGTTCGAACGCCGTCATCTGCCCCACACCTCCTACAACGCGTAACCGTTTCGGCGGTCACGAAATCGCCGTCGATCCGAGCCGTCGTTCCGAATTGTCGCATTAGTCTTTGCGGTTAACTGGCACTCCGACAATTAACCGACGACCCACGGCAGCCGGGCGACTCCCGACGGTGACACGACGGTCCCGCGCGCGGCCGGACATGCTGTCCGTCCGGTTCACCCGTTCGGGTTACCCAGGAACCCCGGGGGCACACGCCCGCGCCCGGAGGGCCACGCTGCCCGGGCGGCCCGCACGGGCGGCGCACCAGGAATCTGTCACCGACGGTAGCTCCGTCCAGGCCCCGCCCGCGACCCCTGACCGGACACCCCTACCCGGACGCGCGACGGCCCCCGGCGCCGCATCGCGCCGGGGGCCGTCGAAAAAGCGCAGGTCAGAAGCGGTCGCTGGGACGGTACGTCCCCCACACCTGGCGGAGCGTCCCACAGACCTCACCGACGGTGGCCCGGGCCCGCAGCGCCTCCTTCATCGGGTAGAGCACGTTGTCGCTGCCCTCGGCGGCGGCCCGCAGCTCGGCGAGAGCCCGCTCGACCGCCCCGTTGTCCCGCTCCGCGCGCAGCCGGGCCAGCCGGTCGGCCTGGGCCGCCTCGATCGTCGGGTCCACCCGCAGCGGCTCGTACGGCTCCTCCTCGTCGATGGTGAAGCGGTTGAGCCCGACCACCACCCGCTCGCCCGAGTCGATCTCCTGGGCGATCTGGTAGGCCGACTGCTCGATCTCACGCTTCTGGAAACCCGCCTCGATGGCGTCCACCGCGGAGCCGTGGTCGGCCACCCGCTCCATCAGCTCGAGCGCCGCCGCCTCGATCTCCGCGGTCATCGCCTCCACCACGTACGACCCGGCGAACGGGTCGACGGTGGCCGTCAGGTCCGTCTCGTACGCCAGCACCTGCTGGGTACGCAGGGCCAGCCGGGCGGCCTTCTCGGTGGGCAGCGCGATCGCCTCGTCGAAGCTGTTGGTGTGCAGCGACTGGGTGCCGCCGAGCACCGCGCCCAGCCCCTGCACCGCGACCCGGACCAGGTTCACCTCGGGCTGCTGGGCGGTCAGCTGCACGCCGGCGGTCTGGGTGTGGAAGCGCAGCATCATCGACTTCGGATCCTTGGCGCCGAAGTCGTCGCGCATCAACCGGGCCCAGATCCGCCGGGCGGCGCGGAACTTCGCCACCTCCTCCAGCAGGGTGGTGCGGGCGACGAAGAAGAACGACAGCCGGGGCGCGAAGTCGTCCACGGCCAGCCCGGCCGCCAGCGCCGCCCGGACGTACTCCACGCCGTTGGCCAGGGTGAACGCGATCTCCTGCGCGGGCGTCGCGCCGGCCTCGGCCATGTGGTAGCCGGAGATGGAGATGGTGTTCCACTTCGGCACCTC
Organism: Micromonospora lacuserhaii; assembly: GCF_036902735.1. Taxonomy (NCBI): domain Bacteria; kingdom Bacillati; phylum Actinomycetota; class Actinomycetes; order Micromonosporales; family Micromonosporaceae; genus Micromonospora; species Micromonospora lacuserhaii. Next base: position 113,975 of record NZ_JBAKHO010000005.1, on the reverse strand, counting down.
CTTGCGGCAGTACGCGAAAGTGTCGGCCACCAGCCGCAGCGAGGGCTTCGGCGGGAAGATGTACGTCCCCCGGGCGATGTACTCCTTGAGGATGTCGTTCTGGATGGTGCCGTTGAGCGCGCCGCCCGCGACGCCGGCCTCCTCCGCCACGAGTTGGTAGAGCAGGAGCAGCACCGAACCGGGCGCGTTGATGGTCATCGAGGTGGAGACCTTGTCCAGCGGGATGCCGGCGAAGAGCAGCCGCATGTCCTCGATGGAGTCGATGGCCACCCCGACCTTGCCGACCTCGCCGTGCGCGATCGGGTCGTCGGAGTCGTAGCCCATCTGGGTGGGCAGGTCGAAGGCGACGGAGAGGCCCATCGTGCCGGCCCGCAGGAGCTGGTGGTACCGGGCGTTGGACTCGGTGGCGGTGCCGAAGCCGGCGTACTGCCGCATGGTCCACGGCCGGGACGTGTACATGGTGGGGTAGACCCCACGGGTATAGGGATACTCGCCCGGCCCGCCGAGCCGCGTCTCCAACTCGTCGGGCAGGTCGGCCGCCGTGTAGACGCCCTTGATCGGGAAACCGGACTCGCTCGACCGTTCGCTCATTACCGGATGGTAGGACGCCGGACGCCGTCGATGGGTGAGGGATACCGCACACCAGCGCCGACGGAGATCGACCGGAGGTGAAGACCCGGGCACGTACCGTCGAGTAGCGCAAAGGTCCGCCGCGTCGGGTTTCGCATCGGGCGTCGGAACCAGCAAGATAGGGGGGTTGTGTCCCAGCCCCCCTCGATATCCCCCGGTGGCTTTTCTGTGACTCAGATCCCGACGTGGAGCGGCGGACCAGTCAGTCCTCCGAACGGACGTGCGGCACCCGGCACCACCATCGGCGGTCGCTACTCGCTGCGGTCCGCGGTGGGCAACGGCGGCATGGGCACGGTCTGGCGTGCCACCGACACCCTGTTGCGGCGTGACGTCGCGGTCAAGGAGGTCGTCCTGCCTCCCGGGCTGGCCCCCAGCGACCGGGACTCGATGTACGAACGCACCCTGCGCGAGGCCCGCGCCGCGGCGGCCATCCAGCACCCCGCGGTGGTCCAGGTGTACGACGTGGTCACCGAGGGCGGCCGCCCCTGGATCGTGATGGAGCTGCTGGACGCGCGCAGCCTCGCCGACATGGTGATCGAGGACGGGCCGGTCGCGCCCCGGGCGGTGGCCAAGATCGGCATCGCGTTGCTCGGCGCGCTGGAGGTGGCGCACGCCAACGGCGTGCTGCACCGCGACGTCAAGCCGGCCAACGTGCTGATCTGCACCGACGGCCGCTGCGTGCTGACCGACTTCGGCGTGGCCCGGATGCCCACCGACGTCCAGCTCACCACCCCCGGCATGGTGCTCGGTTCGCCGCACTTCATCTCCCCCGAGCGGGCCATGGGCCAGGAGTTCGGGCCGCCCAGCGACCTCTTCTCGCTCGGCGTGACGCTCTACACCGCCGTGGAGGGGCGGCCGCCGTTCGACCGGGGTGACCCGATCGAGACCATGCACGCCGTGGTCGAGGACCCGCCGGCCACGCCCCAGCGCAGCGGCCCGCTGACCCGGGTGCTGATGGGCCTGCTGGAGAAGGACCCGGCCCGCCGCCTCGACGTGCACACCGCCCGGGCGATGCTCCGTGAGCTGCTCGCCGGGCCGCTGACCAGCACCGCCACCGCGGTCAACTCGGTCACCGACCCGTACGCGGTGGTGCCGGTGCAGCGTCCCTCGGCGCCGCCCGCCCCGCCCGCCCAGCCCGAACCGAAGCCGAGCGGTCAGATCGGCGGTCGGGCCATGATCGGCCCCGGCGAGTCCCTGACCGACCGGCTCGCCGCGCTGCGCCGCGGTGAGCGGCCGACGTCGGCGCCGGCCGCCGCCGGCCTGGACGACACCAGCGCCGACGTGCTCGCCGGCCCGCTGCACACGCCCACCGGCGCGATGCCCACCCCGGGCCGGCCGGTGGCCGGGACGTACGGCGGCGCACCGGAGGCCACCCAGCGGATCAACCCGGGCGGGGCGCCCGAGGCAACCCGGCGGATCGGCACCGGCCACCCCGACGCCACCCAGCGCGTCTACGGCGGCACCCCGGACGCCACCCAGCAGATGTACGCCGGCCGGCCCGAGGCCACCCAGCCGGTCTACGGCGGCGGCCAGTGGTCGGTGCCGGGCACCGGCCAGCCGTGGACGTCGCCGGCCACCGCGCCGGCGGGGACCGACGGTGGCGCCCTCGGCAAGGTCAAGGGGGCCGGCGGCCAGATGGTCACCACCGTGAAGGGCTGGCCGCGCAAGCTCCAGCTCGCGGCGGCAGCCGGCCTGGCCGTGGTGCTGCTGATCGGCGTGATCTCGCTCAGCGGCGGCGACGATCCGAAGCCGAGCGCGCCGCAGCAGGCCCAGCCGACCGCGCCGGCGGCCGGTGCCGAACTGCCGGAGATGCAGGAGCACAACGCCAGGGGCGTGCGGCTGATGGTGCCGAAGGGCTGGAAGAAGGCCACGGGCACGTCCTACATCGACTACGTCGACCCGGCCGACAGCGGGCGCAAGGTGCGCATCCTCGCCGAGAAGTGGAAGGGCACCCCCACCCGGTGGGCCGACGTGGCCCAGAACTTCCTGAAGACCAAGAGCACCACCTGCGACAAGCCGTACCAGCAGGTCGGCATGGACGAGCAGGAGACCGCCGGCAAGCCGGGCGTCCAGTTCGAGTACACCTGCGGCGACGGCGACGGCAAGCGGCACGGGGTGTGGCGGGGCGTGCTCAGCGACGGGAAGATGTACTCGTTCTACCTCTCCGCCACCGACGCCAAGTTCGAGGAGAGCAAGCCGATCTTCGACGAGATGACGAAGACGTTCCAGCTCACGACGGCCGGCTGAGTCGAGGCCGACGGGACGTGGTGATCCGCCGCCGTGCTATCAAGAGGCAATGGCGGCGGAAACCACTGACCTTGACCAGATGCGCGACCAGGCTCGACGCTGGCTCGACGACGACCCCGACCCGGTCAGCCGGGACGAGCTGCGGGCGGTGCTCGACCGGCTGCCGGAGAGCGCGCCGGAGCTGGCCGACCGGTTCGCCGGGCCGCTGACCTTCGGCACCGCCGGGCTGCGCGGCCCGCTGCGGGCCGGCCCGAACGGGATGAACCTCGCGGTGGTCACCCGGGCCGCGGCCGGGCTGGTCGGCTGGCTCGCCGCCCAGGGCGGCGAGGGGCCGCTGGTGATCGGGTACGACGCCCGGTACGGCTCCCGGGCGTTCGCCGAGCGCACCGCCCAGGTGGCCACCGGCGCCGGCCGGCCGGCGCTGCTGCTGCCCCGCCCGCTGCCCACCCCGGTGCTGGCGTACGCGGTGCGCCACCTCGGGGCGGTGGCCGGGGTGATGGTGACCGCCAGCCACAACCCGCCGCAGGACAACGGCTACAAGGTCTACCTGGGCGCGCAGCTCGGTGGGGCGCTCGGCGCGGGCGCCCAGATCGTGCCGCCGGCCGACGCCGGGATCGAGTCCGCCATCCGGGCGGTCGGCGTGCTGGCCCAGGTGCCGCTCGGCCAGCCCGGCCAGGTGCTCGGCGACGACCTGGTCGCGTCGTACGTGGAGCGGGCCGCCGCGGTGGTCGACCCGGACGGCCCCCGCGACCTGAAGGTGGCGTACACGCCGCTGCACGGGGTGGGCGGGGCGGTGCTGACCGCGGCCTTCGCCCGGGCCGGCTTCCCGGTGCCCGGGGTGGTGCCCGACCAGGCGGAGCCGGACCCGGCCTTCCCGACGGTGAGCTTCCCCAACCCGGAGGAGCCGGGCGCGGTGGACCACCTCGTCGCGCTCGCCGGCTCCATCGGGGCGGACCTCGCCATTGCCAACGACCCCGACGCGGACCGCTGCGCGGTGGCGGTGCGCGACGGGGAGACCGGCTGGCGGATGCTGCGCGGGGACGAGGTGGGCGCGCTCCTCGCCGACCACCTGATGCGCCGCGGCGTGACCGGCCTGTACGCCACCACGATCGTGTCGTCGTCCCTGCTGCGGGCGATGTGCGCCGCCCGGGGCCTGCCCTACGACGAGACGCTGACCGGGTTCAAGTGGATCGTCCGGGCCGGCGGCGGGGCCGAGGCGCTGGTCTTCGGGTACGAGGAGGCGCTCGGCTACTGCGTGGCGCCGGAGCACGTCCGGGACAAGGACGGGATCACCGCCGCGCTGACCGTCGCCGAGCTGGCCGCCGGGCTGAAGGCGCAGGGCCGCACGCTGACCGACCGGCTGGACGAGCTCGCCGCCGAGTTCGGCGTGCACCACACCGACCAGCTCTCCGTGCGGGTGGACGACCTGCGGGTGATCGCCGACGCGATGGCCCGGGTCCGGGTGGCCACCCCCACCGCGCTGCTGGGGCGGCCGGTGACGGCGGCGGAGGACCTGCTCCCCGCCTCGGACGTGGTGATCCTGCGGACCGACGCCGTCCGGGTGGTGATCCGCCCGTCCGGCACCGAGCCGAAGCTCAAGGCGTACCTGGAGGTGGTGGAGCCGGTCGCGGACGGCGACGTGCCCGCAGCCCGCACCCGCGCCCACACCGCGATCGCAACCCTCCGCACCGAGATCGCCACCGCGCTGGGTCTCTGAGCATCGGCACCCTCTGGGGGTGGGCCGCTAGCCCCGGCCGCCCGCCGGGCGGGTCGGTCTGCCGGCCCACGCTGCCGTGCCCCCGCTCGGCGGCGTGGGCATGGCACGGTGCCGGCCGGACGCCACTCCGATACCGTCACGCCCCGTAGCGATGGTCGGGCGACCCCGGACACCTGCTTAGACGCTTTGCTCTGCTGCCCTCGACGCAACAGGCACGTTCAGTGACTGTTGCCTCCGCTGCAGCAGAGCAAAGCATCCGGACCGAGGATGTGGGTGGCGGCGGGTTCACCAGCGAAATCGCTGCTCACGGCGGTACGCCGGTCGGGGCGACCGGCCGCCGACCGAACGGCGGCGCACGGCGGTGACAAGGAGTAGTCGAGGGCCGAGAGCGGGGCGCGATCACACCGCGTCACGGCCTCCGGTTAGTCACGTGCGCTTGCCGAGGGCCTGGTCCACGGCTTGGCCCAGGGCGGCTACGACGAGGCCGACCGAGGGGCGGACCACGGAGTCGTCGAGGCTGACGTTGCCGGAGAAGCCGGCACCGCCGGCGATCTCCTCCAGCCGGCGGCGGGCGTCCTCGGCCGCCGCGCCGGTCAGCCGGAGCGCCGGTTCCATCCGCAGCACCGCGACCAGGGTGGCCAGGGCGGCCGTCCGCTCGTCGGGGAGCTGCCCGTCGGCCAGCGCCTCGGCGAGCCGCCGCCGGGTCTCCTCCTCCACCGTGGCGTCCGCCGTCGGATAGCGGTGCACGTGGATGAAGCCCAGCTCGGTCTCCTCGACGTCGCGGACCACGCCCCGGTCGACCAGATCGCCGAGGATCCGGTCGCGCAGGCCGTGCCGGAGCCGCTGCACCCACGAGGAGGGCGTGTGCGGGGTGTCCGCGGCCATCCGGCCCAGCACCTCGTCGATGATCGGCTCACCCACCGGCGTCGGGTCGGTGACGGTCAGGGACCCCTCGGCGTACGCGATCCGGCCGGCCAGGGCCAGCTCGACCAGGACGGCCGCGGCCATCCCCAGGTCGAGGCTGATCCGCGGCATCGTCGCCTTGCCGGTCTCGTCGTCGTACGCCAGCAGCAGCAGCTCTTCGGCGAGCGCAACACCAGTCATGGCCCGAGACGGTAGCGGTTGCGCGCTCCCCCGCGCGCCGACCCGCCGACATCCGCCCCGGGACCGTGACGGTGATCGGTCAGAACCGGGGCATGCCGCCGAACTGCCGGTCGCCGGCGTCGCCGAGGCCCGGCACGATGAACATGTTCTCGTTCAGGCCCTCGTCGATCGAGGCGGTGACCAGGCGCAGCGGCAGGCCCGACTGCTCCAGCCGGGCGATGCCGACCGGCGCGGCCAGCACGCAGAGCACGGTGATGTCGGTGCAACCACGGTCGGCCAGCAGCCGGCAGCAGTGCTCCAGCGAGCCACCGGTGGCCAGCATCGGGTCGAGCACCAGCACGGGCAGGCCGGACAGGTCGCGGGGCAGCGACTCCATGTACGCGCGCGGCTCGTACGTCTTCTCGTCCCGGGCCAGGCCGACGAAGCCCATCGACGACTCCGGCAGCAGCCCGAGCGCGGCGTCGGCCATGCCGAGACCGGCCCGCAGCACCGGCACCAGCAGCGGGGGGTTGGCCAGTCGGGTGCCCTCGGTGCCGGTGACCGGGGTCTGCACCGGGTACTTCTCGACCGGGAAGGTGCGCGCGGCCTCGTACACCAGCATGGTGGTGAGTTCGTGCAGCGCGGCCCGGAACGTCGACGAGTCGGTCCGGGCGTCCCGCATGGCGGTCAGCCGCGACTGAGCGAGCGGGTGGTCAATGACGTGTACGTCCACGATCGCTCAACCTACCGGTCCGGGCCGCCGCGCACTGCGCCTGCGGGGTGACCAGCGACGCCGCTCACGTGTGGCGCGCGACCGGTCCGCCGTGACCAAGATCACTCGACCTCGGGATGCGTAGTATTCGGGTCATGACGGCGACAGCGACGTCGGCCCGGTCGGACCTCTCCGAGCTGGGACGATCCGAGACCGCTCTGCGGACCTTCCTGCACGGCCTACCGGGCGTGGACCAGGTCGGCGCGGAGCAGCGGGCGGCACAGCTCGGCACCCGCTCCATCAAGACCACCGCCAAGGCCCAGGCGATCGACCTGGCCATCCGGATGGTCGACCTGACCACCCTGGAGGGCGCGGACACCCCCGGCAAGGTCCGGGCGCTGGCCGCCAAGGCGCTGCGCCCCGACCCGGCCGACCTCTCCTGCCCGCACGTCGGCGCGGTCTGCGTCTACCCGGCGATGGTCCCGTACGTGGCCGAGGTGCTGCGCGGATCCGGTGTACACCTGGCCAGCGTGGCGACCGCCTTCCCGTCCGGTCAGGCGCCGCTGGAGATCAAGCTCGCCGACACCCGGGCGGCCGTCGAGGCCGGCGCCGACGAGATCGACATGGTGATCAACCGGGGCGCCTTCCTGGCCGGCCGTTACAAGGAGGTCTACGACGAGATCGTGGCCACCAAGGAGGCCTCCGGCGACGCCCACCTGAAGGTGATCCTGGAGACCGGCGAGCTGGCCACCTACGACAACGTGCGCCGGGCCTCCTGGCTGGCCATGCTGGCCGGTGGCGACTTCATCAAGACCTCCACCGGCAAGGTGCCCGTCGCGGCCACCCTGCCGGTGACCCTGGTGATGCTGGAGGCGGTCCGCGACTTCCGCGCCGCCACCGGGCGGCAGGTCGGCGTGAAGCCGGCCGGCGGCATCAAGACCACCAAGGACGCCATCAAGTACCTGGTGATGGTCAACGAGACCGTCGGCCCGGACTGGCTCGACCCGGACTGGTTCCGGTTCGGCGCCTCCAGCCTCCTCAACGACCTGCTCATGCAGCGCACCAAGCTGACGACCGGCGTCTACTCCGGTCCCGACTACTTCACCCTGGACTGAGAGTGATGTTCGAATACGCGCCCGCCCCCGAGTCCCGCTCGGTGGTGGATCTGAAGCCCTCCTACGGGCTGTTCATCAACGGCAAGTTCGTCGACCCGGCCGACGGCGGCAGCTTCAAGTCGGTCAACCCGGCCTCCGAGGAGGTGCTCGCCGAGGTCGCCGAGGGCGGCCCGCAGGACGTGGAGCGCGCGGTCCGGGCCGCCCGCGAGGCGTACGAGCGGGTCTGGGGCCCGATGCCGGGCCGGGACCGCGCCAAGTACCTGTTCCGGATCGCCCGGCTCATCCAGGAGCGCTCCCGCGAGCTGGCCGTGCTGGAGTCGCTGGACAACGGCAAGCCGATCAAGGAGTCCCGCGACGTCGACCTGCCCCTGGTCGCCGCGCACTTCTTCTACTACGCCGGCTGGGCCGACAAGCTGGAGCACGCCGGCTTCGGCCCCGACCCGAAGCCGCTCGGGGTGGCCGCCCAGGTCATCCCGTGGAACTTCCCGCTGCTCATGCTGGCCTGGAAGATCGCCCCGGCGCTCGCCGCCGGGAACACGGTGGTGCTGAAGCCGGCCGAGACGACGCCGCTGACCGCGCTGCTCTTCGCCGAGATCTGCCAGCAGGCCGACCTGCCGGCCGGTGTGGTCAACATCGTCACCGGCGCCGGCGACACCGGTCGCGCCCTGGTCGAGCACGCCGGCGTGGACAAGGTCGCGTTCACCGGCTCCACCGAGGTCGGCCGGGCCATCGCCCGCTCGGTCGCCGGCAGCCGCAAGAAGCTCACCCTGGAGCTGGGTGGCAAGGCCGCCAACATCGTCTTCGACGACGCGCCGGTCGACCAGGCCGTCGAGGGCATCGTCAACGGCATCTTCTTCAACCAGGGGCACGTCTGCTGCGCCGGCTCCCGGCTGCTCGTCCAGGAGAACGTCGCCGACCGGGTGCTGGAGTCGCTGAAGCGCCGGATGGCCCAGCTGCGGGTCGGCGACCCGCTGGACAAGAACACCGACATCGGCGCGATCAACTCGGCCGCCCAGCTGGAGCGGATCCGCGAGCTCTCCGACGCCGGCTCCGCCGAGGGCGCCGAGCGCTGGTCGCCGCCGTGCGAGCTGCCCGAGCGGGGCTTCTGGTTCGCGCCGACCATCTTCACCGGGGTGACCCAGGCGCACCGGATCGCCCGCGAGGAGATCTTCGGCCCGGTGCTGTCCGTGCTGACCTTCCGCACCCCGGCCGAGGCCGTGGAGAAGGCCAACAACACGCCGTACGGGCTGTCGGCCGGCATCTGGACCGACAAGGGCTCGCGGATCCTCTGGATGGCCGACCGGCTCCGCGCCGGCGTCGTCTGGGCCAACACGTTCAACAAGTTCGACCCCACCTCGCCCTTCGGCGGCTACAAGGAGTCGGGCTACGGTCGCGAGGGCGGCCGGCACGGGCTGGAGGGCTACCTCAATGTCTGAGCGGGTCGCGGTACGCAAGACGTACAAGCTCTTCATCGGCGGGAAGTTCCCGCGCAGCGAGTCGGGACGGTCGTATCTCGTGCAGGACGCGAATGTGTCGTTGGCCTCGCGCAAGGACGCGCGGGACGCCGTGCTCGCCGCCCGCGCCGCTGTCAAGGGCTGGGCCGGGGCGACCGCGTACAACCGGGGTCAGATCCTCTACCGGGTCGCCGAGATGCTGGAGGGCCGCCGCGAGCAGTTCGTCGCCCTCGGCGTGCCGGCCGACGAGGTCGACGCCGCGATCGACCGCTGGGTCTGGTACGCCGGCTGGGCCGACAAGCTCGCCCAGGTGTACGGCGGCGCGAACCCGGTCGCCGGGCCGTACTTCAACCTGTCGGCGCCCGAACCGACCGGCGTGGTGGCCGTGGTGGCCCCCGAGGCGCCGGCGCTGCTCGGCCTGGTCAGCGTGATCGCCCCGGCGATCGTCACCGGCAACACCGTGGTGGTCGCCGCCTCCCCGGCGGCGCCCCTGGCTGCGGTGACCCTGGCCGAGGTGCTGGCCACCTCCGACCTGCCCGGCGGGGTGGTCAACATCCTCACCGGGAAGATCACCGAGACGGCGCCGACGCTGGCCGCGCACATGGACGTCAACGCGATCGACCTGACCGGGGTGACGGACGCCGAACTGGCGGTCGACCTGGAGGTCAAGGCGGCGCAGAACCTCAAGCGGGTGCTGCGGCCGGCCCCGGCCGACCACGACTGGACCGTCGACCCGGGCGTCACCCGGATGACCACGCTGCTGGAGACAAAGACGGTCTGGCACCCCAAGGGGGTGTGACGGGCGTCGGGTGGGGCCCCCGCGGGCCCCGCCCGACGCCGAGACCGGGGACGACAGGCGGGGACCGGCTACGCTGCCGGCCGTGATCAACCCCGCTCCCCCGACCGAGAACCGCGCGCTGCGCATCACCCTGACGCTGGTGGCGATCGGCGTCAGCGCCGGCCTCACCGCCTGGCTGGGGCAGCTGTCGGAGGGCTACCCGACGATGCGGACGGTGCGGCAGCACTGGCTCGACACCGGCTCCTTCATGATCCTCTTCTTCGCGATCGCGGTGCCGGTCGGCACGTTGCTGCACACCGCGCCCGCCGCGGCCGCCGGGGTGTCGGTGCGGCGAGGGTGGGAGAACGCTGCCCGCCTGCTGGCCTACGGCGTGCTGGTCGCCGCCGTGGCCTGGCTGGTGGCGCCGCTCTCCCCGGACGCGGCTATCCGCCGCACCAGGCACGACGCGTCGGGCATCTACCCGGCCTGGCTCGCCTGCGTGCTGCTCACCTTCGCCGTGCTCGCCTGCGCCGGGGGGCTGTTCGTGCGACCGCGCCCCCGGCCCGAGGATCCGACCGACTTCAGCCCGCCCCGGTCGGAGGCCGAGGCGGCGGAGTCCCGGCCGGCGGCCCCGGCGACGACCTGGGGGCTCGACCGGGCGCTGTTCACCACCGGCCTCCTCGCCTGGATGATCGGCGGTCCATTGCTGGTCCTGCTGCTGATCCTCGGTCTCGTCAACCTGATCGCGCGGTAGCGGCCCGTGGGACGCCCCCGGGCTGGGCCAGCAATCTACTACGCGAGGTAGGATTGCCGGGTGACTCGGCTCGGTGATCTGGAACGCGCGGTGATGGACGTGCTGTGGGACGTGGTCCCCGGCACGTCGGACGGGGTGACCGTGCGGGAGGTCGCCGACGCGCTGGACGGGCGCGAGCTGGCGTACACCACCGTGATGACGGTGCTGGACCGGCTCGCCGGCAAGGGCATGGTGCAGCGCGAGCGGGAGGGCCGGGCCTGGCGTTACCGGGCCGCCGCCAGCCGCGAGGCGCACATCGCCAAGCTCATGCTCGACGCCCTCGACCTCGGCGGCAGCCGGGACGCGGCGCTGGTCCGCTTCGCCCGGTCGGTGACCGGCACCGAGGCGGAGGTGCTGCGGGCGGCGCTGGGCGCCGAGGCCGGGCTGACCGGTCGGATCGAGGACCCCCGGGCCGTCCGGGCCCGGACGGCCGACGAGGCGACGGACCGGTAGGGCGGCAGCCGTGGCCTTCGCCGTGCACTTCGCCGTGTCGATGCTGGCCTGCTATCTCACCGCGCAGGTCCTGGCCCGGTCCACCTGGACCTGGCGTGCCCCCCGGGTCGCGATCGTCTGCTGGCAGGCGGTCGGGCTGGCGCTCGGCCTCTCCGCGATGGGGCTGCCGATGGCGGTCGGGCTGGCCGCGTACGACCGGCCGACCGGCAGCGCCCTGCTCGCCCTCGCCACCGACCTGGCCCACGGCACCCTTCCCGTCGGGCTGGGTGCGGTCCACCTGGGGCTGATCGGGGTCGGTTTCGGCATCGGCGCCGTGCTGGTCACCACGACCGCGCGCAGCGTCCACGCGAGCGTCCGCGCGCAGCGTCGGCACCGGGACCTGCTCACCCTGGTCGCCCGCCGGGATCCCACGGTGCCCGGCGCGCTGGTGCTGGACCACCCGAGCGCGGCGGCGTACTGCCTGCCCGGGGTGAAGCCCCGGGTGGTGGTGAGCGCCGGCACGCTGAGCCTGCTGGACCGCGCCGAACTGGCGGCGGTGCTGACCCACGAGCGGGCGCACGCGCACGAGCGGCACGACCTGGTGCTGCTGCCGTTCACCGCGCTGCGCCGGGCGCTGCCCTGGTTCCGCTGGGTGCGCGAGGCGCACGAGCGGGTGGCGCTGCTGGTCGAGATGCGCGCCGACGACAAGGCCCGGGAGCTGCACGCCGACGCGCCGCTGGCCGGGGCGCTGCGCCGCTTCGCGGCCTGCGGCGACCGGATCACCCCGGCCGGTGCGCTCGGCGTGGGCGACCGCGACCTGGACGTGCGGGTGCAGCGGCTGATGGTGGCGGACCGGCCGCCCCGGCTGCTCGGGGCCGCCGCGCTGGCCGTGTCGACCACCCTGGTCGCCCTGCCGATCTCGCTGTTCCTGAACTGACCCGCCCCGCCGCACGGCGCGGGCCCGCTTCGCGTCCCCTGTTACTACGCAACGTAGTACGCATAGGTAGTGCAGCTACGTGTAGGCTCGCTACTACAAGCGAGCCAACCCTTGGAGAGCGGTCATGGACACCCTGCTCCTCGCGCGCCTGCAGTTCGCCACCACCACCTCGATCCACTTCCTCTTCGTCGTGGTCACTCTCGGGCTGGTCACCCTCCTGGTCGGCCTCCAGACCGCCTGGTTCCTGACCGGGAACCCCCGCTGGGAACGGCTGACCCGGTTCTGGGGCCAGCTGTACGTGATCAACTACGTGCTCGGCATCGCCACCGGCCTGGTGATGGAGTTCCAGTTCGGGCTGAACTGGAGCGGCCTGTCGCGCTACGTCGGCAACGTCTTCGGCGCCCCGCTGGCGATCGAGACGCTGGTCGCGTTCTTCCTCGAATCCACGTTCCTCGGGATGTGGATCTTCGGTTGGCACCGGCTGCGCCGGGGCGTACACCTCGCGCTGCTCTGGGGCGTCGCGCTCACCGCGTACGCCTCGGCCTTCTGGATCATGGTGGCGAACGCCTGGCTCCAACACCCCGTCGGGTACGAGGTGCGCGACGGCATCGCCCACCTCACCGACTTCGGCGCGCTGCTCACCAACCCCACCCTCGGCTTCGCCTTCGGCCACGTGGTCGCCGCCGGGCTGCTCACCGGCGGGGTGCTGATGGCCGCGGTCAGCGCCTGGCACCTGATCCGCCGGACCCCGGACTTCGCGCTGCACCGCACCGCACTGCGGATCGGGCTGGTCACCGCCGCGCTCGCGGTCACCGCGGTGCAGGGCTTCGGCTTCGCCCAGTTCGGCCCGGTCGGGCAGCTCCAGCCCACCAAGTTCGGCGGGGGCCCGACGGCCGACGCGCAGATCGCCGAGTGGACCGCCCGGTTCGGGCCCGGCGACTACACCCCGCCGGTGCTCTCCAGCGTCGGCCTCGGCTTCATGATCCTGATCGGCCTCACCCTCGGCGGCACCTGGCTGCTGCTCCCACTGCTCTGGCGGGACGCGGTCATCCGGCTGCGCTTTCCCCTCTGGGTCGTCCTCTTCGCGCTGCCGCTGCCCTTCGTCGCGGTGATCCTCGGCTGGATCGCCCGCGAGGTGGGCCGCCAACCCTGGGTGGCCTACGGGCTGCTCCCCACCGACCGGGCCGTCTCCGCTGTGGACCCCGGCATCATGCTCGCCTCGCTGATCGGCTTCAGCCTGCTGCTCGCCGCCCTCGCCGTCACCAACTGGACGCTGCTCGCCCGGGCCGCCGCCCGAGGCGCCGCCGACCCCGCCCTCGGCCGTCCGCTCGGCATCGGAGACGACGAGGCCCGCCCCGAACCCGTCTTCGCCCGATAGGACCCGAGATGGAAACCGCCTGGTACGCCCTGCTCGGCCTCTTCTTCGCGACCTACCTGGTCCTCGCCGGCTACGACTACGGCGTCGGCCTGCTGCTCGCCCGCGCCCAGGCGCCCGCCCGCCGGCGGGCCGCCCTCACCGCGCTCGGGCCGTTCTTCCTCGGCAACGAGGTCTGGCTGGTCGCCGCCGTCGGCATCCTCTTCGGCGCCTTCCCCACCCTCGAGGGCGAGCTGCTCTCCGGCTTCTACCCGGCCGTGGTCGGGGCGCTGGCCGGCGTCGTCCTGGTCACCGCCGGGGTGCAGCTGCGCAGCCGGCCGAGCGGGGCCCGGGCCCGGACCGGCTGGGACCGGCTGGTGGTGATCGGCAGTGCCCTCGCCGCGCTCGGTTGGGGCGCCCTGCTCGCCGGGCTGCTCCAGGGCGTACCCCGGCACGCCGACGGCCACATCGCCGGGGTGACCCACCTAGCCACCCCGTTCGTCGCCGCCGCCGCGCTCGCCATGCTCGCCGTCGTCGCCGCGCACGGTGCGACGTTCCTCACCCTGCGCCTGCCGGCCGGCGAGGCCGCCGCAGCCGCCCGGCTGGCCCGCCGACTCGTCCCGGCGGCGCTCGCCGCGGTCGCCGCGGCCACCCTCCTCGGCCTGCTCTCCGACCGGGTACGCCTCGCCGCGGCGCGCCCACTGGTCGCCGTACTCCTGCCGTTGGTGCTGGTCACGGCGCTGCTGGCCGCGCGGACGGCGCTCGGCCGGGGCCGGCCCGGCGTGGCGCTGGCCGCCACCGGCCTGGCGCTCGCGGCGCCGGTGGCGCTGATCGGGGCAGCGCTCTGGCCAGCGGTGCTGGTCTCCACGGTCGACCCGGCGGCGTCCCTGAGCGTCGCCGACGCGGCGGCGAGCGGACCCACGCTGCGCCTGCTGGGCTGGCTCGTGCTGCCGCTCCTGCCGGCCCTACTAGGCTTTCAGGCGATGTGCTGGTGGGTGTTCAGGGGACGGACCGACGGCAGGGCACCGGTGTACTGGTGAACCGCCGTCCCTTCGACCCGCGTCTGCTGCGCCGGGTCCCTGCGGCCCGGCGCGACCTCGCCGTGCTCGCACTCCTCGGCGGGCTCACCGCGCTGCTGGTCGTCGGGCAGGCCACCGCCCTCGCCGCACTCCTCGCCACCGCCATCGACGGCCGACTGGACCGGCCCGCGCTGACCGGTTTCGTCGCCGCCGTCGCCGGGCGGGCGCTGGTCGGCTGGGCGCAGGGCACCGTCGCGGCCCGCGCCGCCGCCACCGTGAAGGCGACGCTGCGCGCCGACCTGCTCGCCGCCGTCGGCCGGCACGGCCCCGGCTGGGTCGCCGGCCAGCGGGCCGGGCAACTGGCCACCCTCACCGGGCGCGGCCTGGACGCGCTGGACGCCTACTTCACCGGCTACCTCCCCCAGCTCGTGCTGAGCGTGACCGTGCCGCTGGCCGTGCTGGCCCGGCTGGTCTTCGCCGACTGGTCCTCCGCGCTGATCATCGCGCTGACCATCCCGCTGATCCCCGTCTTCGGGGCGCTGCTCGGCTGGCAGGCCCAGGCCGCTACTGAACGGCAGTGGCGGCGGCTGTCGCTGCTCGGCGGCCACTTCCTCGACATGGTCGCCGGGCTGCCCACGCTGCGCGCGTTCGGCCGGGCCCGGGCGCAGACCGACGTGGTCCGCCGGATGGCCGACGGGCACCGGGTCGCCACCATGAAGACCCTGCGGATCGCCTTCCTCTCCGCGCTGGTCCTGGAACTGGTCGCCACCCTGTCGGTGGCGCTGGTCGCGGTGCCGGTCGGCATCCGGCTCCTCGGCGGCGGGATCACCCTCTCCACCGCGCTGCTCGTGCTGCTGCTCACCCCGGAGGCGTACCTGCCGCTGCGGGCCGCCGGGAGCCGGTTCCACGCCAGCATGGAGGGACTGACCGCGCTGGACGAGGCGCTGACCGTCTCCGCCGCGCCGGCCACCACCACCCCGGCCACCGCGCCGCTGCCGGCCCCGAGCGGGCGCGGCGAGATCCGCTTCGAGGGCGTGACCGTCGCGTACGAACGGACCACCGCGCTGCGCGACGTCACGCTGACCATCCGCCCCGGCGAGCGGATCGCCGTCATCGGCCCCAGCGGCGCCGGCAAGAGCACCCTGCTCGGCCTGCTGCTCGGCTTCGTCACGCCGACCACCGGCCGGGTCACCATCGACGGCGTCGACCTGGCGCACGTCGACCCGGACGCCTGGCGGCAGCAGGTCGCCTGGGTGCCGCAGCGCGCCCACCTCTTCGCCGCCTCGCTGGCCGACAACATCCGGCTCGGCGCCCCCGACATCCCGGACGCCGCGCTGGCCGGCGCGGTCGCCGACGCGGCGCTCGACGAGGTCGTCGCGGCCCTGCCCGACGGGCTCGCCACCACGCTGGGCGAGCGCGGGCACGGCCTGTCCAGCGGGCAGCGGCAGCGGGTCGCGCTGGCCCGGGCCTTCCTCCGGGACGCCCCGCTGGTGCTGCTCGACGAGCCGACCGCCCGACTGGACACGGCGAGCGAGACCGTCGTCCTCGACGCCACCCGGCGGCTGGTGGCGGGGCGCACCGCCGTGCTGGTCGCGCACCGGCCCGCGCTGCTCGCCGACGCCGACCGGATCCTGCGGATCGAGGACAGCCGGGTGGTCGAGCTGACGCCCGCCCCGGCCGGGAAGGTGACCCGATGAGCGGCGGATCGCCGGAACGGGCGGTGCTGCGCTTCGCCCGGCCGTACCTGGGTCGGCTGGTCGGCGCGGGCCTGCTCGCCGCCGCCACCGAGTTCGCCGGGCTGGCCCTGATGGCCACCGCCACCTGGCTGCTGATGAGCGCCGCCGGCCGGCCGCCGCTGGACCGGCTGACCGTGGCCATCGTCGCGGTCCGGGCGCTGGCGATCAGCCGCGGCGTGTTCCGCTACACCGAACGGCTCGCCGGCCACGACGCGGTGCTCCGCATGATCACCGACGTCCGGGCCCGGGTCTTCGCCACCCTGGCCGCCCGCCGGAGCAGCGCCGGGCAACGCTCCGGGGACGCGCTGAGCCGGCTCGTCTCCGACGTCGAGGCCGTCCAGGACCTGCTGCTCCGGGTCCTGGTGCCCGGGGCGGCGGCCGCCCTGGTCGCCCTGCTGGCGGTCGGCGGCGCCGCGCTGGTCTCGCCGCCCGCCGCCGGGGTGCTCGCCGTCGGCCTGCTGGTCGCCGGGGTGGCGCTGCCCGCGCTGGCCACCGCGCTCACCCGGCGGGCCGCCGACGAGGTCGCCCCGCTGCGCGGCGCACTCGCCACCGACGCCATCGACCTCACCCACGGCGCCGCCGACCTGGCCGCCTTCGGGGCCACCGGGCACGCCCTGCGGGCCGCCACCGACCGTGCCGACCGGCTGGCCCGGCTGGAACGCCGACTCGCCGCGACCGGCTTCGCGGTCGACGCCGCCGGGGTGCTCGTCGCCGGGCTGACCGCCGGCGGGGTGGTGCTCGCCGCCCTGCGCGCCGGGGTGGGCGGGGTGCTGGTCGGCGTGCTGGCGGTCGGCACCCTCGCCGCCGTGGAGATCGCGCTGGCCCTGGTCGGCGCGGCCCGGCAGCGCACCCAGCTCCGTACCGGCCTGGACCGGGTAGCCGCGCTGCTGGACGAACCGGTGCCCGCGCCGACGGCCGGGGACGCCGCGGTCGACCCGGCGGCCCCGCACGACGTGCGCTTCGACGCGGTCGTCGTGCGCTACCGGGCGGGAGCCGCACCCGCCCTGGACGGGCTCGACCTGGACCTGCCCGCCGGGCGCCGGATCGCCGTCGTCGGCTCCAGCGGCGCCGGCAAGAGCACCCTGGCCGCCGTCCTCACCGGGGCGGTAGGCCCCGACGCCGGCCGGATCACCCTGGACGGGGTGGAACTGTCCCGCTACCCCGCCGAGGCGCTGCCCCGGGCGGTCGGCGGGCTGCTCGCCGAGGCGTACGTCTTCCACGCCTCGGTCCGGGAGAACCTGCTGCTCGGTCGTCCGAAGGCGGACGAGGAGGAGCTGGCCGCGGCGACCCGCGCGGCCGGCCTGCTGGACTGGGTACGCGACCAGCCCGACGGTTGGGACACCGTGGTCGGCGAGGAGGGCGGCCAGCTCTCCGGCGGCCAGCGGCAGCGGCTCGCCCTGGCCCGGGCGCTGCTCGCCGCCCCGGGCGTGCTCGTCCTCGACGAACCGACCGAGGGGCTCGACCCGGCCGCCGCCGACGCGGTGCTCGCCTCGGCGCTGGCCGCCACCCCGGCCGGGCACTCGGTGCTGCTGATCAGCCACCGGCTAAGCGGCCTGGGCGGCTTCGACGAGATCGTCGTGCTGGACGCCGGCCGGGTGATCCAGCGCGGCCGGCACGCCGAGCTGGTGGCGGCCCCCGGCTGGTACCGGGACCAGTGGCAGCTCCAGGAGGCGGCCGAGCGCGGCTACCTCGCCCTGGCACCCTGAGGCCCGGCTCCGGGAATCTCCCCGACGCGCCGCGCCGCCCGGGGTGACAGGGTGGCCCTATGCGGGCGGGTGAAGACGTACGGGTGGAGGAACGGCTGCGCGAGCTGGACGACCGGCTGCGCGGGCCGGCCCGGCTCAAGGCGGAACTCCTCGTCGAGCTGCGGGACGCGCTGAGCGACGCCGCCGAGGCGTACCGGGAGGGTGGGCTGCCGGCGGCGGAGGCCGAGCGGCGGGCGGTGGCCGAGTTCGGGACGCCGGCGCAGTTGCTCCCCGCCTACCAGGCCGAGCTGGCCGCGGCGGCGCTGCGCGGCCTGTCGCTGCGGGCCCTGCTGGTGGCCCTGGCGCTGACCACCGCCGGCGACCTGACCTGGCGGGGGTCGAGCTGGAGCGACGGTCCTCGGCCGCCGGCCGGCTACCTGCTGCTCTCCGCGTCCATGAACGGGATCTGGCTGGTCGTCGCCGGGCTCGCCCTGGCCGCGCTGGTGTACGGCCCGCTGGCGGCCCGGCGGGACTGGTCGGCGACGGCGGGCCGGCTGCTCGGGCTGGGGCTCACCGGGGCGCTGGGGTTCGCCACGGCCGCCGGTACCGGGCTGTTCGCCTGGTCGCTGGGGCTCTGGGACGCCGCGCTCACCTGGCCACCGATGATGGTCGGCGCGGTGCTGGTGGGGGCGGCCTACTTCTCCCTCGGCCGGGCCACCCGGATCTGGCTGGTCGCCGCCCGCTGACCCGTGCTGCGGGCCGCGGGGTCAGGCGGGGGCGCCGGGTGGGGTGGTGTCGGGCTCGAGGAACCGGCCGACGGTGGCGCGGAAGTCGCGCCAGCCGGCCCGCTCGCCGGCCAGCGCCCGACGGCCCGCGTCGGTGAGCTCGTAGGTGCGCCGCTCCCGCCCGTTCACCGTGCTCCACGAGCTGGCGACGTGGCCGGCCCGTTCCAGCCGGCGCAGCGCCGGGTAGATCGTTCCGGTGGGCAGATCCAGACTGCCGTCGCTGCGGTCGCGCAGCGCCTCGATGATGGCGTAGCCGTGCAGCGCGCCCCGTTCCAGCACGGCCAGCAGCAGGGCGTCGAGGTGTCCGTGCAGCGCCTGGGCCTTCATGCGTAGCTACGCTACTTGTCAACCGGACGAACCGCCACCGGGGTGCGGGGTCCGGACCTCGCGGGCCGCCCACTAGGGTATGTGCCCAGAGTCACTCGGCGGCCGGACGTGTCGACGAGTGCGCACACCCGACGCACACGGAGGTCAGCGTGGCCCGCCAGTCGCCCCACCGGCCCGACGCCGACGAGCCCGAGCTCGACGACACCGACGGGCCGGTCGAGCCCGAGGTGGAGCGCGGCGCGGCCGACCGCACCCTCTGGGACGAGCTGGGCATCGACCCGGTGGAGATCGCCCTGCCGGCCGGCACCGGCTTCACCCTGCGGGCGTACCGGCCCGCGCGGGAGCTGGCCCCGACCGACGTCGCCGAGCGCGACGAGGACGACCCCTTCCTCGCCCGCCGCCAGGTCGTGGAGGCCGAGGACGACGAGGAGGTGGTCATCCTCGACGAGGAGTACGCCGAGCTGACCGCCGGCGAGGAAGAGGACGACGACGAGCGGCGCAAGCGCCGCGCGGCCGCGGTCGACGGCGAGGACGAGCCGGACGAGGACGAGGACGAGGAGACCGACGCGGCGGGCGACGAGGAGGTGCCGGTCTTCCTCAGTCACAAGGGCCGGCTGCTGCTCTTCAAGACCCCCGAGGCGCTGGTCAGTTTCATCCGTTCCGGCGCGCCCAACGACATGTCGCAACTGGACGGCTGGAATGAACTGTCCGAACGGGTGGAACCCGCCGACATCGCCCCGCTGGACGAGGACACCTACGAGCTGGACCTGGTAGTGGAGAACCTGCGCGGCGGGCACGACACGTGGGATCCCACGCTCCTGATCGAGGCCGGCGAGGTCGCCCGTGACATCTCGTACGCGCTGCGGCTACCGGCTGTGCTGGACATGCTCTCCGCCGGCTCCAGCCTGGACGACCTGGATGAGGCCCTGCGCGCCACTGTCAACGGCGGAATCGGTGCTTTCCTCGGCCGACGGCGCCTGAAGAAAATCGGGGCACAAACCGCAAGTTTGGGTTGGCGCACCATTGTCGGCAAGATCTCTGCTGTCGTGGACTGGCGCGACTGACCCCGAGCGGGGAGCATCAGTCTCTGGCAGAGAAAAGACCTGTGTCCCGGGAGGAGGACGACGCCGTGGCGCTCGTGCGCGTGTACTGCGGTCTGGCCTCGGCGGATCCGGCCGACCGACCGGCATCGGCCGGTTCGTCGCTGACGTCCGCTGTGGTCGACGACGCAGGCCGGCTGCTGCATGTCTGCGAGATCGGCGACGACCCGACGGGCTACGCCCAGCTGGTCGCGCTGCTCGTGGAGCGGTCGGGCGGGCCGAGCGGAGCGGCGATCGCGGCCGACAGCGACGACCACACGGTCACCTCCCTGCTGAGCGCCGCGGGCCGGCCGCTGGCCATCGCGGACGACGACTCCGTCGACGACTTCGCCGAGCGGTTCGCCGACGACGACTCCCTGGAGGAGATGCAGTCTCCGCCGGCCGAGCGGCGGGCGGTGGGCCTGGCCCGCGCCCTCCAGGCCGGCGCGCTCTCCGCGGTCACCCTGCCGGCACCCCGCGACCTGGCCGGCTACAAGCAGGTCCTCGCCGCGCACGCCGCCCTCTCCAGCGGCCGGCACGCCGCCGCCGCGGCGCTGCGCGAGGTGCTCCGCGAGCTCTACCCGGCCGCCCTGCGGGCGTACCCGGACCCGGCCGAGTCGGTGGCGCTCGCCGTCCTCGACGCGCTGCCGGAGCCCGGCATGCTCGCCGGCACGACCGGCCGTGGCCGGGAGGTCTCCGTCGCCGCGGACGCGGTCGCCGCGCACCTGGCGGCCGACGGCGTGGCCGAGGCCGACGAGATCGAGGCCGCGGTGACCGCGCTGCGGGTGGCCATCTCCGAGACACCGCGCCGCGCCACGGTCAACCGGACGCTCACCTCCGCCGTGGCGGAGACCGTCCGCCAGGCGGTCGCCTCCGTGCGGGCCTGCGACGCGGGCTGCGAGGCGCTGATCAGCGCCCTCAGCGCCCGGGTCACCACGCCCGAACCGGCACCCGGCCGACGCGCCGCCGCCCGCCGCGGCGAGCAGGTCGGCGACCTGTCGGGGATCAGCGGCACCGCGGCCGGGCTGCGCTCCCTCCGGCCCGCCGAGACCGAGGCGCCCGTGCCGTCCGGGCGACGCAGCCGACCCGAGCCGATCTCCGGCGGCAACCTGCCGACCGCCCCCCGGCCGCTCGGCCCGCCGCCGATGGCACCCGCCCCGGTCGCCCCACCGCCCGTGGCGCCGCAGCCGCTCAGCCCGGCCGCCGCCGGCATCCCGACCTCCGCCCCGCCCTCGCGTACCGACCCGGGGATGCCCGTGGTGCGCCGTGGCACCGACCCCGGCATGCCCATGGTGCGACGCGGCACCGACCCGGCGATGCCGGTGGTGCGACGCGGCACCGACCCGGCGATGCCGGTGGTGCGCCGTGGCACCGACCCGGGCATGCCCGTGGTGCGGCGCGGCACCGACCCCGGCATGCCCGTGGTGCGACGCGGCGTCGATCCCGCCAACCGGCCGGTCTCCGCGCCGCCGCCCCCGCCGCCCGGGATCACCCCGATCGCTCCGGCGCAGCGTGGGACGGTGCCCCCGGCCGAGGCGGGCGAGCCGTTCCGGCCGACGCTGACCACCGCGGCGATCAACAACGCCCGTGCCGAGCGGCAGCGCACCGTGATCCCGCCCCGCCCGAAGACCAACGGCGCGCTCTCGTCACCCACCGGCGGCTTCAGCGCCACCGACCTCAGCGTGCCGGTGCCCACCCCCCGCCCGGAGGTGGACTCGGCGCCCCCTGGCTCGCGGGCCAACTGGCCGCTGGTCAACAACCCGGAGAACCCGTCCGACAGCGCCGCCGACAACCCGGTCGTGCCGCCGTACGGGGAGCGCGCCGGGCGGCCGGTGGACGCCCCGACCGATCCCGGCACGGAGCGGCGGGTCACCCCGCCCTGGCTCGCCGACGACCTGCCGCAGGAGCCGCCGATGCTGCGGCTGGTCGAGCCGCCGCCGCTGGCCGACCGGGCGCTGCGCGAGGGGCGCATCGCATCCGCCGACCCGCACCTGGAGACGCCGCCGCTGCGACTCGTCGACCGCGAAGAGGCGAGCCGGTCGGCTCGCGCCGGCCGCGGTGAGCGTCCGCTGCCCGAGCGCCGCCCGGAACCGCTCGACCGCCGCCCGGAGCCCCTCGATCGCCGGCCGGAACCGCTGGAGCGCCGCTCGGAGCTGACGGAGCGCCGCC
This sequence comes from Micromonospora lacuserhaii, assembly GCF_036902735.1. Taxonomy (NCBI): domain Bacteria; kingdom Bacillati; phylum Actinomycetota; class Actinomycetes; order Micromonosporales; family Micromonosporaceae; genus Micromonospora; species Micromonospora lacuserhaii. The sequence continues at coordinate 91,923 of NZ_JBAKHO010000005.1, read as the reverse complement.
CCGATCCGGCCGAGCGCCGGCCCGCCCCGATGGAGCACCGGCCCCCGCCGATCTCGGACGAGGGCGACGGCGACCTGCTGATCTTCGCTCAGGCGCGGTCCGCCTGGTTCGTCGGGCACACCGAGGAGAGCGAGCTGGAGTGGGCGTCCACTGCGGACACCGGCTGGCAGGCCGCCGAGCAGGCGGCCCGTCCGGCGGTGGGCGCGGAGACCAACGCCGGCCTGCCGAAGCGGGTGCCCCAGGCCAACCTGGTGCCCGGTTCACCGCTGCGCGAGGAGCGTCCCCTCCGGATCGTCCGGGACGCGGCGAGCCTGGCCGAGAACACCACCGGCTACTTCCGCGGCTGGCGTCGCGGTCAGGAGATCGGCGGTTTCGCGGTCGGTGGCCGGCCGGGGCGCGAGGCGGCGGGCGGTTGGGACTTCAGCCGCGACCCGGCCGAGCGGGACGACGAGCGGGAGTACGAGTTCCGCTCCGCCGGCTACCGGTCCTGAGCGCGATCCGAGCACTTCCCGCCCCGGTGTTTCTGCCCACACCCGGATAAGTTGACGCCGGGTCGGGGCGGCCGGGAGCATACCCGGCGGACCGGCGCCGACAGGTGACGCCGGGGTGGGAAGGCGACTCCAATGGCGACACCGGCAATCGGCTCCTCCGTGCTCACCCGACGGGGGGTGCTCGCCGCGGCGGCCAGCACCCTCCTGCTCAGCGCCTGTGGGCGCGACGAGGGCCGGGACGGCGGCACCGCCGGGCCCCCCGCGGGGTTCGGCGAGCTGGTGGTGGGCGTCAGCCTCGAGCTGACCGGGCCGGGCGCCACGCTCGGTGTGCCCCAGGAGCGGGCGCTGCGGATCACCGCCGACACGCTCAACGAGTACGGGGTGCCGGTCGGCAACCAGCGGCTGAAGATCCGCCTGGAGGTACGGGACAACGGCAGCGACCCGCGACTGGCCGCCCGGCACGCCGCCGAGCTGGCCACCCGCGACGACGTGCACGCCCTGCTCGGCGCGACGCTCGCCGAGACCTCGCTGGGCATCATCAGGGTGGCCCAGCGGGTCCGCGTCCCCTACCTCTCCCTCGCGTACGGCGACGGGATCGTCCACCCGCTCGCCGACCGGACCTTCGTCTACAAGGTGACGCCGGACGCCGAGCAGTTGGCCACCAGGCTCGTCACCCTGCTGAAGGAGCAGAGCCGGCATCGGGTGGCGTTGCTGGCCGGCCACGGCCTGCACGGCGACTCCGGGGTGGCCGCGATCGGCGCCGCCGTCGACTCGGCCGGCCTGCACCTCGCCGTGACCAGCCGGCTGCCGGCGACCGGTACGAGCTTCCTCACCGCCGCGCGGGCCGTGGTCCGGAAGGCGCCGGACGCCGTGGTGATCTGGGCGAACGCCCCCGACTCCGGCGCCGCGGCCCGGGCCCTGCGTCAGGCCGGCTACCGCGGTCGGCTCTACTTCGACGCCGCAGGGGTCGCCGAGGACACCCTCGACGAGCGGAACGCCCCGGCCGTGGAGGGGGCGTACGCGGTGCACCCGCTGTCGCTGGGCGACTCGACGCTGACGAACACCTCCACCGGCGCCCTGGCGCTGCGCGACCTGTCCTCCCGGTACCTGCACCGGTACGGCAGTTACCGCGGCTTCGCCCCGTACGCCTCGGACGCGCTGACCCTGATCGTGGGGGCCGCCCGGGCCGCCGGCAGCCTCGACCGGGGGCGGGTGCGGGCGTACCTGCGCAACCAGGGCATCGAGGGGATGACCGGCGCGTACGCGTTCGAGCCGAACAAGCACAGTGGACTGGACCCGAGCGCCCTGGGCATCTACCGGGTCATCAACAGCGGCTGGAACCGGATCTCCTGACCTCCCCGATCGCCCGCCCCGCCGACCGGTCGGTGGTGGGGCGGGCGTCGCGCGTCCGGGACAGCACGACGCGCCCGGGGACGGCCGGAGCCGCCACCGGGCGCGTCGGGACCGTCAGGCCGGGGCGACCGCGCGCGTGCGGCGCATGGTCAGCACGTACTCGACCAGCGAGATCAGCACGTGCTTGGTCGACTCCCGGTTCCGGGCGTCGCAGGCCACCACCGGGACGTCGGTCGAGATCGCCAGCGCGTCCCGGACGTCCTGCGGGTCGTGGTACTGCATCCCGTCGAAGCAGTTGATGGCCACCAGGTACGGCAGCCGCCGGTGCTCGAAGAAGTCGATCGCCGCGAAGCAGTCGGCCAACCGGCGGGTGTCGACCAGCACCACCGCGCCGATCGCCCCGCGTACCAGCTCGTCCCACATGAACCAGAACCGCGTCTGGCCCGGCGTGCCGAACAGGTACAGGATCAGATCCCGGTCGATCGAGATACGGCCGAAGTCCATCGCTACCGTGGTCGTCGTCTTGCCCGGCACCTGCCGGGTGTCGTCGACGCCCACGCCAGCGGAGGTCATGATGGCCTCGGTGGTCAGCGGCGTGATCTCCGAGACCGAGCCGACCAGCGTCGTCTTGCCGACGCCGAACCCACCGGCGATAACGATCTTCGCCGACGTCACTCGCCCGCTCGGCGCAGGCGGGCGGTGCGACATGTCAGAGCCTGCGAAGTCCACTCAGCACCCTCTCCAGCAGTTCAGTGCCCACCGCGTCGTCCGAGTCGTCCAAGATGGTCGGCTCGTGAACCGCGACCAGGCCGTCCGTCGCCATATCGGCGATGAGCACCCGGGCCACACCGAGCGGAAGCTGCATCCGCGCCGCAATTTCGGCCAGCGACTGCACGCGTCCGTCACACAGCGCGGCGATGTACTGGTGCTCTCGGCCCTGGCCACTGTTGCCACTGGCAGCGGCCCGACCGCGCACCGTAGTCTCGACGAGCGCCTCCATGGCGATGTCGAGCCGGGGACGGGTACGACCACGGGTAACGGCGTATGGACGGACCAACGCTCCGGTCGGTTCGTCACGATCAGCCATGTCGCCGCTCACCTCCCTCGCACCCGACACCGGCCTTCACCGGTGGAACCCGTCATTCTTGTCGTGTTGTAGCTGCCCCGCCGATCGGCCGGTCAGCGGTCAGCCCATCATCCCGACAGCCGTACGCGGCTGCGGCGTCAGGGCGTCGCCCACCCGGTCGACCAGGAGAGCCATCTCGTAGCCGACCTGGCCCACGTCACAGCTGCGGGCGGCCAGCACGGCGAACGAGGATCCGTCCGAGATGGACATCAGGAACAGGAAGCCGTTGTCCATCTCGACGACCGTCTGCAGCACCGCACCGCCCTCGAAGCAGCGGGCCGCGCCCTGGGTCAGGCTGACCAGGCCGGAGGAGATGGCCGCCAGCTGGTCCGCCCGGTCCCGGGGCAGGTCTCGTGACGACGCGAGGAGCAGGCCGTCCGCGGAGACGGCGACCGCGTGCGCGACACCCGGCACCCGGTCGGCGAAGTTGGCCAGCAGCCAACCGAGATCCTGCGTAGTTGTCATCCTTCTTGCTCCTTCTGCCCGCTCCCGGCGGCCCGGTCTGCGCCCGACTGCGAGGATTGCTGCCCTCCCGGAGTCGCCTCCGGGCTGGTGGGGTTGCTGTCCGAGGGAGTGCTGCGCCCGCGCTGCACGCCCCGATGGTAGGCGGAGAGCAGGCCGCGTACGGCCTCCGGCGTCCGGCGCTGCACCGAGGTGGTCGGCTTCTCGATGGTGCCCGGCACGAGCTGGGCCATCGGCGTGCGCTTCGGCAACCCGGTCTGGGTGGTGCCCGCCACCGGCGCATCGGACGCGGCCACGGCGGCCCGCCAGCCGTCGTCGGCCGCGGTCTGCCAGCCAGCGGGCTGCGGGGTGGGTCGGCGGCTGGGCAAGCCGTCGCCGAGACCGGGGTGACCCCCGTTCGTCGCCGCCCCGTTGTCGCGCGGCGCCCCTCCGGCCGTCGGAGTGTTTGCCATCGGTGCGTTACCTGTCATCGGTGCGGTGTTCGGGACGGCGCGGGCCTGGTCGGCGGCGGGCGCCTGCGGAGCCGCCGCGCCGTTCGCCGCCGGGCGGGCGCCGGCCGCCTCCTCGGGACCCGGCTTGCGGGTACGGAACCAGGCCGACTCGAGCTCCCGGAAGATCGGCAGCTCCATCGTCTCGTCCGCGTACCGCTGCCGGTTGGGTGTCTGCTGCGGCGTCGACGGTCGGTTGGCGGGCGGCGACTGCGCCGGCCGGGCCTGCGGTGCCGCGGCCGACTGTCGCTGCGCCGGCGCGGTGGCCGCCGACTGCGGCGCGGCCGATTCGGGACGCGCCACCCGGGGCAGCTCGGTGGTCATGTCCAGGGCGGCGGCGAGCCGCTCGGGGACCGGCGGGGTCGCCGCTTCCCGCTCCGGGTTGGCCACCGGCGGCCAGACCGGCGGTGCCCCGGCGGTGCCGGGGGCCGACGTGGTCGGTCGGGTCGGCAGCGGGCCGGCGGGCGGCGCCGAGGTCGGGGCCGGAGCGGCGGAGACCGGCGGACCGGCGTACGGGTGACCGGAGACCGGCTGGCCTTGGTAGGGGTGACCGGAGACCGGCTGACCGGGGTACTGCTGGCCGGGGTACTGCTGACCCGGGTACTGCTGGCCGGGGTACGGCTGGCCCGAGGCCGGCTGACCGGAGATCGGCGCGGCGGAGACCGGTACGCCGGAGACCGGCGGCAGCGGCGGGGCCGAGACCGGGGGCACCGGGGGCGAGGAGACCGGCGGGAACGGCGGCGCGCTGTACGACCGCACCTCCGGGCTGCTGGGCAACTGCCGTGGGATGGCCGGCTGCTGGCCGGTGCTCCCCGGGTCGCCGTCGCCACCGGCCCGCCGCTGCGGCAGCGGGTCGACCTGGTGGCCGTTGGCGGGGCGGGCGGGCGGCTGGCCGTCGCCGCCGTTGAGGCTGCCGGCGCCGGTCAGGTCGGACCAGGCCGGCATGGACCGGGTCGCGCCGGCGTCGGCCGGAACGCCCGAGCCGTTGCGCGGAGCCGGGTCGAAGGGGCGGCCACCGAGGGTGACCTGGTTGCCCGAGTCGCTGGGGCGCGGGGTCGGGGTGGGACCGCTGCTCAGCGCCGGGAGCGCGCCGAAGACCGGGGTGCCGCCCGAGCCCTGCGGGCCGGGGGCGGCCGGCAGCGCGCCGGGCTGCCGGCCGGTGAGGGCGCGGGGCACCAGCACCGAGGTGGGCAGGGTGACCTCGGCCACCGTGCCGCGACCGGAACCGGGGCGCAGCTCGACCCTGACGCCGTGCCGGGACGCCAGCCGGGCGACCACGACCAGGCCCATCATCCGGGAGACGGCCACGTCCACCTGGGGCGGCGTGGCGAGCCGCTCGTTGAGGTCGGCCAGCTGGTCGGCGCTGATGCCGATGCCGCGGTCCTCGACGTAGAGCGTGGCCCGGTCGCCGATCCGCCGTGCCTCGACCATGACCTGGGAGTCCGGCGGCGAGAAGGCGGTGGCGTTGTCGAACAGCTCGGCGACCAGGTGCACCAAGTCGTTGACCGCGTGCGCGGCGACCTCGATGTCCCGGTCGATGATGCCGAACTCGATCCGGGTGTAGTGCTCGACCTCGGACTGCGCGGCCCGCAGCACGTCGATCAGGGCGGCCGGCTCCCGCTGGACGCGGGTGGAGTCCGCGCCGGCGAGGACCAGGAGGTTCTCGTCGTTGCGGCGCATCCGGGTGGCCAGGTGGTCGAGCTGGAAGAGCTCAGCCAGCCGGTCCGGGTCCTCCTCGCCGCGCTCCAGCCGGTCGAGGTGACCGATGAGCCGGTCGACCAGGATCTGCGAGCGGCGGGCGAGGTTGACGAACATCGTCGCGACGGAGGAGCGCAGCGCGGCCTGCTCGGCGGCGGTGCGGACGGCTTCCAGGTGGACCGCGTTGAACGCCTCGGTCACCTGGCCGAACTCGTCCTTGCTGCGCACCGGCAGCGGCTCGGCGATCTGGGTGGCCAGCTGGGCCGGGGTGAGCTGTCCGCTGACCTGCGGGTCGCGCAGTCGGGCCACCGCCTGGGGCAGCCCGTACTGGGCGATGGAGAGGGCACCCTGGCGCAGGTCGCGCAGGGAGCGGGCCATCGACCGGGCGACCAGGTAGGCGAAGAGGATGGCCAGCAGCAGCATGCTGAGCAGCAGGCCGGTTTCCAGGAAGACCTGGCGCTGGACGTCCGAGCGGAGACCGTCGGCCTGGGAGACCACGTTCCCGTCGAGCTTCACCTCGACCGTCCGGTACAGCGCGGAGTAGGCCACCATGGCCGCGTCCCACTGGTCCGGTCCGAAGTCCAGCGAGGAGATGTCCTCGGTGATCAGGCCGTCGACCTCGCCGATGTACTGCTTGCCCTGACGCAGGTCGGAGCCGGCGACGGTCTGGTCGTAGAACTCGCGCTCCTCGCGGGTACCGATTGCCCGGAAGGTCTGCATCGCCTGCTGCTGACCGGTCTTCGTGGCGATGTAGTTGTCCCGCAGGGCGGGCGGGTACGACTTGCCCAGCACCTGGTGCACCACGGTGCGCTGGAGCGAGAGGTATTCCTTGGTGCGGGCGATCGCGGCCGCGGAACGCATCCGGTCGCTCAGGTCGTTGTCGCCGGCGAGCTGGGTGGTCGAGTCGCGGACGCTGAGCAGGTGGTCGATCAGCTCCTGGTAGAAGGCGATCGCCTGGCTGACTCTCAGCTTGCCGCTGTAGACCTGGCTACGGGTGCCCGGCAGGTCGGACAGGTCCTGGTCGATCTGGTCGAGCAGCGCGTCGAGGCTGCCCGGCAGGTCCTCGATCTCGACCCGCTGCTGCGAGTACGGCGCCTTGGACTGGTCCACCCGGGAGTTGACCCGGTTGTACGCCTCCTGGTACTGCTCGCGGGCCTGCCCCTTGGGCGAGTCGAGCAGCAGGACGGCGGAGGTCCGCTCGTCCTGGAGGCTGTTCACCAGGTCACCGGAGTAGCCGACCAGGTTGGCCAGGTCGCCGGCCCGGTTGGCGTTGTTGAGCGTCTGCAGGTGGTCCACCAGCCCGCTGGTGCCCACGACGACCGTGGCGATGGTCGGCACGATCATGATCAGACCGAGCTTGGACCAGATCGGCATGTCGCGGAGTCGGCTGGCAGGCCGACGCAGACGCGACAGGAAGGAGCCCGCCGCCTTTGGCCGTTTGCTCACGTCACCGCCCTCGCGATTACAGCGTCCCGCGTTGCCTCGGGCAACGCCCAGCGACCGACCCGGCGGGTCGGACCTCCGAGATTCCATCACGCCGTCCCTGAAAGAGAAAGCCCAGGCTGGCGCTCAGCGAGGGTGTGATGAGATGTGGAGGCACTTTGCTCGCATTCCGTCTGGCCGGAGTCACCTAAAGTAATGAAATACCGTCACCGCGTCGTCCTGCTCGCCGGCCCTTCGGGCTCGGGAAAGTCGTACATAGCGCAGCGAACCGGACTTCCCGTGCTTTGTCTGGACGACTTCTACAAGGACGGTGATGACCCTACGTTGCCACGACAGAACGGCCAGGTGGACTGGGACTCGCCCGACTCGTGGGACGCCGGAACGGCCGTGGAAACGATTGCCCGGCTGGCCCGGGAGGGCAAGGCCGATGTGCCGGTTTATGCGATCGGTGCCGACCGGAGGGTGGCCACCCGGCCATTCGAGGTGACCGGATCGCCACTTTTCCTGGCCGAAGGGATTTTCGCCGCCGAGATCGTGGCGGAGTGCCGCCGCCGGGGACTGCTCGCCGGGGCGTACGCGCTGCGCCGCCCGCGCGGCGCGACGTTCGTCCGTCGACTGACCCGGGACCTGGCCGAACAGCGCAAGGCGCCCCGGGTGCTGGTCCGGCGCGGCGTGGCGCTGCTGCGCGCGGAGCCGGCGGTGCTGCGCCGGCAGACCGGGCTCGGCGCCGAGGCGGCCCGGGCCCGCGACATCCTGCGGCGGGTGGCCGGCCTGGTGGCCAGCCACCCGCACCACTGATCAGCCGAGCAGCTTCGCGTACGCCGGCTTGATCACCTCGTCGATGATCCGCAGCCGCTCGTCGAACGGGATGAAGGCGCTCTTCATGGCGTTGATGGTGAACCACTGGAGCTCCTTCCAGCCGTAGCCGAAGGCGTCCACCAGCAGCGCCATCTCCCGGGACATCGAGGTGCCGCTCATCAGCCGGTTGTCGGTGTTGACCGTCACCCGGAAACGCAGGTCACGCAGCAGCCCGATCGGGTGGTCGGCGATCGAGGCCACCGCCCCGGTCTGCACGTTCGACGAGGGACAGAGCTCCAGCGGGATGCGCTTGTCCCGCACGTACGCGGCCAGCCGGCCGAGGACCGGCGTCGGGCCGGGGTTGATGTCGTCCACGATCCGCACCCCGTGGCCGAGCCGGTCGGCGCCGCACCACTGGATGGCCTGCCAGATCGACGGCAGCCCGAACGCCTCGCCGGCGTGGATGGTGAAGTGGAAGTTCTCCCGCTGGAGGTACTCGAAGGCGTCCAGGTGCCGGGTGGGCGGGAAGCCGGCCTCCGCGCCGGCGATGTCGAAGCCCACCACGCCGGCGTCCCGGTGCCGGACGGCCAGCTCGGCGATCTCCTGCGACCGGGCGGCGTGCCGCATCGCGGTGAGCAGGGTGCCGATCCGGATCGGGGTGCCGGCGCCGACGGCCTGCGCGCTGCCCTCGTCGAAGCCGGCCAGCACCGCCTCGACGACCTCGTCCAGGGTGAGGTCCTGCTCCAGGTGCTGCTCGGGGGCGAACCGGACCTCGGCGTAGACCACCCCGTCGGCGGCCAGGTCGAGGGCGCACTCCCGGGCGACCCGGCGCAGCGCGGAGGGGGTCTGCATCACCGCGACGGTGTGCGCGAAGGTCTCCAGGTAGCGCTCCAGCGAGCCGGAGTTCGCCGCCTCCACGAACCAGCGGCCGAGCGCCGCCGGGTCGGTGGTGGGCAGCTCGTGACCCACCTCGGCGGCGAGCTCGACGACCGTCGCCGGCCGCAGGCCGCCGTCGAGATGATCGTGCAGCAGCGCCTTCGGGACCTTGACGATGTCCTCGTATCGGATTGCGACCATGCCCTGACCCTAGCCAGCGGGTCAGGGCCGCCAGCCGTAGACCCGCTCGACGGCGATCCAGACCACCAGCCGACCGTCGGCGACCATCGCGGCCCGGTACTCAGCCCAGTCGGGATGGTCGCCGCGGATCCGGCGGTAGACCTCGACCAGCTCCTCGACGGTGGCGTCGTCCTCCGCCGTCGCGGGCGCGGTGAGCGTCGCGGTGCCCTCGGCGACGGCGTACGCGCCGCCGTCCGGGGTGGTCACGTGGAAGCTGGCCCGGGGGTCCCGGCGCAGGTTGCGGGCCTTGGCCCGGTCGCCGGTGGTGGAGCAGCGGATCAGCCCCGGCTCGGCCAGGTAGTCGAGGTTGGACAGCTGGGGGCGTCCGTCGCGGCGCAGGGTCACCAGCACGCCGCGACCGCGCGCGCCGAACAGCTCCCACAGCCGGGCCGTCACGCCGGCACCCGCAGCGGGGCGAGCGCGGCAGCCAGCCGGGCGATCTCGTCGAGCATCAGGTCGGCCGCGGCGTCGCGCGCCGGGTCGGGCAGCAGCTCCCCCTGGTCGTCGAGCGCCTGCCGAAGGAAGATCGGCACCGAGTCGTTGACCGGCATCATCTGCAACGTGGTGACCACCTGCTTGATCATCTGTACGGCACGCAGGCCCCCCGAGGTCATCCCATAGCTGACGAAGCCGACCGGCTTGTAGCGCCACTCGTGGAACAGGAAGTCGATCGCGTTCTTCAGCGGTGCGCTGAAGCCGTAGTTGTACTCCGGCATCACGAACACGAAGGCGTCCGCGGCGGCGGTGGTGGCGCTCCACTCCCGGGTGTGCCGGTGGACGTACCGCCCCTCGGAGGGGTGGTGCGGCTCGTCGTGGAAGGGCAGCGCGACCTCGGCGAGGTCGACCAGGCGTACGTCGTCGAAGGCGTCGTGCCGGGCGGCGGTGGAGACGAACCAGTCGCCGATCGAGCGACCCACCCGGCCGGGTCGGGTGCTGGCGACGATGACGTTCAGACGGGGCATGACGGGGTGACTCCAGTCGGGGTGGGCCGGTTCGTGGCCGGCACGGCGAGTTTCGGGATCAGGTGGTGCGCGAGCGGCCCGATGGCGGCGGCGTACAGCAGGGTTCCGGGGCCGACCGTGCCGCCGAGCAGCCAGCCGACGGCGAGCACCGCCAGCTCGATCAGGGTCCGGACCCGGCGGATCGGCAGGCCACGGGCGGCGAGGCCGGTCATCAGCCCGTCCCGCGGCCCGGGGCCGAGGTCAGCGCCGAGGTAGAGCGCGGTGGCCACCCCGTTGAGCAGGATCCCGGCGAGGAGCAGCGGGATCCGGAGGGTGAGCGGACCGCCGGCCGGAAGCACCCGCAGGGCGGCGTCGACGGTCAGGCCGACGAGGACCGCGTTGCCGAGCGTGCCGATGCCGGGACGCTGCCGCAGCGGGATCCAGAGCAGCAGGACGACCACCGCGACCCCATTGACCACCTGACCCAGCGGCAGGCCGGTCCACTCGGCCAGGCCCTGGTGCAGGACGTCCCAGGAGGCCAGGCCGAGGTTGGCACGGACCATCAGCGCCACGCTCACCCCGAAGAGGATCAGCCCGGACAGCAGCCGGACGATCCGCTCGGAAAGCTTGGTTGACATGTCACATACCGTAGAGCGAGGTTGATGACATGTCAACCACTGGCGTACGCTCGGCCCATGGACGCACCACGCTGGCTGAACGACCGCGAGGACCGGGCCTGGCGGGGCTACCGCCGGATGCGCCGGCTGCTCGACCTCCAGCTGGCCCGGGAGCTGATGGCCGACGCCGGCCTCTCCGAGCCTGACTACGACGTGCTCTCCGACCTCTCCGAAACCCCCGACGGCCGGCTGCGCCTCAGCGAACTGGCCGACCGGATGCTCTGGTCCCGCAGCCGGCTGTCCCACCACCTCACCCGGATGCAGCAGCGCGGCCTGGTCATCCGCGAGGAGTGCGCCACCGACGGCCGGGGCTCGGTGGTGGCGCTCACCCCCGACGGCCGGCGGGCCATCGAGGCGGCCGCACCCGCCCACGTCGCCGCCGTCCGCCGCCACCTCATCGACCTGCTCGAACCCGACGAGCTGGCCGCCCTGGAGCGGCTCACCCACCGGGTCGTGGACCGGCTCGCCGCCGGCCGGTCCTGACCACCACCGGCCCCGGCCGGCACCGCGCCCGGCCCGGCCGAGCCCCGACCCCGCTCCCGTACGCTGCCCTGGTGACCGCGTCGCGCCCGTCCGACCAGCACGGGGGCCTCGTGCACCCACGGGTGCTGGACCGGCTGCGCTGCCCGGTCTGCGCCGAACCGCTGGCCGAGGCCACCGACACCCGGGCGCTGCGCTGCCCGCGCCGGCACAGCTTCGACATCGCCCGCCAGGGGTACGTCAACCTGCTCACCGGCAGCGCCCCGCACGTCGGCGACACCGCCGCGATGGTGACCGCCCGGGCCGACTTCCTGGCCGCCGGGCACTACGACCCGATCTCCGCCGCGCTGGCCGGGGCGGCGGCATCCGTCGTCCGGCCGGCCGCCGGGGCGTACCCCCTCGTGGTGGACGCCGGGGCGGGTACCGGCGCGCACCTCGCCGCGGTGCTGGCGGCGCTGCCCGACGCCGTCGGCCTGGCCCTGGACGTCTCCAAGCCGGCGCTGCGCCGCGCGGCCCGGGCCCACCCCCGGGCCGCCGCCGCACTGGCGGACACCTGGCGCCGGCTACCCCTGGCGGACGCGTCGGCGGCCGTCCTGCTCAACGTCTTCGCCCCGCGCAACGGCGCCGAGTTCCGCCGGGTGCTCGATCCGGCCGGGGCGCTGCTGGTGGTCACCCCGACCGACGCCCACCTCACCGAGTTGGTCGAGGCGCTCGGCCTGCTCCGGGTGGACCCGGCCAAGGCCGACCGGGTGGCGGAGAGCCTGGCCGGGCACTTCACCGAGCAGGCGACGGCGGTGCACGACAGCCGGCTGGCCCTCACCCGGGCCGAGGTGACCACCCTGGTCGGCATGGGGCCGAGCGCCTGGCACGCCGACGCGGCCCGGCTGGCCGATCGGGTCGCCGCCCTGCCCGAGCCGGTCACGGTCACCGCCGCCGTCCGGCTCACCGTCTGGCGCCCGCGCTGACCGTCAGCCGGCTCAGGTGGAGAGGTCGACCTCTTCCCAGCCCGGCGGCTCGTCGTGGTACGGCCCGCGCAGCATGACCGCCCACTCCAGCGCCCAGCGCCGCTGCCCGATCGCGTTGGCGTCCACCAGGCCCGGCAGCCGCCGACCGGCCTTCTGCATCTCCAGGTACGCCCAGTCCAGGCAGTAGTGCAGGTCGAGCAGGGCGGCCGCGTCGGCCGGGTGCTGCGGGGCGGCCAGGATCCGGGACCGCCACTCGGTGAAGGTCTCCCCCGCCGGGATGTGCGGCAGCCGCTCCACCAGCCGCTCGTCCACCGGCACCGTCGGGTCCAGCTCCTTGGTCAGGCCCAGCACCCAGCACAGCGAGAAGAGCGCGTCGTGGTGCAGCACGAACGACCGGTGGTCGCCCTTGCCGCCCATCACGAACTGCCACTCCGGCGGGGTGACCATGTCGACCAGGTGCGAGCCGAGCAGCCAGCTCATCGCCGCCTGCGGCGGCATCCCGAAGCAGCGGGCCAGGATCACGTGCAGCACCGCGATGCGCGCCTCGATCTCGCCGAGCGGGCGCAGCTCGATCTCGTCGCCGGGCTCCCAGACCAGCGGGAACTGGGCGGGTGGCAGCGGCAGGCCGAGCCGGGACAGCTCGTCGAGGCTCGCCTCGCGTACTTCCCGGGGGTCGGGGGCGGGTACCAGCACGGTCGAAGTCCCTGTCTGCTCGCATCGGCGTCACCGCCGGTCGATCCCCCTGGGCTGGGAGGATAGCGGTCCCGGCACGCCGACACCATGTCACCCCGCCCCCACCGGCCGACCGGCCGCGGGTGCTCGGCCGTTCAGCCGATCCGCTCGATGACCAGCGGCGTCGACTCCGGCGCGGTGGCCGCGATCCGGACCGCCCGCTCCGCCTCGGCGCGCGCCGCCGGGATCCGGGCGGCCTCGTCGGCGCGCAGCTCGTAGAGCGGGTCACCGGCCCGCACCGGGTCACCCGGGCGCTTGTGCAGCACCACCCCCGCCGGAATGCTGACCGGGTCCTCCTTGCGGGCCCGGCCGGCGCCGAGCCGCCAGGCGGCCACCCCGATCGCGTACGCGTCGACGGACGCCACGAACCCGTCGGCCTGGGCGCGGACCACCTCGACCTCGTTGGCGGTCGGCATCGTGGCGTCCGGGTCGCCGCCCTGGGCGCGGATCATCCTCCGCCAGGCGTCCATCGCCCGGCCGTCGCGCAGCGCCGCCTCGGGGTCGGCGTCCGGCAGGCCGGCCGCGGCCAGCATCTCCCGGGCCAGCGCCAGGGTCAGCTCGACCACGTCGGCCGGGCCGCCGCCCGCCAGCACCTCGACCGACTCGGTCACCTCGACCGCGTTGCCGACGGTCAGGCCCAGCGGGGTGGACATGTCGGTGAGCAGGGCGACGGTCCGCACGCCGTGCGCGCCACCCAGCTCCACCATGGTCCGGGCCAGCTCCCGGGCGTCGTCGACGGACTTCATGAACGCGCCGGAGCCGACCTTGACGTCGAGCACCAGCGCGCCGGTGCCCTCGGCGATCTTCTTGCTCATGATCGAGCTGGCGATCAGCGGGATCGCCTCGACGGTGCCGGTGACGTCCCGCAGCGCGTACAGCTTGCGGTCGGCCGGGGCCAGCCCCGCACCGGCGGCGCAGATCACCGCGCCGACGTCGCGCAGCTGCGAGATGAACTCGTCGTTGCTCAGCGCGGCCCGCCAGCCGGGGATCGACTCCAGCTTGTCCAGCGTGCCGCCGGTGTGCCCGAGCCCGCGGCCGGAGAGCTGCGGCACAGCGCCGCCGCACGCGGCGACCAGCGGGGTGAGCGGCAGGGTGATCTTGTCGCCGACGCCGCCGGTGGAGTGCTTGTCCACGGTCGGCCGGGCCACCGGGGAGAGGTCCAGCCGCTCACCGCTGGCGATCATCGCAGCGGTCCACCGGGCGATCTCCGGCGCGGTCATCCCGCGCAGCAGGATCGCCATGGCCAGCGCCGACATCTGCTCGTCGGCGACCAGACCCTTGGTGTACGCGTCGACCACCCAGTCGATCTGGGCGTCGGTGAGCACACCGCCGTCCCGCTTGGTCCGGATGACATCAACCGCCGTGAACGCACTCATCAGATAGTTCCTCTTCTTAGCCATGGCAGATACCGACGCGTGGTCCGCTACCGCCGTTAATCTCAACCACCCCAGCGGGTCGGGATCTCCATCGGCGGCTCGCCCTCACCGGCCCAGAAGATGGTGCCGGAGGCGTCGACCACCACCACCCGGGGCGTACGGGCCAGCCCCCAGGTGATCGCCTCGGCGGAGTCGTCCCAACTCGGGGCCTCCTCCAGCACACCCGTCTCGGCGTCCGCGTCGTCCCCGGCCGACCGCTCCCAGTACGCCGTCCAGACCTGCTGGCCGGCGGAGAGGTCGGGGTGGACAAAGACGGTACCCCGACCCCGCCAGGCGGCCAGCCGTTCGGGCACCACGGGCAGCGGGGTCTCGCCGACCACCGCGTCGAGGTCCTCGACGCCGAAGGCGTGCGGCAGCAGCTCCGCCATCCGCAGCGGGCGGCCCTTGGCCTCGACGAGGCACTCCGGGCCGCCGTTCTCCCACAGCAGCTGCCGGCACCGGCCGCACGGCATCAGCGGTTCGCCGGTGGCGTCGACGCAGGACATCGCGACCAGCCGGCCGCCGCCCGTGGCGTGCAGCGAGGAGACGATGCCGCACTCGGCGCAGAGGGTGACCCCGTACGCGGCGTTCTCCACGTTGCAGCCGACCACGATCCGGCCGTCGTCGACCAGCGCGGCCGCGCCGACCGGGAAGTTCGAGTACGGCGCGTACGCGTGCCGCATGGCCTCGGTGGCCGCGGCCCGCAGCCGCTCCCAGTCGATCTCGGTCATCCCCTGATTCTGCCGCATCACCGTTTTGACCTGCGGCGCGGCCCGTCCGCCGGCACGGGGACCTCGGCGACCGTCGGACGGTACGACGACGACGGCGCCCGCCCGCTGTCGCGGGAGGACGCCGCCGGGTGTCGTGGAGCGCTCAGCCCTTGATGTACGGCTTGCCGTCCGCCGCGGGCGCCCGGACCCGGCCGACCAGCCCGGCCACCGCCAGGATCGTCGCCAGGTACGGCAGCATCGCCAGGAACTGGCTGGGGATGCTGCTGCCGATCGCCCCGAGGTACGTGCCGAGCTGGTCGGCGAAGCCGAAGAAGAGCGCGGCGAGCAGCGCACCGGTCGGGCTCCACCGGCCGAAGATCAGCGCGGCCAGCGCGATGAAGCCCTTACCGCCGATCATGTTCTTGGTGAACGAGTAGAGCGCCAGCGTGTACGAGGCGCCACCGATCCCGGCGACCATGCCGGCCATCAGCACGTTGCGGTAGCGCAGCCCCAGCACCCTGACGCCGAGGGTGTCCGCCGCGGTCGGGTGCTCACCCACCGAGCGGGTCCGCAGGCCCCACCGGGTGCGGAACAGCGCGATGTGGATGACCAGCACCAGCAGCAGGCCCAGGTAGAGGAAGATGTTGCCGCGGAACAGCGCCGGGCCGAACAGCGGGATGTCCTTGAGCAGCGGGATCTCCCAGTTGGAGAAGCGCGGCGCGCTGTTGTACTTCTCCGCCTGGGTCTGCATCAGCCGCTCGTAGAGGAAGCCGGTGACGCCGACCGCCAGCAGGTTCAGCACGATGCCCATGACCACCTGGTCGACCAGGTAGCGGATTGCGAAGACGGCCAGCAGCAGCGAGATCACCGCACCGCCGATCGCCGCGGCGACCAGGCCGACCCAGACGCTGCCGGAGATGCTGCCGAAGAGCGCTCCGCTGAAGGCGCCCATCAGCAGCTGCCCCTCGATGGCCACGTTCACCACGCCGGAACGCTCGCAGAGCACCCCGGCCAGCGCGCCGAAGATCAGCGGCAGGGCCAGGATGAACGTGCCGCGGACGATGTTGACCAGCGGCATGAAGTTGCGCCCCTCGGGGGCGGCGGAGACCTGCCAGCACAGGAAGCTCAGCACGAAGCCGACCAGGCCGACGCCGAGCACCAGGGTGAACCAGCGCTTCGGCACCCCGGCCAGCAGTGCCGCGCCGGCCACGGCGGCCACGACCCCGAACAGGATCGCGCCGACCGTGCCGTTGATCTCCAGGGCGGCGCCGCCCTCGGTCTCGCTGAGGGTGAAGCGGGCCGGCTGGCTGGTGGCGAGCGCACCGAAGAGCACGGCGGCGAGCACACCCAGCGCCAGCAGGACCGCGCCGACCTTGCGGGTGCGGGTCCAGAATCCCTCGTCGACCGTCGCGACGGCGACGTCGGGGACAGCGGTGGTGGACATGCCTTACCAGCCCTTCGCCAGGCTCGTCTGCAACCGGGCGGCGCGGGCGGCCCGGAGCTGGAAGATCGCCTTCACCAGGGCCGGCGCGGCGATGAAGATGACGATCAGCGCCTGGAGCACGGTCACCAGCTCCAGCGAGATCCCCGAGTACGACTGCATCCGGTTGCCGCCGGCCTGGAGCGCGCCGAAGAGCAGCGCCGCCAGCAGCACACCCCACGGCTTCACCCGGCCGAGCAGCGCCACCAGGATCCCGTCGAAGCCGATCTGCGCGACCACCAGGGGAGTGAGCGCGTTCGCGGTCGAGCCGAGCACCATCTGGCTGCCGCCGAGACCGGCGAGCAGGCCGGAGATCACCATCACCAGCACGTACGTCCGGGTGACGCTGATGCCGGCGGTCCGCGCGGCGTCCGGGTTGGCGCCGACGGCCCGCAGCTCGAAGCCGAGCGTGGAGCGGTTGAGCAGCCAGGCCACGAACCAGGTGGCGAGGACCGCCAGCAGGATGCCGGCGTGCACCCGCAGGTCGGAGCCGAGCAGCCGGGGCAGTTGCGCGGAGGAGTCGACCGGCTTGCTGATCGCATCCGACCGGTCCGGGTTCTGCACCCCGCTCTGGACGATGATCCAGGACAGGAAGTAGACCGCGACGTAGTTGAGCATGATCGTGTTGATCACCTCGTGTGCGCCGGTCTTCGCCTTGAGGATGCCGGGGACGAAGCCCCAGAGCGCACCCGCCACGGCGCCGGCGATCAGCGCGACGAGCAGGTGCAGCACGGGCGGCAGCGGCAGCGCGAAGCCGGCGATCGCCGCCAGGATGACGCCCATCGTGGCCTGGCCCTGGGCGCCGATGTTGAACAGGCCGCCGCGGAAGGCCAGCGCCACCGACAGGCCGGTGAAGGCCAGCGGCGCGGTGTAGGTGAGCGTCTCCGAGATCGGCCCGAGCGCGGCGGAGAAGCCGACCGCGTCCGGGTCGAGGACGGCGCCCTTGAACAGGTTCGCGTACGCCTCGCTCACCACGGTCCAGCTGGCGTTGAGCGCATCGGCCGGGCGGGCGGTGATGTAGCTGTAGGTGGCCAGCACCTCCGGGTCCGACACGATGATCAGGATCGCGCCGATCACCATGGCCAGCACCAGCGCCAGCACGGTGACCATGACGGTGTTGGCGGCCCAGAGGTTGTCCAGGAACAGCCGGCCCAGCGAGGGCCGGGGCTCCGGCTCCGGGGCCTTCGGGGCGGTCATCGCGGCGGCCCGGTTGGTGTCACCGGCCGCGTGCGCCGCCGTGTGCGCCTCGGTCGCCGGCTCCTTGTCCGGGGAGCCCGAGCCGGGGTTGGGGTTGGTCATGCCTCGTCCTCGCTACCTGGGCCCTCGGGGGCCGGAGCGGCCGGTCCTCCGCCGCTCACGGCCGGGCCGGGGGTCGCTTCGCCGTCGGGGGTGGCGCCGCCCGGGGCGGCCGCGTCCGGGGTGATGCCCGCCATCAGCAGGCCGATCGCCTCGCGGGGGGTGTCCGGCCCGACGATGCCGATGATCCGGCCGCGGTACATCACCGCGATCCGGTCAGCCAGCCCGATCACCTCGTCCAGCTCGCTGGAGACGACCATGACGGCGGTGCCGATGTCCCGCTCCCGGATCACCCGGCTGTGGATGAACTCGATGGAGCCGACGTCGACGCCGCGGGTGGGCTGGGCGGCGATGAAGAGCTTCAGCGGCCGGGACAGCTCCCGGGCCACGATCACCTTCTGCTGGTTGCCACCGGAGAGGTTGCCCACCGGGGCGTCCGCCGAGGAGGTGCGGACGTCGAACTGCGCAATCCGCTCCTGCGCCGACTTCGCGATGGCGTCCGGCTTCAGCGACAGGCCCTTGCCGAACGGCGGCCGGTCGTAGATGTCCAGCACCAGGTTCTCCGCCACGGAGAACTCCTTGACCAGGCCGTCGACGCTGCGGTCCTCCGGCACGTAGCCGACCCCGGCGCGGAGCACCTTCTTGGTCGACCAGCCGTGCACCGGCTGGCCGTCGAGGGTGACCGTGCCGGCGAGGGTGGGACGCAGCCCCATGATCGCCTCGATCAGCTCGGTCTGGCCGTTGCCCTGCACACCCGCGACGCCGAGCACCTCGCCCGCGTGCACGGTCAGGTCGACGCCGTCCACCGCGCGGATCTGCCGGTCGTCGTCGACGACCAGGCCGGCGACCTCGAGCATCGGCCGGCCGGGGGTGGCCGGCTTCTTGTCCACGGTGAGCCGGACGCTGCGGCCGACCATCAGCGCGGCCAGCTCGTCCCGGCTCGCGTCCGGGGAGGCGGTGCCGACGGTCTTCCCGCGCCGGATCACGGTGATCCGGTCGGCGATGGCCTTGACCTCGCCGAGCTTGTGGGTGATGAAGACGATCGACTTGCCGGCGGCCTTGAGCGACCGCATGACCGTCAGCAGTTCCTCGGTCTCCTGCGGGGTGAGCACGGCGGTCGGCTCGTCCAGGATCAGCAGGTCGACGTCGCGGGTGAGCGCCTTGACGATCTCCACCCGCTGCTGGATGCCGACCGGCAGGTCCTCGATCACCGCGTCCGGGTCGACCCGCAGGTTGTACCGCTCGGAGACCTCGGCCACCTCGCGGCGGGCCCGGCGCCGGTCCAGGAAGCCGGCGATGCCGCCCCTGACCTGCTCGGCGCCGAGCATGATGTTCTCGGCGACGGTGAAGACGGGCACCAGCATGAAGTGCTGGTGCACCATGCCGATGCCGGCCGCGATCGCGTCGGACGGGCCCTTCAGCTTCAGCGGCTGGCCGTCGACCAGGATCTCGCCCTCGTCGGGCTGGTAGAGCCCGTACAGGACGTTCATCAGGGTCGACTTGCCGGCGCCGTTCTCGCCGAGCAGGGCGTGAATCTCTCCAGGCTCCACCGTCAGGTCGATGTGGTCGTTGGCGACCAGATCACCGAACCGCTTGGTGATGCCGCGCAGTTCGAGTCTCAGCGCAACCTCCTGGAGTGCGAGCGATGGTGCAGCGTAGCTGCCGGTGGGGCGGCCACCCGGCACGGGCCGGCCGACGGATGGAGCGGATCGGCCGCCCCGGCGGTCGCGGGGTCTCCCCCACCTACGCCGAGGCGGCCGATCGTCATGCCTGGTGCTCGCCGGCCCCCGCTGATGATCCCATCGTGGCGGCCGGGCGGTCGGTCACTTGGTCGGCTGGGCCTTCGAGGTGACCGTGATGGTGCCGGCGGCGATGTCAGCCTTGATCTTCTCGACCTCGGCCTTGAGGTCCGCCGGGACCTTGCTGTCGAACTCGTGGTACGGCGCGATGGAGACGCCGTTGTTGGCCAGGTTGCCGACGAAGCCCGGCTTGGCCTGGAGCTTCTCGCCACCGGCGGCCTTGAGCACGGCCTCCTTGACGGCGTCCGGGATGTTCTTGACGACCGTGGTCAGCAGCGCGCCGCAGTTCGGGGTGCTCTCGCAGCCGTCGACGTCGACCCAGACCACCGAGAACTTGCCGCCCGAGGCCTGCGCCGCGGCGGTGGTGCCGAGGCCCGAGCCGCCGGCGACCGGCATGATGATGTCCGCGCCCTGGGCGACCAGGGTGTCGGAGACCTTCTTGCCCTCGTCCTGCTTGACGAAGTCGTTGGTGAAGGAACCCTTCTGGGTCGCCTTGTCCCAGCCCAGCACCTGGACGTTCTTGCTCTTGGCCTTGTTGTAGTAGGCCACGCCGTCGGCGAAACCGTCCATGAAGATGGTGACCGGCGGGATCGGCAGGCCACCGTAGGTGCCGACCTTGCCGGTCTTGCTCATCCCGGCGGCCAGGTAGCCGGCCTGGAAGGCGGCCTGGGCGGTGTCGAACTGCATCGGGTAGACGTTGTCCACGCCCGGGTTCGCGTCGACGATGCCGAACTGCTGGTCCGGGTGCGCCGCGGCGGCCTTCTTGGTGGCGTCCTGCATCAGGCCACCGACGGCCAGGATGAAGTCGCACTTCTGGTTGACGAAGCCGTTGAGGTTGACCTCGTAGTCCGCCTCGGCCTTCGACTGGACGTTCTTGATGTCGATCTTGTCGTTCTCCTTCTTCGCCTCCTGAAGGCCCTTCCAGGCCGAGGTGTTGAAGGACTTGTCATCGATGCCGCCGACGTCGGTCACCATGCAGGCGCTGTACTTCTTGCCGCCGTCACCGGCGTTGTTGTCGTCCTTGGGGGCCTCACCACACGCGGCGGCGCCCAGCACGAGCCCACCCGCCACGAAGGCGGAGGCGATCCGCATCCCACGCACAGAGCGCAAGACGTCTCCTTCCCATTGCACACCGCGCCTTGTGCGGTGGCAGCCCTTGAACCGACGAGCGCTGTGCTGCCGGCATCCCACGTTACGGACGGGAGCGTACGCCCGCGCCCACCCACCGGCCGCCAATCGTGCACGACTGTTGAACGCCTGTTATCCGGGCGTAACCCTGCCGTGGGCCAGATCACTCCGCGTGGTCGCAGGAGACCCGACCGGTGTCGGTAACGTCCGGTTTCCCGGAGTCACCCGAACCGGCCCGGAGCCTACCGCCAGAACACCGCCACCGCCGCGTTGAGCAGGGTCAACCCGACGATCGCCAGGAAGTGGCCACGGGCGACCGACTCCCGCTTACGGGAGAAGAAGACCATGACAAAGATCAGCAGAGCCAGCACCAACTTGGTAACAAGCTTCGCGGGCGCCGGCTCGTCGCCGTCCCGCAGCGGCGCGGCGAGGCCGAGCCCGGTCAGCAGGCCGATCACCGAGCCCCAGAGCATGGCCGCGTTGATCCGCAGCCGGCCGCTGACGTACTGGGCGATCGCGCCACCGAGCAGCAGCGCGAAGCCGATCAGATGGACATAGAGAAGTACCAGGCGAAGAGCTTCCACGCGGGTCATCCTGCCCCATCAACGACGGATTGTAGTAGGGGGCCCGCCGGCCGAGCTCAATCCGTGATCTCCGCCGGCTCCCGGTCGGAGATCCGCGCCGGGTCCCGGTCGGCCGGCCGAACCGAGCGGGACCGCCCGACCAGCACCACAAAATCCAGGAAGTAGTGGCCTCCCCGGTGCCGGCAGACCACTACTTCCTGGTTCGAGCGCGATCATCTCGCGGGGCGCCCCTCAGCGAAGGCGCCAGACCTGGAAGGTGGGGCCGTCGCCGGGCAGGCTGACCACTCCGTCGGCGTCCGGGCGCAGCGCCGGGGCGCCGCCGTACACGTTCTCCCCCGCCGCCAGGCCGGCCAGCCGGACCGGGGTGCCGGCCGCCCGCCGGGCCAGCACCAGCACCGTGCCGGTGGGCGCCTCGCGGAGGAAGACCAGGGTGTCCGCGTCGGTGTGCACCCGGCGCAGGCCGCCGTGGCGCAGCGCGGGCTCGCTGCGCCGCAGCGCCAGCAGCGACCGGTACGCGGCGAACGTGCCCTGGTCCCAGCTCTCCGGCCGGTGCCAGGGCATCGGGGTACGCGAGCCCTCGCCGTTGGTGCCGGTCAGCCCCAGCTCGTCCCCGGCGAAGATCACCGGGGTGCCCGGCATCGTGGCGAGCAGGCCGGCGGCGACCTCCTGCCGGGCGGCGTCGCCGACCACCGTCCGGATCCGGGCCGAGTCGTGCGAGCCGAGCAGCTGCCACGAGTGCGTGTACGACCGCCACGAGATCAACGACCGGTAGGTGTCCATGGTCGCCAGCACCGCGTCGGCGTCCCGCCGGGCCACCCCGCCCGGGGTGCCGAGGAAGTTCGGCACCGGCTGGTCGCCGTGCCGCAGCCAGGACCAGACCGGGTCGGTGAAGCCGACGTAGTTCATCGTGCCGTGCCAGCCGTCCCGGTCCAGGTCGCCGGTGTGGTCGTGGCCGTGCTCGGCGAGCAGCAACCCGTCGGGCCGGGTCTCGGCGACCACCTCGCGCAGCAACCGCGCCACCTCGTGGGTGTACGCGTCCGCGCCGCGCCGGCCGGTCATGTTGGCCACGTCGACCCGCCAGCCGTCCAGCCCGTACGGCGGACGCAGCCAGCGGCGCAGCAGCGAGTCGTCGGCGGTGGCGAAGCGGCGGCGCAGCTCGGCGCTGCCCCAGTTGAGCTTCGGCAGCGACTTGATCCCGTTCCAGGACTCGTAGTCGCCGGTCACCTCGCTGAAGTAGTACAGCTCCCGCTCGGGCGCGCGCACGTCGGAAGCGGCGGTGGTGAACCACTCGTGCGCGTCGCCGGTGTGGTTGCTGGTGATGTCGCCGAGCAGCCGCCAGCCCCGGGCGCGGACGGCGTCGGCCAGCCGGGCCAGCGCCGCGTCGCCGCCGAGCAGCGGGTCGACGGTGTCGAAGCTGGACGCGTCGTAGCGGTGGTTGGAGCGGGCGGGGAAGATCGGGGTGAGGTAGACGGTGTTCACCCCGAGCCGGTCCAGGTGGTCCAGCTTCTCGGTGATGCCGTCCAGGTCACCGCCGTAGAACTGGTACGGCGTCTCCGGGCCGCGCCCGATCACCGGGGTGTCCCAGTCGCACGGGATCGCCCAGTCCGGCGCGGTCCGGCCGTCGGCGGCGGCGGAGCGGGCGAACCGGTCCGGGAAGATCTGGTAGATCACCGCGTCCCGGGCCCACGCCGGCGGCGGGGCGTAGCTGACCAGCTTGAAGTCGCCGTTGTCCGGCACGTCGTGGTCGACCAGGCCGGCGGCGTTGAGCCAGCGGTGGCCCCGCGCCCCGGAGAGCATGAAGCGGTAGTTGCTGACCGGGTTGCGGACCTCGACGTCGGCCCGCCACCAGACGTCGCCGCCCTCGGTCCGGTCGACGGTCGCCTCGGCGAAGCGCGGCTCACCGTCACCGGTGGTCCGGACGTGCACCTGGCGTACGCCCGCGCCGGCGGGGGCCCGGACGAAGACCGGCACGGTCGCGCCGAGCTCCGGCTCCTGCTCGGGTACGTAGGTGGCGGATCCGTCGTGGTGCGGCTGGAGGGACATGCCAGGACCTTCCGGTAGCGATCCGGTACAGGGAAAAGGAGCGGCCCGGACGAACCCGGACCACCCCCCGGTCAGCGCCCCGGTCGAACCCGGACCGCTGACCCCGCCCTCCGCGAACAGCGGCCACCTATCCGCTTCATCCCTTGACGGCGCCGGCGGTCAGGCCGGAGACGATGTAGCGCTGGAGCAGCTGGAACACCAGCACCGTGGGGATGGCGGTGAGCAGGGTGCCCGCCGCGAACATCCCGAAGTTGTTGTTGCGCTCCCCCGCCACCAGACCGAACATGCCGACCGCGAGGGTCTTCGAGTTGGTGTTGGTGAGGAACACGTTGGCGAGGATGAACTCGTTGATCGAGCCGATGAAGGCGAGCAGCCCGGTCACCGCGAGGATCGGCGCCACCAGCGGCAGCATGATCCGGAAGAAGACCTGGGCGTGCGACGCGCCGTCCATGGTGGCCGACTCGTCCAGCTCCTTCGGCAGGGTGTCGAAGAAGCCCTTCATCAGCCAGGTGTTCGCCCCCAGCGCGCCACCCATGTAGAGCAGGAACAGGCCCCACGGGGTGTTGAAGCCGATCGACGGCCACAGGTCGGTGACCGTGGTGAAGATCAGGAAGATCGCCACGATCGCCAGGAACTGCGGGAACATCTGGATCAGCAGCAGCGTGAGCAGACCGACCCGGCGGCCGGCAAAGCGCATCCGGGAGAACGCGTACGCGGCCAGCGCCGACAGGAAGATCGACGCGAAGCTGGCCACCCCGGCGAGCAGCAGCGAGTTCAGGAACCAGTGGCCGAACGCGGTCTTCGAGAACAGGTTGGAGAAGTTCTCGAACGACGCCCCGGTCGGCAGCAGCTCGGTGGAGGAGAGGGTGCCCAGCGGGTTGAGTGCCGCCGAGACGACGAACAGGATCGGGAAGAGGCTGAACGCCACCGCCAGCACCCCGACCAGGTGCCGCCAGCCGACCTGCGCGAACCAGCGGCCCTTGGACCTGCCCGTCGCGTTGCGGTTGGCGACGGGCGCGTCGGCGAAGGTGGTCACGAGTACACCTCCTCCTGCTTGCGGGTACGCGAGAAGCTGACCGCGGACACGATGGCCACGATCGCGAAGATGAAGATCGACACCGTGGCGGCCATGCCGTACTCGGCGCCCTGCGCCCCGAAGGCCAACCGGTAGGTGTACGTGATCAGCAGGTCGGTGGCGCCGCTGCGCGGGTTGTCCGCGGGAAACGGGCCACCCTCGGTGGTGAACCAGATCGCGTTGATGTTGTTGAAGTTGTACGCGAACGACGCGATCAACAGCGGCGAGATCGCCACCAGCAGCAGCGGCAGGGTGACCGCCTTGAACGACTGGAAGGGGCTGGCCCCGTCGACCGAGGTGGCCTCGGTCAGCTCCCGCGGGATGGCCTGGAGCGCGCCGGTGGCGACCAGGAACATGTACGGGTAGCCCAGCCAGAGCTGCACCAGCAGCACCGCGAGCCGGGCCGACCAGGTTTCACCGAACCAGTCGACGCTCAGCCCGAACAGGTTGTTGACCAGGCCGAAGTCGGTGTTGAACATGTCCCGCCAGACCAGCAGCATCGCGAACGACGGCATGGCGTACGGCAGGATCAGCAGCACCCGGTAGAGGTTCGTCCCACGCATCCGGGGCGAGTGCAGGGCCAGCGCGATGCACATGCCCAGCAGGAACGTGAAGCCGGTCGAGCCGATCGCGAAGGCGAAGTTCCAGACCAGCGTGCCGAAGAACGGGCCGGAGATGTTCGGGTCGGTCAGCACCCGGCCGAAGTTCTCCAGCCCGACGTTGACCTTCCAGCCCTGGGCCAGCCGCTCGCCGTCGGCGGCGACGAAGGAGCCGACGGACTCGTCGGCGGTCCAGCTCTTGCCGCTCTCGCTGTCCTTGATGCAGTCGCAGCCCTTGTCGTACGCCCGGAGCGCCTTGCCCTCGTACGCCCGGGACAGGCCGGAGGAGCGCAGCGCGCCGCCGGCGGTCGGCACCACCAGCTCGGTGATGTCCTTGCTGCGGGCGCTGGCCTGGCCGAAGTTGAGGACGGTGTAGCCGTCGGCGGCGGTGACCTTGCCACCCGGCGCCACGGTGACCTGGCCGGCGTCGAGCTGCTGGAGCCCGCCGGCGTCGCCGACGGAGACCGCACCGGTCTTCGGGTCGGTGACCAGGAAGACCAGCGACCCGGTGGCCGGGTCGCCCTTGGTGGCGACGGAGAGCGGGTACTGGGCGGAGCCGGGGACCTGCTTCACCGACGAGCTCTGGATGGCGACGATCGCGTCGGACTTGTCACCACGGTGACCGTCGCCGAAGTTCGTGAAGGCGGTGCTGGCGGTGTAGAGCACCGGGAAGACCTGGAACACGATCAGGAAGAGCGTGCCCGGGATCAGATACTTGGCGGGGATGTGCCGCGGAGTCAGGTAGAGGTAGAACAGGCCGGCGGTGGTCGCCAGCAGGATGGCCAGGCCCACCCAGTACTTTGCCTCGATGAGCGGGAAGGCCGCCCAGAGCGCGATCCCGGCCACGAGGCCGAGCAGGACCACCTTGACGACGAGACCGGTCAGGGTGATCGGCGCGTGGTTCCGCGCGGTACGGGACTTGCGCGGGAGCCCGGAGCGGACGGGCCCCCGGCCCGGGGTCTGCATGGCAGACCCCGGGCCGGACAGCGACGTGCTCATTACTTGATCTGACCGGAGATCGTCTTGCCTGCGGCGGTGACGGTCTTGGCCGGGTCGGCGCCACTGATGACGGCGGCCTCGGCCTTGCCGAACGGGTCCCAGATCGCGGCCATGGCCGGGATCGCCGGGAGCACCTGGCCGTTCTTGCCGGCCTCAGCGAACTTGGCCAGGTCCGGGTCGCTGCCCTTGACCTGGTCGAAGGCGGCGGTCAGCGCCGGCGGGCGCGGCTCGGCGTTGTACAGCGCCACGGCCAGCTCGGGCTTGGTCACGTAGTTGGTGACGAACTCCTGGGCCAGGGCCTTGTTCTTGCCCTTGGCGGCCACGTAGAACGACTGGACGCCCACGAACGGCTGGGCCTCCTTGCCACCGGCGAAGCCGGGGACCGGGGAGATGTCGTACTTGATGCCGGCCTTCTTGGCGTCGGCGATCGCCCACGGGCCGGACACCAGGAAGGCGCACTTCTTGGCGCCGAAGGTGGCGATGGCGTTCTCCGGAGAGATGGAGCGCTTCAGCGCACCCTCGCCCTTCTCACCGAGCTTGGCGATCTTCTGGAAGGCCGCGATCGACTCCGGCTTGCCCACGCCCAGGTCCTTCGGGTCGTAGTCGCCGTTGGCGCCCGTGCCGAAGAGGTAGCCACCACCCGAGGTGTACAGCGGGTAGATGTGGTAGGCGTCGCCGTTCTGCCCGGACTGGAGGCAGAGGATCTCGCTGGCCTTCTTCTGGGCCTTGAGCTGCTTGCCGGTGGCGACCAGGTCCTCGATCGTCTTCGGCGCCTCGGGGGCCAGCTCGGTGTTGCGGAACAGGGCCACGTTCTCGGTGGCGTAGGGGACGCCGTAGACCTGACCGTTGAAGGTCACGGCCTTGATCGCGGTGGGGTTGAAGGCGCTCTTCTGGTCGTCGGCCAGCTGCACCGGGTCGATGGCCCCGTTCTGCACCAGGTTGCCGATCCAGTCGTGCGCGCCGACCACGACGTCCGGGCCGCTGCCCTGCTGGGAGGCGGTGACGAAGTTGGTCTGCAGGTCCTTGGAGACGGCCTGCACCTCGACGGTGACACCGTTCTCCTGACCGAACTTCTCCGCGAACGGCTTGAGGGCCGCCGTCCGCTTGTCGTCGGCCCAGATGACGAGCTTGCCGCTCGCGGCCTGGGGGGAGGCCTTGGCGGCCGGC
This sequence comes from Micromonospora lacuserhaii, assembly GCF_036902735.1. Classification (NCBI taxonomy): domain Bacteria; kingdom Bacillati; phylum Actinomycetota; class Actinomycetes; order Micromonosporales; family Micromonosporaceae; genus Micromonospora; species Micromonospora lacuserhaii. The sequence goes on along the minus strand of NZ_JBAKHO010000005.1, from coordinate 64,858 downwards.
TCGTCGGACTTGTTGTCGCCGCCGCAGCCGGAGGCGGCGAGCGCCAGGCCGAGAACGGTGACCACACCCGCGGTACGGATGCGCATCGGTACTCCTGTCGTCATGGCGGCCCGCCGGGGGAAGGGCGGCCCGCCGTGGAAACCTCTGAAAGTTCTTGCCAACCGGCGCCGGGTTGCCGCGCCGCTGCTCTCGCGTGTTGCCGGGACGTTAGCAAGAGGTTGCAGAGAATGGAAGGGATTGCAGGAGTGTACGCAAGAACTTGCCCTTGAGCTAAAGTGCCGCCATGCGCGCTCGACTGTCCGACATCGCCCAACAGGCCGAAGTCAGCGAGGCCACGGTGTCGCGGGTGCTCAACGACCGCCCCGGAGTGGCCCCGGAGACCCGGCAAGCCGTACTGACCGCCCTCGATGTGCTCGGTTACGAACGCCCCGCCCGGCTGCGCAAGCGCAGCGCCGGGCTGGTCGGCCTGGTCGTGCCCGAGCTGGAGAACCCGATCTTCCCCGCGTTCGCCCAGGTCATCGAGTCGACCCTGGCGCAGAGCGGGTTCACCCCGGTGCTCTGCACCCAGACCCCCGGCGGCGTCACCGAGGACGAGTACGTGGAGATGCTGCTGGACCGGCAGGTCTCCGGGATCGTCTTCGTCTCCGGCCTGCACGCCGACACCGCGGCCAACCACGACCGGTACCGGGCGCTGATCGCCCGGCCGCTGCCCGTCGTCATGATCAACGGGTACGCCCCCGGCATCCCCGCCCCCTTCGTCTCCTGCGACGACCGGGAGGCCACCGAGCTGGCGGTCGCCCACCTGGTCGCGCTCGGGCATCGCCGGATCGGCCTGATCACCGGCCCGGACCGGTTCGTGCCGGTGCAGCGCCGGGTGGCCGGCTTCCGGGCCGCCGTGCCCCGGCTCACCGACGTGCCGGAGAGCGAGCTGGACGACCTGGCCGAGCTCTCCCTTTTCGGGGTCGAGGGCGGCGAGGCCGCCGCCGGCCGGCTGATCGAGCGCGGGGTCACCGGCCTCGTCTGCGGCTCGGACCTGATGGCGCTCGGCGCGATCCGGGCCGCCCGGCAGCGCGGCCTGTCGGTCCCCGGCGACGTGTCGGTGGTCGGCTACGACGACTCGCCGCTGATGGCCTTCACCGACCCGCCGTTGACCACCATGCGCCAGCCGGTCAGCGCGATGTCGGTCGCCGCGGTGCGCGCCCTGGTCGACGAGATCAACGGGCACGCCGCGCCGCACTCGGAGTACCTCTTCCGCCCGGAACTGGTGGTCCGCGGCTCGACCGCGGTGGTCCGCCAGGCCGGTCCCGCCGCCGGCGGCTCGAAGCGGCAGCGCCCGGCGCCGCCCGCCCTCGCCGTCCCGGCCTGACCCGGCACACCCCCCAACCACCCGGCCCACCGCGGGCCGAAGTCGATCACCAAAGCGGAGGGGCGGCCGCCCCTCCGGCCCCGTCGCGCCCCTCCGTCCCGGCACGTGGGACGGAAAAAACGTGACGAGCCGCTGGCCGGAGGGTGACGGCCGTCATTTCTTGCGCAAGGAATGCTTGACTCTTGCAGCGTGCGGACGGCATTCTGCTCACCACCCGCGCCCATCACCCAGCGCCGCGCGGGTGCCGCCGTCCCGCCACAGAACGGGGATCGTCACCGATGACCGCCGCCACCAACCCCACGCCGCTGACCTCCGACAACGACTGGTGGCGTTCCGCGGTCATCTACCAGGTCTACGTCCGCAGCTTCGCCGACGCCAACGGCGACGGCGTCGGCGACCTCCAGGGCATCCGGGAGCGGCTGCCGTACCTGCGTGACCTCGGCGTGGACGCGCTCTGGCTGACCCCCTTCTACACCTCGCCGCAGATCGACGCCGGCTACGACGTCGCCGACTACCGCGACGTCGACCCGCTCTTCGGCTCCCTCACCGACTTCGATGCGATGATCACCGACGCGCACGCGCTGGGCCTGCGGATCATCGTGGACCTGGTGCCCAACCACACCTCCAGCGCGCATCCGTGGTTCCAGGCCGCGCTGGCCGCCGCCCCGGGCTCCCCGGAGCGGGAGCGCTACCTCTTCGCCGACGGCAAGGGTGAGCAGGGCGAGCTGCCGCCGAACGACTGGGAGAGCATCTTCGGCGGCCCCGCCTGGACCCGGCTGCCCGACGGCCAGTGGTACATGCACCTGTTCGACCCGGCCCAGCCCGACCTGAACTGGCGCCACCCGGAGGTGCGCGCCGAGTTCGAGGACGTCCTGCGCTTCTGGCTCGACCGGGGCGTGGACGGGTTCCGGATCGACGTGGCGCACGGGATGATCAAGGCGGCCGGGCTGCCGGACGTCGGCTTCAACTCGATGACCACCGGGCAGCGCCAGTCCGAGCTGCTCGGCAAGGGTCGCCTGCCGTACTTCGACCAGGACGAGGTACACGACATCTACCGCGCCTGGCGGCCGATCCTGGACAGCTACCCGGGCGGCCGGATGGCGGTCGCCGAGGCCTGGGCCGAGACCCCGCAGCGGCTGGCCCGCTACATCGGCCCGGACGAGCTGCACCAGGCGTTCAGCTTCGACTTCCTCGACGCCACCTGGTCGGCCGACTCGTTCCGCAAGGTGATCGACACCGCCCTGGCCGAGTCGACCATCGTCGGCGCCCCGACCACCTGGGTGCTGTCGAACCACGACCGGCAGCGCCACGTCACCCGGTACGGCGACGGCGAGGTCGGCCTGCGCCGCGCCCGGGCCGCCGCCCTGCTGATGCTGGCCCTGCCCGGCTGCGCGTACGTCTACCAGGGCGAGGAGCTGGGCCTGCCGGAGGTGCTGGACCTCCCCGACGAGCTGCGCCAGGACCCGGCGTTCCTGCGCACCGGCGAGAGCCGGGACGGCTGCCGGGTGCCCATCCCGTGGAGCGGCGAGCTGGCCCCGTACGGCTTCGGCCCGGAGGGCAGCGAGCTGAGCTGGCTACCGGCGCCGGCGACCTGGCGGGCCCTCTCGGTGGCCGCCCAGGCCGACGTGCCCGGCTCGACGCTGGAGCTCTACCGGGCCGCGCTGCGCATCCGGCGCGCGCACCCCGCTCTGGCGGGAACCGCCGGCGGGGTGGTCTGGCTGGAGACCGAGCCGGGCGTGCTGGCGTTCAGCCGGTCCCTGGACGGGACCGTGCTGACCTGCGTGGTCAACATCAGTGGCGCCGAGGTGCTGATCGAGGGCTACGGCCCGCCGATCGTCGCCAGCGCCGACCTCACCGAGCGGGAGAACGGTCACCTCCTGCCGGTGGACAGTGCTGCGTGGTTCGAACGGCGCTGAGCCGGGTAACCCGCCATCGACCTGGTCGTCCGTTGTGCCCCGCGCCGACGGGCGACTGGGCTACCGACCCCTTGTGGTGGGGGGTGAGGTGGCACCGGCGCCTCGGGAGTTCGCTTCCCGGGGCGCCGGCGTCCACCTGGGGACGGCCCCGCCGATGCCTCAGCGACCCTTGTTCCGCAGCAGCTCGGCGATCCGCTCGAAGCCGGCGCGCAGTTCCTGCTCGGTCGGCGCGGGCAGCGGCTCGGACTCCTCGTGCCGGGCGGCCGCCGCCTCCAGCTCTTCGTCGATCACGTCCTCGAAGTCGCCGTAGAGGTCGGCCTCCTCGATCCCGGCCGTCTCGTCCTCGGCGGCGATCTGGGCGGCGGCGATCTCACCCCGGATCTCGTCGGCCGAGAGCGCCGGAAGCAGCGGCTCGACCACCGCCATCAGCTGCTCCTCGGCGACCACCGCCTCGGCCAGGGCCAGCGCGTGCGGCCGCTCGTACGGCCCGCAGACCACCGGCTCCCACTCCGCCGGGTCGGCCAGCGGGCCGAACGTGATGATCCACGGCAGGCCGAGCATCGGCGAGTCGTCCGGCAGGTCCAACGTCACGAGTGCGCCCACCGGCTCATCATGGTCCGTTCCGACCGGGACGTGAGTGGCATTTGCGGCAACTACCGGTTCTCGCACTGTCGATCTCCTGACTTCTCCGTCGCGGCCGGGACCCGACGCCACCACGGCGGGCGGCGCGGTCAGCCCGGCCGGGCCGCATCCAGGGCGGCGCGGACCAGCGCCAGGGCCCGCTCCGGCGGCACCCCGAGCCGCAGCGCCTCCTCGGCATACCGCGTGGCGGCCCGCTGCAACCGGTCGGCCGCGTCGTCGCGCCCCGGCGCCACGAACGTCCCGTGCCGCCCCCTCGTCTCCAGCAGGCCGGCCGCTTCCAGCTCGCGGTAGGCCCGGGCCACCGTGTTTACCGCCAGCCCCAGCTCCGCGGCGAACTGCCGCACCGGGGGCAGCCGGGTGCCCACCGCCAGCCGCCCGTCGCCGATCATGCCGGCCAACTGCCCGCGCACCTGCTCGTACGGGGGCACCGCCGAGGCCGGGTCGATCTCCAGACGCATGTCAGCCCGCCCCTCCCGGGGTACCCGGATCGGTGTCCGCGTCGACCTCGGCCTCGGTCTCGTCGTCGTCGAGATCCGCGGGGGCGGGCCCCTCCGCCAGGTCCACCACCCGCCCGTACCGACTGGTCGCGGCGAGCGCGGCGCCGAAGAGCAGCAGCTGGTTGAGCAGGTAGAGGTAGAGCAGCAACCCGACCGCGCCGGCGACCACGGTGTACGCCGGATTCCGCTCGGTCCGCACCACGTAGAAGCGCCCGACGGTGTTGAGCAGCGTGATCCCCACCGCGACGAGCAGCACGATCGGGCGCAGCCGGCGCCGGCTCATCCGCAGCCGGGGCACGGCGATCATCAGCGCGGTGGCCAGCACCGCGTTGATCAGCACGCTCAGCACCGCGCTGATCGTGGTCAGGCCGACCGAGCCGGTGGAGCGCAGCAGGAAACGCAGCACCGACTCCAGCGCGTCCACCGCCGCCACCGAGATGCCCAGCAGCACGAAGACCAGCAGCAGCACGCCCAGGTCCACCAGCCGGCGCACCACCAGGTTGCCCGGCTGCTGGTTGAAGCCGTACATCAGCCGCTGTGAGGAGCGGATCGCCTCCACCCAGCCGATCCCGGTGAAGACCAGGATGACCAGGCCGATCACCCCGACCGCGTTGCTGCTCTGAGCGATCTGCTGCGGGTCGAGGAACGGCAGGTTCTCCTTCAGGAACCCGGCCGCCGCCTCGCTGACCTCGTCGTTGTCCTCCAGGATCGCGCCGAAGACCGAGTAGCCGACCAGGGCGAGCGCGAAGACGGCGAAGAACCCGTAGTAGGCGATCGCGGCGGCCAGCCGTCCGCCCAGCACCGCGCCGTACAGGTCCACCGCCCGCCACAGGTGGTCGAACCGGGGCCAGCGGTGCCGGGCCACGGTGAACCGGCGGTCGATACCGCCGGTCAGTCGACCCCACGCGTCCACCACGTCATCCTCGCCGATCTGTCGTCACCCGGGCGGCGGACCGCCCGCCGGAGAGGGTTCAGCCGCCGAGCCGGAAGTCCCGGCGCGGCTGCCACCGCGTCTGGCCGCTGTGCGAGAAGAGGGTGAACGCCTCGACCTCGAACATCGCCGAGAAGTCGGCCAGGTCCTCGTACGCCTTGTCCAGTGCCTCCGGCGCGACGTCCTGGGCGACGGTGACGTGCGGGTGGTACGGGAAGCGGGCCTCCCGGTGCAGGCCGGGCGCGGCGTTGATGGCGGCGGCCAGCAGCTCGCACTCGCTGATCCCGGCCGCGACCGCCACGAAGACCACCTGGGTGACCGGCCGGAAGGTGCCCGTCCCGCGCAGGTGCAGGGTGAACGGCAGGTGCGTGGCGGCCACCGCGGCCAGGTGCTCCTCGACCACCGGCAGCACCGCCACCGGGATCTCGGTGGGCCCGAGCAGGGTCACGTGCGCCGGGACGGCCTGGGGGTCACCCGCCTCGATCCGGCGCCGGGTGAGCATGCCGCCCCACGGCTCCGGGATGTCCACCGCGATCCCGATCTGGATGGTGTCGCCGGCCAGCGGCGCCCCGTCCCTGCGATCCACGCTCCGCGCCACCCTCCACCCGTACCCGTCGACCCTGGGGCCGTTACTCGAAACGGACCGGCGGGAAGAACCCGACCCGCTCGTACGCCGCCCGCAGCGTCGGCGCGGCGACCGCACGGGCCTTCTCCGCGCCGGTGGCGAGCAGCTTGTCCAGCTGGGCCGGGTCGTCGAGGTAGGCGCGGGTGCGCTCCTGGATCGGGGTGACGAACTCCCGGACCACCTCGGCGAGCTCCTTCTTGAGGTCGCCGTAGCCCTTACCCGCGTAGCCGGCGACCAGGTCGTCGATGCTCCGGCCGGAGAGCGCCGAGTAGATCGTGAGCAGGTTGGAGATGCCGGGCTTGGTCTCGGCGTCGAAGACGATCTCGCGGCCGGTGTCGGTGACCGCGGAGCGGATCTTCTTGGCCGACCGGGCCGGGTCCTCCAGCAGGTCGATGATGCCGGCCGGTGAGGAGGATGACTTGGACATCTTGGCCGTCGGGTCCTGCAGGTCGGTGATCTTCGCGGTGTCCTTGACGATGTGCGGCGCCGGCACGGTGAACGTCTGGCCGAACAGCGAGTTGAACCGCTGGGCGAGGTCGCGGGAGAGCTCCAGGTGCTGGCGCTGGTCCTCGCCGACCGGCACCGCGTTGGCCTGGTAGAGCAGGATGTCGGCGGCCTGGAGGATCGGGTACGTGAAGAGACCGACGCTGGACCGCTCGCTGCCCTGCTTCTGCGACTTGTCCTTGAACTGGGTCATCCGGCTCGCCTCGCCGAAGCCGGTGATGCAGCCGAGCACCCAGGCCAGCTGCGGGTGCTCGGGCACCTGCGACTGGACGAAGAGGGTGCTGCGCTCCGGGTCCAGCCCGACCGCGAAGAGCTGCGCGGCGGCCACCCGGGTCCGCTGCCGGAGCACCTTCGGGTCGTGCCCCGCGGTGATGGCGTGCAGGTCGACGACGCAGTAGAACGCGTCGTGGGTGTCCTGCAGGGCCACCCAGTGCCGCACCGCGCCGAGGTAGTTGCCGAGGTGGAACGAGTCGGCCGTCGGCTGGATGCCGGAGAAGACGCGGGGGCGGGCGGGAACGTCGGACATGCCGGCAATTCTGTCAGCAACCGCTGGCGTACGTCATGACGGGCCGGCGGGTCGGCTCGCCACCGGCCCGGCCGGGGCGCTGACCTCGCGTCGTTGCTCCGGCAGCCGGGCCGTGGAGACCGCGACCCGGGAGATCCGGCGGCCCTCGAGGGCCAGCACCCGCAGCAGCCAGCCGGTGCCGCGCTCGTCCGGCTCCGGCGCGTCGTCCGGGGAGACCGGCACCTCGTCGCCGGCCACCGGCAGCCGGCCCAGCGCCGCCATCACGAACCCGCCGACCGTCTCGTACGGCCCGACGGGGAGCTCCACCCCGGTCCGCTCGGCGAAGTCGGCGAGGTTGAGCCGGCCGTCCACCACGGCGGGCAGTCCGGCGTGGACCGGCTCGGGTGCGTCGTCGTACTCGTCGTGGATCTCCCCGACCAGCTCCTCGATCAGGTCTTCGAGGGTGACGATGCCGGCGGTGCCGCCATACTCGTCGACCACCACCGCCAGGTGGTGCCCCTCCTTGCGCATCTCGGTCAGCGCGGCGAGCACCCGCTTGCTGCCGGGCAGCTGTTTGACCTGGCGGGTCAGCTCGCCCACCGTGGTGCACGGGTCCAGGTCGGGGCGGAGCAGCACGTCGCGCAGGTGGACGAAGCCGACCACGTCGTCGTGGGTGCCGTCGACCACGGGGTAGCGGGTGTGCGTCTCGGCCCGGACCACCCGCGCGGCCTCGGCGAGGCTCAGCCCGGCGGCGAGGAAGACCACCTCGGTCCGGGGCATCATCACCTCGCGCACCAGGCTCGCCCCGGCGACCAGCACCTCGTCGATGATCCGCCGCTCGTCCGGGTCGAGAACGGTGTTGGCGGCGACCAGGTCGCGCAGCTCGTCCTCGCTGATCCGCTCCCGACCGGCGGCCGGGCTGGCGCCGAGCAGGTCGGTGACCAGCCGGGTGGCGGCGTCGGCGGCGCGGACGACGAGCCGGGCGACGCCACGGGCCACCGGCCCGGGGGCCCGCCGGGTTCGCCCCGGCGCGCGCCTCCGGAGCCCGGGACCGCCCGCCTCCCGCATAGAGGTGATGGTAGGGGCGCGCGGCACGGACGGTGGCCGATGTTCGGATCTGTTCAATCATGAGTCTTTATGATGGAATGGTGGAGGCGTAGACGGGAAGCGTGGTCACCGCGGGCCGCCGTAGGGTGATCACGAACGGCCGCGGCGGGAGCGGCCAAGTCAGGAGGACCCGACGTGAAACTGCTCGTCACCGGCGGCGCCGGCTTCATCGGTAGCGTGGTGACCCGGATGCTGCTCGACAACGGCCACGAGGTGACCGTCCTCGACGACCTGCGGACCGGCCACCGGGAGGCGCTCGCCCCCGAGGCCACCCACGTCGACCTGCCGGTCCACGAGGCGGCCCGGGTGCTCACCCCCGACGCGGGCTTCGACGGCGTGCTGCACTTCGCCGCGCTGATCGCCGCCGGCGAGTCGATGGTCAAGCCGGAGCTCTACTGGCACGCCAACACCGTCAGCTCGATCGCCCTGATCGACGCCGTGCGCGCCGCCCGGGTGCCGCGGATGGTCTTCTCCTCCACCGCCGCCGTCTACGGCAACCCCGAGGAGCTGCCCATCCCGGAGACGGCCGTCAAGGCCCCCACCAACACGTACGGCGCGACCAAGCTCGCCGTCGACTACGCGCTCACCTCCGAGGCGATCGCCCACGACCTGGCCGCCGTCTCGCTGCGCTACTTCAACGTCGCCGGGGCGTACCTGCGCGACGGCCTGGCGATCGGCGAGCGGCACGACCCGGAGACCCACCTGATCCCGATCGCGCTGGACGTCGCCGCCGGCCGGCGGGAGAAGCTCCAGCTCTTCGGCGACGACTACCCCACCGTCGACGGCACCTGCGTGCGCGACTACATCCACGTCGAGGACCTGGCCCGGGCCCACCTGCTGGCGCTCTCCGCCGCCGTCCCCGGCCGGCACCGGATCTACAACCTCGGCAACGGCAACGGCTTCACCAACCGCCAGGTCGCCGACGTGGTCCGCGAGGTCACCGGGCACCCGCTGCCGGTCGAGGTGGCGCCGCGCCGCGACGGCGACCCGGCCGAGCTGGTCGCCTCCGCCGCCCTGGCCCGCGAGGAGCTGGGCTGGGTGCCGGAGAAGCCCACCCTGCACGACATGGTCGGCGACGCCTGGGCCTTCTACCGGGCCCACGTCCTGGAGCGGCCGTGACCGACGTCGCGGCCCGCGCCACCGCCGGCTTCCGCTCCGCGTACGGGGCGGAGCCGGCGGGCCGCTGGGCGGCTCCCGGCCGGGTCAACCTGATCGGCGAGCACACCGACTACAACGACGGCTTCGTGCTGCCGTTCGCCCTGCCGCTGCGCACGGTGGCCGCCGCCGCCCCGCAGGAGGGCGAACGCTGGACGGTGTGCTCGGAACTCTCCGCCGACCCCGTCTCGTTCGACGCCGATGACCTGGCCACCCCGGGCAAGGTCACCGGCTGGGCGGCGTACGTCGCCGGGGTGGTCTGGGCGTTGCGCGACGCCGGGCACCCGGTACCCGGGGCCCGGATCGCGATCGCCTCCGACGTGCCGGTCGGCTCCGGGCTCTCCTCCTCGGCGGCGATCGAGGCGGCGGTGCTCGCCGCCCTGGTCGATCTCGGTGGACCGGGGCTGCCCGAGGACCGGTGGCCCCGGCTCGCCCAGCGGGCCGAGAACGTCTACGTCGGCGCGCCGACCGGGATCATGGACCAGTCGGCGGCGATCCGCTGCCGGGAGGGGCACGCGCTCTTCCTCGACTGCCGGGACGAGTCGATCGAGCACATCCCGTTCGACCTGGACGCTGCCGGGCTGGCCGTACTGGTGGTCGACAGCCGCGCCCCGCACCGGCACGCCGACGGGGAGTACGCCGCCCGCCGGAAGTCCTGCGAGCGGGCCGCGGCCCTGCTCGGGGTGCCGGCGCTGCGGGACGTCGCGGTCGCCGACCTGGACGGGGCCCTCGGCCGGCTGCCCGACGACGAGATGCGCCGCCGGGTCCGGCACGTGGTCACCGAGGACCAGCGGGTGCTCGACACCGTCGCGCTGCTGCGCGCCGGCCGGGTACGCGAGATCGGCCCGCTGCTCACCGCCTCGCACGTCTCGATGCGCGACGACTTCGAGATCACCGTGCCGGAGATCGACCTCGCGGTCGAGTCGGCGCTCGCGGCCGGCGCGCTGGGCGCCCGGATGACCGGCGGCGGCTTCGGTGGCTGCGTCCTCGCCCTGGTCGAGGCCGACCACGCCGACAAGGTGGCAACCGCGGTCACGGCGGCGTACGCCGAGCGCGGTTTCGCCGCCCCCGGCACCGTCCCGGTCCTCCCCGCCCCCGGCGCCACCCGCCTCGACTGACCCACCCCGGCGCCTCGCCCCGCCCGCGGGCGGGCAGGTGGGCCCGCAAGGTCGTGCAGGAACATGGAAGTAGTGGCCTCGCCGTCGCGGTGAGGCCACTACTTCATGGATCGAGCGCGATCATGGCCGGCGCGACGGCACGACGGCACGGCGGCGCGGCCGCGCGACGGGAAGGTCAGGCGGTGTCGACGATCATGCCGGCGCCGACCGTGCGGTTGGTGGTCTCGTCGATGATGACGAAACCGCCGGTGGTGCGGTTGCGGCGGTACTCGTCGGCCAGCAGCGGCACCGTGGTGCGCAGCCGGACCCGGCCGATCTCGTTGAGCTTCAGCTCGCCGGCCGTTTCGTCCCGGTGCAGCGTGTTGATGTCCAGCCGGTAGTGCAGGCCGCGCACGATCGTCCGGGCCGACCGGGTGGTGTGCTTGATCGCGTACTTGCCGCCGACCTGGAGCGGGCGAGTCTCGTCCATCCAGCAGACCATCGCCTCGATGTCCTGGGACACCGCCGGCGCGTTGTTCGGCCGGCAGATCAGGTCGCCGCGGGAGATGTCGATCTCGTCGGTCAACCGGACCGTGACCGACATCGGCGGGAACGCCTCGTCGACCGGGCCGTCCGCCGTCTCCACCGAGGAGATCCGGCTGGTGAAGCCGGACGGCAGCACCATCACCTCGTCGCCCGGCTTGAGAACCCCGGAGGCGACCTGACCGGCGTAGCCGCGGTAGTCGGTGACCGTGGTCGACTGCGGGCGGATCACGTACTGCACGGGGAAGCGGACGTCGACCAGGTTGCGGTCGCTGGCGATGTGCACCCGCTCCAGGTGGTGCAGCAGCGACGGCCCGTCGTACCAGGGCATGTGCTCCGACCGGGTGACGATGTTGTCGCCGCGCAGCGCGGAGATCGGCACCACGGTCAGGTCCGGCGCGTCGAGCTTCGCGGCGAACGCGGTGAACTCGTCGGCGATCCGCTCGAAGACCTCCTGCGAGTAGTCGACCAGGTCCATCTTGTTGACGCAGAGGACCAGGTGCGGCACCCGCAGCAGCGAGCAGAGGAAGGCGTGCCGCCGGGACTGCTCCACCAGGCCCTTGCGGGCGTCCACCAGGATCAGCGCCAGGTCGGCGGTGGAGGCGCCGGTCACCATGTTCCGGGTGTACTGGATGTGCCCCGGGGTGTCGGCGATGATGAACTTCCGCCGCGGGGTGGCGAAGTAGCGGTACGCCACGTCGATGGTGATGCCCTGCTCCCGCTCGGCGCGCAGGCCGTCGGTGAGCAGCGCGAGGTTGGTGTACTCGTCGCCCCGCGCCGCGCTGACCGCCTCCACCGCGGCGAGCTGGTCGGTGAAGAGCGACTTGGTGTCGTACAGCAGCCGGCCGATCAGGGTCGACTTGCCGTCGTCCACGCTGCCGGCGGTGGCGAACCGCAGCAGGTCCATCGGCCGGGCCTCCGGCCCGGCCCCGGTGGCGGCGCGGCTGTCCGCCGCGCCTCCGGCGCTGGTTTCGGTGGTCATCAGAAGTAGCCCTCCCGCTTGCGGTCCTCCATGGCGGCCTCGCTGACCCGGTCGTCACCGCGGGTCGCGCCGCGCTCGGTGATCCGGGTGGCGGCCACCTCGTCGATCACCTTCTCCACGGTGTCGGCGTCCGACCGGACGGCCGCCGTGCAGGAGGCGTCGCCCACGGTGCGGTAGCGCACCTGGGTCTTGAACCGCTCCTCCCACGCCCGCGGGTGGAAGAACTCGTTGACCGCGTAGAGCATGCCGTCCCGCTCGACCACCTCGCGCTCGTGCGCGTAGTAGATCGACGGCAGCGGGATCCGCTCCCGGGCGATGTAGTGCCAGACGTCCAGCTCGGTCCAGTTGGAGAGCGGGAAGACGCGGATCGACTCGCCCGGGTGGTGCCGGCCGTTGTACAGCGCCCAGAGCTCGGGCCGCTGGTTCTTCGGGTCCCACTGGCCGAACTCGTCGCGGAAGCTGAACATCCGCTCCTTGGCGCGGGCCTTCTCCTCGTCCCGGCGAGCCCCGCCGAAGAGCGCGTCGAAGCGGTGCTTCTCGACCGCGTCGAGCAGCACCGGGGTCTGGATCCGGTTGCGCATCCCGTCGCCGGACTCCCGGACCAGGCCGCTGGCCAGCGCCTCGGGCACACTCGCCACGATCAGGTGCAGGCCCAGCTCGGCGACCCGCTGGTCGCGGTATTCCAGCACCTCGGGGAAGTTGTGGCCGGTGTCCACGTGCATGACCGGGAAGGGGATGTTCGCCGGGGCGAACGCCTTCTGCGCCAGCCGGAGCATGACGATCGAGTCCTTGCCGCCGGAGAAGAGCAGCACCGGGCGCTCCATCTCGGCGACCACCTCGCGCATCACGAAGATGCTCTCCGCCTCGAGCGCGTCGAGGTGGGAGACCTGGTAGAAGCGGGCGGGCGCGGTCATGACACCGGCTCGATCGGGGTGGGTCCGCTCATGGATTCCAGACCTTTCCGGTCGGACAAATCAAAAACAGGCGCTCAGGCTACCCGGAATGCTTCTGCAGCGCTGCAAGCAACCGACTGGCGAGATCCTTGCGGCAGACCAACAGGTCCGGCAGGCGCGGATCCGCCTCGTTGTATTTCAGCGCAGAACCGTCGATCCGGGAAGCGTGCAGGCCGGTGGCCGTCGCCACAGCCACCGGCGCCGCCGAGTCCCACTCGTACTGGCCGCCGGCGTGGATGTACGCGTCCACCTCACCGGTCACCACCGCGGCGATCTTCGCGCCCGCCGAACCCATCGGCACCAGGTGCGCACCGACGTCCTCGGCCAGGTCGGTCAGGAAGGCCGGCGGTCGGCTGCGGCTCGCCGCCAACCGGATCACCCGGGCGCCACCCGCGGTCGCCGCCTCCAGCGTCATGGGCGGATACGCCGGCGGGTAGTCGGTGCCCAGCACCCGGTGCTGCGCCGGCAGCCCCACCGCCCCCGCGGTCAGGCCGTGCGGGGTCGGCGCGTTGCGCGCCCAGAGCGCCACGTGCACCGCCCAGTCCGGGCGGCCCTCCTCGGAGAACTCACGGGTGCCGTCCAGCGGGTCGACGATCCACACCCGGTCCGCGGTCAGCCGGGACACCGCACCGGGGTTCACCTCCGCCGCCCAGGCCAGCCGCGACCCCTCGTCCTCCTCGGAGAGGACGGCGTCGCCCGGCCGCCAGCGGGCCAGTTCGGTGCGGATCAGGTCGTGGGAGACCTTGTCCCCCGCCGACTTCAGCGCCCCCGGGTCGGCGAAGCCCATCTCGGCCCGCAGCTCCAGCAGCGCCTGACCGGCCCGCGCCGCCAGCCATCGGGCGAACGCGCCGTCGATCATCGGAGGACTGCCCACGTACTCGCTCCCGTCGCCTCGCCGCGACCACGTCGCCGGTCACGCCACGCCAGAAGGCGCAGACTACCGGCTGCACCGGCCCCTTTCCGGTACGCCCCGCCCGGCCGTCGGCCGTCGGGACGCCGGCCACCCGCGGTCAGGCCCCGTGGTACGCGTTCTGCGTCGGCTCCACACCCTTGCTGACCACCGACTCCACCACGTCCGCCGCCCGGTCGACCAGGAACTCCAGCTCCTTGCGCTCGGCGGCGCCGAAATCCGACAGCACGTAGTCCGCCGGGTCCTGCCGCCCCGGCGGCCGGCCGATGCCGAACCGGACCCGGACGTACTCCTTGGTCCCCAGCGACTTGGACATCGAGCGCAGCCCGTTGTGCCCGCCCTCACCGCCGCCGATCTTGACGCGCAGCTGCCCGTACGGGATGTCCAGCTCGTCGTGCACCGCGATCACCCGGTCCGCCGGCACCTTGTGGAACTGGGCCAGACCGGCCACCGGACCACCGGAGAGGTTCATGTACGTCAGCGGCTTCACCAGCACCAGCTTCGGCCCGCCGAAGCCCAGCCGGCCCTCGGCGACCTCCGCCACGGCCCGCTTGTGCCGGCCGAACTTCGCACCCACCCGGGTGGCCAGCAGGTCGGCGACCATGAAGCCGACGTTGTGCCGGTTCCCGGCGTACTCCCGGCCCGGGTTGCCCAGACCGACCACCAGCCACGGCCCCGTCTCGTCCGTCACGTCCCGTCCCTCCCGCGTCGGTGTCCCGATACGCCGACAGGCGCCCCCGACGGTGCGGGGACGCCTGTCGCAACGATGCGAACCGATCAGGCCTCGGTCGCCTCGGCGGTCTCTTCGCCACCGGCCGCGGCTGGCTCGCCGGCCTCGGCGCCCTCGGAGGACTCGGCGGTCTCCTCGCCGACCCCGGCCTCGACCTCCTCGTCGGCGGTCTCGACCTCGGGCAGGGTCGCCTCGAGCTGCTCGGCGGTCGGGGCGGCGGTCACCGAGGCGACGGCCATCTCCGGGTCGGCCACCAGCTCGACGCCGGACGGCAGCTCCACGTCGGCGGCGGTCACCTGGGTGCCGGCCTCCATGCCCTCGATCGAGGCCTCCAGGTGGTCCGGCACGTTGGTGGCGTCGGCGGTCACCGAGAGGGTGTCGTGGTCGTGCACGATCAGGGTGTCCTTCGCGGCCTCACCGGTCAGCTGGACCGGGACGTCGACGGTGACCTTCTCGCCCCGGCGGACCAGGAGCAGGTCGACGTGCTCGAAGGTGTCCTTGATCGGGTCACGCTGGATCGCCTTCGGCAGGGCCAGCACCTGGGTGCCGTCGCTGACCTCGATCGCGAAGAGCTGGTTGGCGCCGCCCTTACGGATCGCGGCGGCGAACTCCAGGGACGGCAGCGCGATGTGCTGGGGCTTCTCGCCGTGGCCGTACAGCACGGCGGGCACCTTGCCGGCCCGGCGGGTACGACGGGCACCACCCTTGCCGAACTCGGTACGGGGCTCGGCGCTGATCTTTACCTCGGACACGGGGAAACTCCTGATGCTTTTCGCGGCGGCGACTTGTCGACTGGCGGTGCTGCGGCGAGGGGCTCGCTGGGGCTCATGCGTCCTGCACGACTGCCCGGAGCACCGCGTCGATGACGGTGCCTCCGTACGGTGCTTTTCAGCGGCCCGCCGGGCACCCTCGCCGTGGCAACCGCACCAGTCTACCCGAGCCGATTCCCTGCTTTCCGGCAGTACCCATATCACCGTTCCCGCCGCCGTGCAGGCCGACGGGAACGGTGTGGGGAAGCCGCCGTCGCGGCGCTCAGCTGCTCAGCTCAGGCCGCCGAACAGGGTGGTCACCGAGCCGTCGTCGAAGACCTCCCGGATGGCCCGGGCCAGCAGCGGCGCGATCGACAGCACGGTCAGCTTGTCGAGCTGCTTCTCGGGGGGAAGCGGCAGCGTGTTGGTGACCACGACCTCGCTGATCGGGCTGTTCTTCAGCCGCTCCGTCGCCGGGTCGGAGAGCAGCGCGTGGGTGGAGGCCACCACGATCTCCGCCGCGCCCGACTCCTTGAGGATGTCGGCGGCCTTGGTGATCGTGCCACCGGTGTCGATCATGTCGTCGACGATCAGGCAGACCCGGCCCTCGACCTCACCGACCACGCGGTTCGCCACCACCTGGTTCGGCTTCAGCGGATCCCGGGTCTTGTGGATGAACGCCAGCGGGCAGCCGCCCAGCCGGTCGGTCCACCGCTCCGCCACCCGCACCCGGCCCGAGTCCGGCGCGACCACGGTCATCGGCCGGCCCGCGTACTTGTGCTCCACGTACTCGGCGAGCACGTCCATCGCGAAGAGGTGGTCCACCGGGCCGTCGAAGAAGCCCTGGATCTGCGCGGTGTGCAGATCCACGGTGAGGATCCGGTTCGCCCCGGCCGTCTTCAGCAGGTCGGCCACCAGCCGGGCCGAGATCGGCTCCCGGCCGCGGTGCTTCTTGTCCTGCCGGGCGTACGGGTAGAACGGCAGGACCACGGTGATCCGCTTGGCCGAACCGCGCTTCAACGCGTCGATCATGATCAGGGTCTCCATGACCCAGGTGTTGACCCCGTGCGTGACGGACTGCACCACGAAGGCGTCCGAACCGCGTACCGAGTCCTTGAACCGTACGAAGATCTCGCCGTTGGCGAACTCGTACGCGTCGGAGGGGGTCGGCGCGACGCCGAGCACCTCACCGATCTCCTTGGCCAGCTCCGGAAATCCACGTCCGGAGAAGAGCATCAGGCTCTTGCGGTTTTCGGCGACGATGCTGCCCATGGGCCCGTGCGCTCCCGTTGCTCGGTGGTTCCCGGCGGTGTGGGGCCGGGGACTATTCGGTTGCAGTATCCCCCGCCCCCGACGCGCCTCCCACTGTCTGGCCACCCCCGTGCAGTGGCTCACCTTCGCTTGCCGGGACGGGGTTCCCCGACGCACCCTCACCGGCCCGCCCCGCCCGCTCGGCCGCCGCCGCGGAGACGGTGCCCGGACGCTTGCGGGCCACCCAGCCGTCGATGTTGCGCTGCGGCGCCCGGGTCACCCCCAGCGCGCCCGGGGGAACGTCCTGGGCGATCGCGCTGCCCGCCGCCACGTACGCCCCGGCACCCACCTCGACCGGGGCGATCAGGCTGGTGTCGCAGCCGACGAAGGCACCCTCGCCCACCGTAGTGCGGTGCTTGTTCACCCCGTCGTAGTTCACGAAGATCGTTGCCGCGCCGATGTTCGCCTTCGCCCCGATCGTCGCGTCACCCACATACGACAGGTGCGGCACCTTCGCGCCCGCGCCCAGCTCGGAGTTCTTCACCTCGACGAACGTGCCGACCTTCGACTTCTCGGCCAGCCGCGCGGCCGGCCGCAGGTACGCGTACGGGCCGACGCTGGCGCCGGCGCCCACCTCGGCGCTCACCGCGTGACTGCGCAGCACGGTCGCCGCCGGCCCGACCACGGTGTCGATCAACGTGACGTCCGGACCGACCACCGCCTCCGCGCCCACCGAGGTGGTGCCGCGCAGCTGGGTGTTCTGGTCGATCACCGCGTCCCGCTCGACGGTCGCCGTCACGTCGATCCAGGTCGTCGCCGGGTCGAGGATGCTCACCCCGGTACGCATCCAGGCCTCGTTGACCCGGTCGCGCAGCAGCCCGCGCAGCCCGGCCAGCTCCACCCGGTCGTTGCAGCCGAGCGTCTCGACGTGGTCGGCGGCCACGTGCACGCCCACCGGCTCGCCGGCCGAGACGAGCAGGCCGAAGACGTCGGTGAGGTACTCCTCGCCCTGGTCGTTGTCGGTGGAGAGCTTGCCCAGAGCGTCCCGCAACCGGGCCACGTCGAAGGCGTAGATGCCGGCGTTGATCTCGCGGAGCGCGCGCTGCGCCGGGGTGGCGTCCCGCTCCTCGACGATCTGCTCCAGCCGTCCCACGGCGTCCCGCACGATCCGGCCCAGGCCGGTCGGGTCGGGCACCTCGGCGGCCAGCACGGTCGCTGCCGCGCCCTCGCCCTCGTGCGCCTCGACCAGCGCGGCCACCGTCTCGGCCCGCAGCAGCGGCACGTCCCCGTTGATCACCACGACGGTGCCGGTGACCTCCGGCGCCGCCTCCAGGGCGATCCGCACGGCGTGCCCGGTGCCGAGCTGCTGGGCCTGCAGGACCGGGGTGGCGTCCGGGGCGATCTCGGTGAGGTGCGCGCGGACCTGCTCCGCGCCGTGCCCGACCACCACGACGGTGCGGTCGGCGGCCAGCGGCGCGGCCGCGGCCAGCACGTGGCCGAGCAGGGTACGACCGAGCAGCGGGTGGAGCACCTTGGGCAGCGTCGACTTCATCCGCTTGCCCTCACCGGCAGCGAGCACGACGACGGTACGGAGGTGGGGCTGGGGCACGACGTGGCTCCCGTCGGGAAGGCGACAGTCTCGCGGCCATGCTAACCAGACATCAACCGCCGATCAGCAGAAGCTCCCGGGAGAGGATTCGAACCCCTACAATCAGGACCAAAACCTGACGTCCTGCCATTAGACGACCCGGGACGGTCTAAAACGGTCAAAACAATATCCTGCCTGAACCCCTACACCTTAGCGTCCCGCTTCGCCGGCGCCACCGCTCATTCCCTTCATGATCCCTTCGATCGTCCAGTACATCCGGCGGGAGTCGGGCACCACGACGACGAGGCACCCGTGGTAGTCATCGCCGGTGTTGTGCCGGACCGTGGCGGGCCGATGCCGCTTGAGGGGAGGTGCGCTGGAACGCCTCCACGCCCACGCCGACCTGCCGCGCCCACCAGCGGACCGCCGCGTCCGCGTCCGCGGTCTCGTGGATGCTGACCCGGAACCGCAGGCTCCCGCGCGGCACGCCCAACTCCTCGACGAAGCGCACGAAGAGGTCGATGAGCGCCGGATCGCTGTTGGTGAACCGGACCCGGCAGTCGTGGGGCCGCCAGGGCTTCGCCTTCACCCCCTCGGCCCAGTAGAGGGCGGCACCGACCAGGAGCAGCTCCCGACCGTCCAGTCGGGACACCCACACCGAGCTGAACTCGGCCAACTCTGCCCGCGCGGCGTCCCGTGCCTGCCGATGCGCCCCCCACTGCGCGTCGGTCATCACCTTGGAATGGGCGCGGCGCCGCTCCCGCTCGGCCGCACCGTCCCGGTCGAGCGGCAGATGCCGCACCCACAGGTAGGCGGTCGACTTCGCCACGCCGAGCCGCCCGGCGATCTCACCCACCGACAAGCCCTCGCCGCGCAGCGCGACCGCCTCCGCCCGCAGATCGTCCCTGGCCCGTGGACGCCGGGTCCACGCCGGCGGCGGCACCCCACGCAGCAGCTCCTGCACCCGGTTGCGCCCCAGCCCGGTCCGGGCCCGGATCTGCGCGACGGAGAGCCCCTCCTCCACGCGCAGCCGCCGCACCTCGTCCTCCATGACCCGCAAATTAGAACGTAGGTACGACAGGATGCGGCGCCCGGCGCGGAAACCCGGCAATGGTTTCGGAGCGGGCCTGGCAGGATGGCCGGCAACCGGCACGCAGGGGCGCGCCGGCCGGAACATTCCACGACGGGCGTCACCAAGCGCCGGTGAGGTGACGACATGACCGAGGCCCCGGGCGGGGAGAACACCGGCAGCCGGCGGCGGGCGGTGCCGGCGGCGGCCGCGAAGCCGACCTCACGGGTACGGATGTCGGCGTCCCAGCGGCGTGAGCAGCTCATCTCGATCGGTCGGCAGATCTTCGCCGAGAAGGGCTTCGACGCGACCTCCATCGAGGAGGTGGCGTCCCGGGCGAAGGTCTCCAAGCCGGTGGTCTACGAGCACTTCGGCGGCAAGGAGGGCCTCTACGCGGTGGTGGTGGACCGCGAGGTGCGGGCCCTGCTGGACCGGCTCAGCACCGCGCTGACCGCCGGTCATCCCCGGGAGCTGCTGGAGCAGGCGGCGATGGCGCTGCTGACGTACATCGAGGAGGAGACCAGCGGGTTCCGGGTGCTGGTGCGGGAGTCGCCGCTGATGTCCGCGACGGGCAACTTCAGCAGTGTGATGAACGACGTCGGGCACCAGGTGGAGCACATCCTGGGCGCCGAGTTCTCCAGCCGGGGGTACGACCCGAAGCTGGCCGAGCTCTACTCGCAGGCGCTGGTGGGGATGGTGGCGTTGACCGGCCGCTGGTGGCTGGAGGTGCGCAAGCCGCGCAAGGAGACGGTCGCCGCGCACCTGGTCAACCTGGCCTGGAACGGGCTGTCGCACCTGGAGGCGAAGCCGGGCCTGATCACGGCCCGCAAGCGGAGCTGACCGCCGCTCCGGTGGGGTCAGCGGGCATTGGCCCCCGAGATCGGGTGCCGGCGGTTCATCCGCTCCGCCTCCGCGTGCTCGTCGGGCCCGATCTTGTCGTAGAGCCCGGTGGCGAGCAGCAGCAGCCCGAAGAGCATGGACACGATCACCGTGGACATCGAGAAGTTCAGGAAGTTCGCGGTGGTCTGGAGCACGGACATCATGGCGATGCTGGTGACCATGAAGACCACCCCGGCGGTCAGGTTCATGTAGTGGCCGAGGTTCCCGCGGCGTGAGGCGCCGATGATCAGCACGATGCCGAAGACCACGGACACCAGCGAGAAGGCCAGGTTGGTACGGAGTCCGAGGGCCCAGTGGCTGCCCCGGTCGAAGAGCCCGTCGCCCCACGTCTCGACGACGCCCCAGACCCCGAAGACCAGGATGTAGAGCCCGACGAGCCCGGCGAAGACCCGGTAGAGCGGGCGCGCCGGGTGGTTCACCGGAATGTGCGCCATGACTCCTCCGTCCGACTACGACAATTCACCAGAATTGTCGCCCGTACGGAGGCCGACTGTCCGCCAAACCGCGGGACCACCAACGCAGGATCCCGCCCCGCCGGGCAGCGAGCCGCGGACGGAACGGGACCTCAAGCGCGAAGGGGGATCAGAGGACGAGGCGAGCCTTCTGCCAGGCTTCCTGCTCCTCGTCGGTGCCGACCTTGCCGTACATGCCGGCCACCAGCAGGACGAGGCTGAGGGTCATCAGCACGATGATCGTCATGATGCTGAAGTTGGCGATGTTGGCGTCGGTCCGGATGAACGCCAGCCCGGCCAGGGTGATCACCATCAGGGTGTACGCCAGCCACTGGTTGATCGCCACGTCGAGGTTGCGGCCGATCACGGTGCCGGCCACGATGGCCCCGCCGAGCAGCACGGAGAGCAGCGAGAACCCGAGGTTCGTCCCCTGGCCGAGGACCTTGGTGTCATCCCGGGCGAAGATGTCGTTGCCGGCGCTCGCGATGATGCCGAGCACACCGAAGACCACCAGGTACAGACCGATGAGCCCGCCGATCGCCCGGTAGACCGGCCGCGCGGGGTGGTTGACGGGGGTGTGGGCCATGACTGTGTCTCCAACGCCGTTCGGATGAGGGGTCGCCGGCGATTGTCCCGCATGCCCGGATGTGACGCCGCACACGGGGGGCGTCCAGGCGCGGCGCGGCGCCGGCGGGCGGTCAGACCGGCGGGATCTCGTCGGCCAGGGCCAGCCAGGTCTCCTCGGTCCGTTCCCGCTCGGCCCGGAGCTCCTTGAGCTGCGCGTCGAGTTCGGCGACCCGCGCGTAGTCGGTGGCGTGCGTGGCGAGCTGGTCGAGCAGCGCCGTCTCCTTCTGCTCCAGCTTGCCGATCTGCCGTTCCAGCCGGGTCAGCTCCTTGCGGGCCTGCCGGGCCTCGGCGGCCGACATACCGGTGGCGGCGGGCGCACCCGGCGTGGTGGCGGCGGTGACGGCCTCGATGCGGGCCGGTTCGGCCCCGCCGGCCCGGGACAGGTACTCGTCGACGCCGCCGGGCAGGTGCACCAGCCGACCGTCGCCGAACATCCCGTACACCGAGTCGGTGACCCGTTCGATCAGGTACCGGTCGTGGCTGGCCACGATGATCGTGCCGGGCCAGGAGTCGAGCAGGTCCTCCAGCGCGGCGAGGGTGTCGGTGTCGAGGTCGTTGGTGGGCTCGTCGAAGAGGAGCACGTTCGGCTCGGTGGCGAGCAGCCGGAGCATCTGGAGCCGGCGTCGCTCACCGCCGGAGAGGTCGCCGACCGGCGTCCAGAGCCGCCGGTCGTCGAAGCCGAAGACCTCGGCGAGCTGTGCGGCGGAGATCTCCCGGTCGCCGAGCTGGACCCGGCGGGCGACCTCCTCGACGGCTTCCAGGACCCGCAGCTGGCCGGGGAGTTCGGCGAGTTCCTGGGAGAGGAACGCCGGCTTGACCGTCGATCCGGTGGCGAACCTGCCGCCGTCGGGGCCGGTCACCCCGGCGAGCATCCGCAGCAGGGTGGTCTTGCCGGCCCCGTTGCGGCCGAGGATGGCGATCCGGTCCCCGGGGCCGACCTGCCAGGTGACGCCGTGCAGGATCTCCTTCGGGCCGGCGTGCAGGGTGACCTGTTCCAGGTCGTACACCTGCTTGCCGAGCCGGGCGGTGGCGAGCCGTTGCAGCGACATGGTGTCGCGCGGCGGCGGGACGTCGGCGATCAGCGCGTTGGCCGCGTCGATCCGGAACCGCGGCTTGGAGGTCCGGGCCGGCGGGCCCCGGCGCAGCCAGGCGATCTCCTTGCGGAGCAGGTTCTGCCGGCGGGCCTCGGTGGCCGCGGCCACCCGCTCGCGCTCCACCCGGGCCAGGGTCCAGGCGGCGAAGCCGCCCTCGTACGCCCGGACGGCCTGGTCGGCGACCTCCCAGGTGTAGGTGCAGACCGCGTCGAGGAACCACCGGTCGTGGGTGACCACGACCAGGGCGCCCTTGCGGCCGACCAGGTACTTCGCCAGCCAGTCGACGCCGCCCACGTCGAGGTGGTTGGTGGGCTCGTCGAGGATCAGCAGGTCCGACTCGCGGACCAGCAGCGCGGCCAGCGCGACCCGGCGGCGTTCACCGCCGGACATCGGGCCGACCGGTTGGTCGAGGCCGAGGTGCGGCATGCCGAGGCCGTCGAGGATGCCCCGGACGCCGGCGTCGCCGGCCCACTCGTGCTCGGCGCCCATGCTCTCGCCGAGCCAGGCGGTGCCGAGCACCACGTCCCGGACGGTCGCCTCGGGGGCCAGCGTGAGGTTCTGCGGCAGCCAGAGCACCCGCAGGTCCCGGCGGTGGGTGACCCGGCCGTCGTCCGGGTCCTCCTGCTTGGTGAGTAGCCGCAGCAGGGTCGACTTGCCGGCGCCGTTGAGGCCGACCACGCCGATCCGGTCGGCGTCGTCGAGGCCGAGCGAGACGTCGGTGAGCAGCGGCCCGGCGGCGCCGTACCCCTTGGACACCCGGTCCAGGTTGACGATGTTGGCCACGACCTCACCTCCCATGATGATCAAAGGCGTCCCGGTGCCGGCGGGCACCTGGGGACGCCTGCCCCAAGGGTACGCGGACCGCCCGGGCCGCCCGGGTGGGGCGTACGGGTCAGGCGACCCGGGCGCCGGCGACCGGGCCGTGCGCGACCCGAGCCTCCCGGCACACCTGGGCGGCCTCCAGCTCGGCGGCAATCCGCTCCGCGTCGGCGGCGTCGGCGGCGAGGAAGACGCAGGTCGGCCCGGAGCCGGAGACGATTCCGGCGAGCGCGCCGGCCGCCTCCCCCGCCTTGAGGGTGTCGGCCAGCGCGGGGCGCAGCGACAGGGCGGCGTCGGAGAGGTCGTTGCCGAGGGTGGCGGCGAGCACCCGGGGGTCGCGCTGGCGCAGCGCGCCGAGCAGGGCGTCGGTGCTGCCCAGCGGCTCCCGGGCGGCGCCGGCGTCGCGGAGCCGGTCCAGCTCCCGGTAGGCGGCCGGGGTGGAGATGCCACCGTCGGCGACCGCGACCACCCAGTGCCAGGAGGTGGGGCGGACCAGCACCGGGCTGACCGCCTCGCCCCGGCCGGTGCCGAGCGCGGTGCCGCCGTAGATCAGGAACGGCACGTCGGAGCCGAGGTCGGCGGCGATGGACGCCAACTCGTCGCGGGACAGCCCGGTGCCCCAGAGGGTGTCGCAGGCGACCAGGGCGGCGGCCGCGTCGGCGCTCCCGCCGGCCAGCCCGCCGGCGAGCGGGATCTGCTTGCGCAGGTGCAGCCGGGCGTGCGGCGGGACACCGGCGTACCCGGCGAGGGCGTGGGCGGCCCGGATCACCAGGTTGGAGTCGTCCAGGGCCAGCTCGCCGGTGCCCTCGCCCTCCATGGTGAGGGTGAGCGTGTCGCCGCGGCGGGCGGTGAGCTCGTCGTGGATGGAGATCGCGTGGTAGACGGTGTTCAGCTCGTGGTAGCCGTCGTGGCGCAGCGGCCCCACCCCGAGGTGCAGGTTGATCTTGGCGGGCACCCGGACCTTGACCGGTCCGCTGGCCCCGCGCCGCTGCTGCTCGTCCTCGTCGTCCGGTCGCCAGGCCTCGGTCACCGGGGGACGTCCTGCGGGCGCAGGCGGATGTCGAACAGCTTGGTCACGATCAGCTCCTCGGCGGAGTCGGCGACCGGTCCGTGCCGGCCGTCAACCGGGTCGTACGCGTACACGTGCGGCGCCCGGGGGGCGGGCACGGCGTCAGCCTAACCGGCGGCGGGTGCGGCGGCCGGGGCCGACGCGGCGATGGCGGCGAACTGCTCCACGGTGAGTGACTCCCCGCGTGCGCCCGGGTCGACTCCGGCGGCGATGAGCGCGGCGGCGGCCCGGTCGGCCCCACCGGCCCAGCCGGCCAGCGCCGCGCGCAACGTCTTGCGGCGCTGCGCGAACGCCGCGTCGACCACGGCGAAGACCCGCTGGCGGGCGACGTCGTCGCGGGGCGGTTCCCGGCGGGTGAAGGCGACCAGGCCGGAGTCGACGTTCGGTACCGGCCAGAACACGTTCGGCGGCACCTTGCCGGCGGCCCTCGCCCGGGAGTACCAGGCCAGCTTGACCGACGGGATGCCGTACACCTTGGAGCCGGGGCCGGCGACCAGCCGGTCGGCGACCTCCTTCTGCACCATCACCAGGCCGTGCCGCAGGGTGGGCAGCTCGGCGAGCAGGTGCAGCACCACCGGCACCGCGACGTTGTACGGCAGGTTCGCCACCAGCGCGGTGGGCGCCGGTTCGGCCAGCTCCGCGGCGGTGATCCGCAACGCGTCGGCCCGGTGCACGGTGAGCCGGGCGGCGTCCGGGCCGGCGTGCCGGGCGGCGGTCTCCGGCAGCGCCCCGGCGAGCGTGGGGTCGATCTCCACGGCGTGCACGTGCGCGGCGACCGGCAGCAGGGCCAGGGTGAGCGAGCCGAGCCCCGGCCCCACCTCCAGCGCCACGTCGTCCGGGGCGAGCCCGGCAGCGGTGACGATCCGCCGGACCGTGTTGGGGTCGTGCACGAAGTTCTGGCCGAGCTTCTTGGTCGGGGCGACGCCCAGCCGGGCGGCGAGTTCCCGGATCTCCGCCGGGCCGAGGAGACCGGTCACGCCCCGTAGCGTAGCGGCGGGCTCCGGCCCGCTCACCACGGGCCGAAGACCCGGTCGCCGGTGGCGGAGATGGCGGCGCAGAGCGCGTCGAGGTCGGCGCCGGTGGTCTCGGCGAGCGACCGGACCGTCAGCGGGATCAGGTACGACGCGTTCGGCCGCCCCCGGTGCGGCATCGGGGTCAGGTACGGCGCGTCGGTCTCGACCAGGATCTGGTCGAGCGGGGTGAGCGCGGCGGCCTCGCGCAGCGCGGTGGCGCTGCCGAAGGTGACCGTGCCGGCGAAGCTGAGCAGGTATCCCCGGCGGACGCACTCGGCGGCGAAGTCCGCGTCGCCGGAGAAGCAGTGCAGCACCACCGTGTCGGGTGCGCCCTCGTCGTCGAGGATCCGCAGCACGTCGGCGTGCGCGTCGCGGTCGTGGATGACCAGCGCCTTGCCGTACCGCTTGGCGATGGCGATGTGTGCCCGGAAGCTCTCCTCCTGTGCGGCGCGCCCCTCGTCGCCGGTCCGGAAGAAGTCCATCCCGGTCTCGCCGATCCCGCGGACTCGGTCCCGGCCGGCGAGCGCCTCGATCTGCCGCAGCGCCTCGTCGAGGTCGGCCAGCCGGGGCGCGTCGTTGGGGTGCAGCGCGACGGTGGCCAGCAC
This sequence comes from Micromonospora lacuserhaii, assembly GCF_036902735.1. NCBI lineage: Bacteria > Bacillati > Actinomycetota > Actinomycetes > Micromonosporales > Micromonosporaceae > Micromonospora > Micromonospora lacuserhaii. The sequence continues at coordinate 39,159 of NZ_JBAKHO010000005.1, read as the reverse complement.
CGCCGGGTACTTCTCGGCGACCTCGGCGCTCCAGCGGGAGGAGTCCACGTCCACGCCCACCTGGACCAGCCGGTCCACGCCGACCCCGGCGGCCACCTCGATGGCCGCGGCGACCGGGTCGTCGGCGGGGCCACCGCCGGGCGCCCCGGCCTCGCTGACCGTGATGTCGAGGTGGGTGTGGCTGTCCAGCACGGGGCGGGGCAGCGGCTCGGGCGCGGGCGGGAACTCCCCGGCGCGACGGGCGGCGCGCTGCTTGCGGGTTTCGGTCGGCTCACTCATCGCGGCCAGCATCACACACCGCCACCAGGTCACGTTTCCCGGTCGCCACCGACTGTTCACCGGTTCGGCATGCGCGGCGCTTAACGTCGCGGGAGTGAGCGTCACCCCTCAGGCCAGCGGCGCCGAACGGACCGGCCCGCACGTGACGTACGACGGCGCGGTGTACCCGGCGGAGGAACTCGCCCGGGGATCGGCCTACGAACTGTTCAGCGCCGACGAGGTGGCCGGTTTCGAGTGGGCCCCCCGGCCGGGCTCGGCGCTGCCGTGGCGCAGGTTCGTGCACGCCAGCGAGGTGACGGCGGTGCACGGCACGGCGGAGTCCGGCGAGGAACCGGACGCGCCGCTGATGGTGCCGCTGCACCGGGAGCGGGGCTGGGCGTACGTGCACCAGCTCAGTCAGCAGCCCGGCGCGGCCGGCGATCCGACCCTGGCCGCGGTGCGCGGCTCGGCGGTGGTCCGCCGGGGCACCCGCATGGTCAAGGTGCTCTCCGCCCGACAGTTGGGCGGGTACGTGCGGGGCTGGCTGCCGCACGGCTTCTGCTACCGGGAGCACGACGTGGCCCACCTGCGGACGCCCGCGGCGCTCGCGGTGCTGCGCGGCGACGGCACGAGCGGCCGGGACGGCACCGACATCGCGTACGTGCTGCGCTGGCGGGCCGCCGACCCGGGCGACTACGACGTGCCGGCCGGCGACGCGCACCTGGGCCTGCTGGCGCTGCCGCCGCGGGACCGGCTCGGGCCGCCGGTGCTGGGCACCGGGTTCGTGCCGAGCAGCGCGCAACTGATCCCGGAGTTCGTCACCCGCGACTTCGCGGACCTGCCGTTGCCGGCGAACGCCACCCTGCTGGCTTACACCGCCGAGGGCCGGGAGGTGGTGCTCTACACCTATCAGGCGGAGCAGCGGGGCTGGTTGCGGATGGTGGGCCCGCAGTGGCGGCACCTGCTGGCCGCGGTGCCGGGCCTCTCCCCCGACCAGGAGTACGTCCCGACCGGCGACGCGCCCCGCTCGACGCAGCTGGTCGGCGGTCACGGCGGTGGCGAGTACGAGGCGGTGGCCGACCTGCCCGGCGGGTTCCGGGTGCTGGCGATGACCCGAGCCGCCCGCTATCCGGTGGACTCGGTGGCCCGCCGGCTGCGGTACGCGCAGTGGCGGGGCGTGCCGTGTCTGGTGATGCGGGAGGAGGCGGGCTGGCTGCGGTTGCGGCTGTGCCGGCCGGATCCGGACTCGGTGCTGGACACCGGGGCGCAGTGCCACGAACGGGGCGTCTACGAGACGTGGGCGCCGGGCGCCGAGATCACCGACGATCGGGTGGTGGACCTGCCGTACGCCCTGTGACCAGGGGGTGCATAACGGTGGACCGGGCGGGAATGCGCGGGGCGTCCGACGTCCATGGATCAGGAGACCCGCATGCCTTTCATCACTGTCGGCACCGAGAACTCGGCGCCCATCGACCTGTACTACGAGGATCACGGCTCCGGCCAGCCGGTGGTGCTGATCCACGGGTTCCCGTTCAACGGCGCCACCTGGGAGAAGGTGAGCATCCAGCTGCTCAACGCCGGCTACCGGGTGATCACGTACGACCGGCGGGGCTTCGGGGCGTCCAGCCAGCCGACGTCGGGGTACAACTACGACACCTTCGCCGCCGATCTCGACATGATCATGACTGAGCTGAACCTGCGGGACGCGATGCTCGTGGGCCACTCGATGGGCACCGGTGAGGTGACCCGCTACCTGGGCACCTACGGCTCGAACCGGGTGAACAGGGCGGTGCTGGCCGCTCCGCTGGCGCCGTTCCTGTTGAAGACGGCGGACAACCCGGAGGGCGTGGACAAGAAGCTCTTCGACGGCTTCCAGCAGGCGATCCTGGCGGACCGGTTCGCCTATCTGACCACCTTCTGCGACGCGTTCTTCAACTACTCGGAGAACAAGGGCAAGTGGGTCAGCGAGGAGGCGTACCGGGCGCACTGGAACATCGGTGCGATCGCGTCGGCGAAGGGCACCCACGACAGCGTGGATGCCTGGCAGACCGACTTCCGCGCCGACCTGCCCAAGATCGACGTACCGGTGCTGATCGTGCAGGGCGACAAGGACAACGTGCTGCCGTACCCGGCGACCGGGCAGCGGCTCCAGCCGATGCTGCCGAACAGCGAGCTGATCACGTTGAAGGGCGCTCCGCACGGCACGCCGTGGACGCACGCCGACGAGTTGACCAAGGCGATGATGAACTTCTTCGGCCAGCCCGCCATGGCCCGCGCCTGACCGCCGGCGACCACCGGGCCCACAGTGGAGGACGTGACGCGGCCCCCGGGGATTTCCCGGGGGCCGCGTCGTCGTACGGGTGGGTCAGCCGGCCAGCCGGGCCAGCTCCTCCTCGACGATGACCGGGTCGAGCTTGCGGAAGACCGGCTTCGGCGCGGCGAGCGGCGTGCCGGCCCCCAGCGGTACGGACTCCCAGCGCGCCCCGACCGTGTAGTCCCCGGTCAGCACCGGGTACCCCGGGCCGCCGTCGAGGTCCTCGACCTCCTCCAGGACCGGCATGGGCGCGTGTACGCCGGTGCCGCCGAGCAGCTCGTGGATCTTCTGGGCGGAGTGCGGCAGGAACGGGGTGAGCAGCGTGTTCGCGTCGCTGACCACCTGGAGCGCGACGTGCAGGATGGTGCCCATCCGCGGCTTGTCGGCCTCGTCCTTGAGCTTCCACGGGGCCTGCTCGGAGAGGTACTTGTTGGCCTCGGCGACGACCCTCATCGCCTCGCCGATGGCCTGCTTCTGCCGGTGCCGGGCGATCAGGTCGCCAACGGTGGTGAAGCCGGTCTTCGCGACCGCGAGCAGCGCCTCGTCGGCCTCGGTCAGCCCGGCCGGGTCGACGGGCGGGATCGCCCCGAAGTTCTTCGCCGCCATGGAGACGGACCGGTTGACCAGGTTGCCCCAGCCGGCGACCAACTCGTCGTTGTTGCGGCGGAGGAACTCCGACCAGGTGAAGTCGGTGTCGTTGCTCTCCGGGCCGGCGGCGGCGATGAAGTAGCGCAGCGCGTCGGCGTCGTACCGCTCGAGGAAGTCCCGGACGTAGATGACGACCTTGCGGGACGAGGAGAACTTCCGCCCCTCGATGGTGAGGTATTCGCTGGAGACGACCTCGGTGGGGAGGTTGAGCCGGCCGAGCTGGCCCGGCTCGCCGTTGTTCCCGCCCTCGCCGGAGTAGCCGGCGAGCAGCGCCGGCCAGATCACCGAGTGGAAGACGATGTTGTCCTTGCCCATGAAGTAGTAGCCGCGGGCGTCCTTCCCCTCGGCGTCGGCGGACCACCACCTGCGCCACGCCTCCGGGTCGCCGGAGCGGCGGGCCCACTCGATGGAGGCCGACAGGTAGCCGATCACCGCGTCGAACCAGACGTAGATCCGCTTGTCGGACCGGTCCCGCCAGCCGTCCAGCGGGATCGGTACGCCCCACTCCAGGTCCCGGGTGATGGCCCGGGGCTGGAGGTCGTCGAGCAGGTTGCGCGAGAACCGCAGCACGTTGGGGCGCCAGCCCTCGCGGGTGTCCAGCCACTGGCGCAGCACCTCGGCCAGGGCCGGCAGGTCGAGGAAGAAGTGCTCGGTCTCGACGAACTCCGGCGTCTCGCCGTTGATCTTGGACTTCGGGTTGATCAGGTCGATCGGGTCGAGCTGGTTGCCGCAGTTGTCGCACTGGTCGCCGCGGGCGCTGTCGTAGCCGCAGATCGGGCAGGTGCCCTCGATGTAGCGGTCGGGCAGGGTCCGGCCGGTGGACGGGGAGATCGCCCCGGTGGTCACCTTGGGGACGATGTAGCCGTTGCGGTGCATCCCCTCGAACAGCTCCTGCACCACCGCGTAGTGGTTGCGGGTGGTGGTCCGGGTGAACAGGTCGTACGACAGCCCGAGCGCGCGCAGGTCCTCGGCGATCACCCGGTTGTACCGGTCGGCCAGCTCGCGGGGGGTGACCCCCTCGGCGTCGGCCTGCACCTGGATCGGCGTGCCGTGCTCGTCGGTGCCGGAGACCATGAGCACGTCGTGACCGGCCATCCGCATGTACCGGGAGAAGACGTCGGAGGGAACGCCGAATCCGGATACGTGGCCGATGTGGCGCGGACCGTTGGCGTAGGGCCAGGCGACCGCGGCGAGAACGTGACTCATGACCAGCAAGCCTAGTGACCGGCCCGGGGTGCCCGCGAACCAATAGGCCTCCTCGGCCCGGCGGACCCCTCCGTGCCGGTCTGCCCGATTTGTTACCGACACGCGGCCTGAGCTGCCCGAACCGCGTACGTCGACACCGGCGTCGGGCGGCACCTGCGCTGGCTGCTCGGCCTGCTGGTGGTGGCCGGGTGCGGGGCCGGGATCGCCCGGTGGACCGGGGCGACCCGGCTGGCCGAGCGCGGTCAGCGCCGCTGGGCGGTGGCCGGCGCGTACGCCGGGCCACTGCTGATCACCGTGGGGTTCCTGCTCGCCGCCGGGTGAGACCGACCGTCAGCTGTGCACGATCGTGTAGACGTCCTTGCGGCGCAGCCCGTACCCGGTGGCCACCTCGCTGATCGCGTCCCGGCGGGACATCCCGGCGGCCTCGCGCTCGGCCACCGCGGCGCGCAGCGTGTCGTCGTCGGGCCGCTCGACCGGGGTCTCCGGCGCGCCGGCCACCACCAGGGTGATCTCGCCGCGCGGCTCGTGCTCGGCGGCCCACTCGGCCAGCTCGCCGAGCGGCCGGCGGACGATCTCCTCGTACGTCTTGGTCAGCTCCCGGCAGAGCGCGGCGGGGCGGTCGGCGCCGAACGTGGCGGCCAGGTCGGCCAGCGCGCCGGAGATCCGGTGCGGGGCCTCGAAGATGACCAGCGTCCGCTCCTCGGTGGCCAGCGCCCGCAGCCGGGACCGGCGGGTGCCGGGCGAGCGGGGCAGGAAGCCCTCGAAGCAGAACCGGTCGCAGGGCAGGCCGGAGAGCGCCAGGGCGGTGGTGACCGCGCTCGGCCCGGGGGCGGCGGTGACCGGCACCCCGGCGTCCAGGGCGGCCCGGACCAGCCGATAGCCGGGGTCGGAGACGCTGGGCATGCCGCCGTCGGTGACCAGAGCGACCGTGTATCCACTGGTGAGCACCTCGACCAGCTCAGGGGTGCGCCGCTCCTCGTTGCCCTCGAAGTAGGAGACGATCCGCCCGCCGACGGTCACGTCGAGGTCGCGGGCCAGTCGGGTGAGCCGGCGGGTGTCCTCCGCGGCGACCACGTCGGCGGCGGCGAGCACCTCCCGGAACCGGGCCGAGGCGTCGGCGGGGTTGCCCAGCGGCGCGCCGAGCAGGATCAGCCGCCCGAGGTCGGACATTTCACCCACGGGATGTGCTCCTTCATCGACGGCGGTGCCCAATCTCGGGGACGACGGACGCCACCGGGCACCTCCGCAGCCTACGATCGCCGGGTGACGAGTGCGTCGACAGCACAGAGCGCGAGCGCGGACCGCCCCGAGCAGGGCGCCCCACCGGCCGGCGCCGCCGCGATCCCGGCGGTCGTCCGCCGTCGGCTCGCCACGGTCGAGGCCCGGCTGGACGTGAACTCGTGGGTCGCCACCGCCGTGGTGGTGACGATCGCCGCGATCCTGCGCCTGCTCGGCCTGAGCGGCCCCAAGGGCAAGATCTTCGACGAGATCTACTACGCCCGCGACGGCTACGGGCTGATCGACAAGGGCGTCGAGTGGAACTACAAGGACAACGGCCCGTCGTACGTGGTGCACCCACCGCTGGGCAAGTGGCTGATCGGGCTCGGTGAGTGGGCCTTCGGGTACTCCGACCAGGAGCTCAACATCTCCGTCCCGGGGCACCTGTTCACCACCGCCCCGGAGTTCGGCTGGCGGATCGCCGCCGCGCTCGCCGGCATCCTGTCGGTGCTGATGCTGACCCGGATCGCCCGGCGGATGTTCCACTCCACCACGCTGGGCTGCGCCGCCGGCCTGCTGCTCGCGCTGGACGGCTTCCACCTCGTGCTCTCCCGTACCGCGCTGCTCGACATCTTCCTGCTGCTCTTCGTGTTGGCCGCCTTCGGCGCGCTGGTGCTCGACCGGGACGCCCGGCGGCGGCGCTGGAGCCGGGCCCTGGCGGCCGGGCTCGACCCGACCGCGCCGGGGCGGGCCGCGCGGCCGGCCGGCGGCTGGCGGACCTGGCCGTGGTGGCGGCTGGTCGCCGGGGTGCTGCTCGGCTGCGCCTGCGGGGTGAAGTGGAGCGCGCTCTACTTCATCCCGGCGTTCGGGCTGCTGGCGCTGCTCTGGGAGGTCGGCGTCCGCCGCTCCGCCGGGGTACGCCGCCCGTGGCGGGACGCGCTCCTGGACGAGCTGCCCTGGCTGGTGCTGGCCGGGCTGCTGGTGGTCGGGACGTACGTGCTCACCTGGTCGGGCTGGCTGCTCACCGACGACGGCTACTACCGGCTGGCGGCGCGCTACCCGAACACCCCCGGGCTGAGCGACACCCCGTTCGTCGGGGCGCTGAACAACCTGTGGCAGTACCACAAGGCGGCGTTCGACTTCCACACCGGCCTGGAGACGCCGCACAAGTACCAGTCCTGGCCGTGGCAGTGGCTGCTGCTCGGCCGGCCGGTGGCCTTCTACTGGTCCGGCGACGGGGCCTGCGGGGCGGCCAGCTGCGCCGCGGAGATCCTGCTGCTCGGCACGCCGTTGCTCTGGTGGTCGTTCCTGCCGGCCCTCGGTGCGGTGGCCTGGCTGGGCCTGGCCCGGCGCGACTGGCGGGCCGGGGCGATCCTGCTCAGCGTCGCCGCCGGTCTGCTCCCCTGGTTCTGGTTCGCCCTCGACGGCCGGACGATGTTCTCCTTCTACGCCGCCCCGGCGCTGCCGTTCCTGGTGCTGGCCGTGGTCTACGTGCTCGGCGCGATCGTCACGCCATCCGGGCCGGCCGGCCTGACGCCGGCCGATCCCGAGGACGCGGCGGAGCAGGGCGCCGACCGCCGGCTGATCGGCGGCGTGATCGTGGGCGCGTACGTGCTGCTGGTGGCGGTCTGCTTCGCGTACTTCTATCCGATCTTCGTGGGCAACACCCTGCCGTACGACGACTGGTCGGCCCGGATGTGGCTGGACGGCCGCTGGATCTGACCGCGGCCGAGGGCTGGGTCGCCGCCCGGACCGGGAAAGCCGCCCCGGACCGGGAATGGCGGCCGGGACTGGAGAGCCGGCTCGGATCGGGAATGGCGGCCCGGACGCGAAGGGGCCGACGGGGGCGAGCGGGAAGTGGCGTCGTCCCGAGCGATTCGGCCGGCACATGGCAGCGGCGGAACCCGGGCGGAAAATTAGAACGCGCCCCGATCGCCTGCCACGGGGGAAGCGGGCGATTGGGGCGCGCAAGAAGAGCTTAACCACGTTGCGGCACCGGCACAACGGGTCGACTTCAGTCAGATTTCCGACGGATGCGTAGGGGTGCAAAAGGTTTACATCTGGCACCTAACGGACGGTTACCATGCACGGACGGTACGCGGACGGCCGTCGGGTGGTCCGTACCGTTTCATGCCCGATCACGAGGGTCGGCGAGCCCGACCGAACCGGGCGCGAGACGGGGACAGCCGCGTCGACGGCGGGTTGACGAGCGCAGGGAATCCGGGCACCGCCGCCGGAAGTGACCGAAAGACCGAAGGACGGCACCGGATCGGCCGGAAACCGCCCATCCGCCCGGCCGCCCCAAATGATCATCCAAAGTGGATCTGACTACACTCCGCCCGGTGATCAACAAGAGACGATCGACAGCCGTCCTGATCGGGCTGTTGGCGGCGACCGTACTGACCGGTCCGGGACCGGCCGTGGCGGACGAGGAGACACCCGCCGAACCGCCGAAGGTCGAGCTGGTGCTCGACGTCAGCGGCTCGATGCGGGCCCGGGACATCGACGGCCGAAGCCGGATCTCCGTCGCCCAGCAGGCCTTCGCCGAGGTGGTCGACGCACTGCCCGAGGAGACCCAGCTCGGCATCCGGGTGCTCGGCGCCACCTACCGGGGCAAGGACAAGAAGCAGGGCTGCCAGGACACCCAACAGATCGTGCCGGTCGGCCCGGTGGACCGGACCCGGGCCAAGGCGGCCGTGGCGACCCTGCGGCCGACCGGCTTCACCCCGGTCGGGCTCGCCCTGCGCGCTGCCGCCCAGGACCTGGGCACCGGCGCAACCGTCCGGCGGATCGTGCTGATCACCGACGGCGAGGACACCTGCGCACCCCCGGACCCGTGCGAGGTGGCCCGGGAGCTGGCCGCCCAGGGTACGAAGCTGGTCGTCGACACCCTCGGCCTGGCGCCCGACGACAAGGTCCGCCGGCAACTGCTCTGCATCGCCGGCGCGACCGGCGGCACCTACACCGCCGCACAGAGCGCCGACGAGCTGACCGGCCGGATCAAGCAGCTGGTCGACCGGGCGCAGGAGACCTACACCGCGGCGCCCACGGTGGTCGACGGCACGACGCAGTGCGCGAACGCGCCGCTGCTCGCGCCCGGCGTCTACAGCGACCGGGAGGCGTTCTCCCAGCACCGCTGGTACCGGGTGCCGGTCCGCCCCGGGCAGGAGCTGCGCGCCTCGGCGAGCGTGGCGCTGGACCGACCGGTGAACCTCGACCACGGGGTCCTACTCCGGGCCACCGCCACCGACGGACGCGAACTGGTCCGCGGTTCCGACGCCGGAAGCGGGCGTACCGACGTGGTGTCGGCCGGGCTGCGCTGGTCGGCCACCGAGGACGGCACCGCGCCTAGCCCCGGGGCCACCGACGCGCCCGTCCCCGCCACCACGGTCTGCCTGGTGGTCAGCAACTCCTTCGCGCCCCGGCCGGGCACCCGGGCCACCCCCGGCATGCCGGTCGAACTGACCGTCGACGTGGTCGCCTCCTCCCCCGCCCCGGCCGCGCCGGACCTCGGGCGGGGCTGGGTCCTGCTCGCCCTGCTCACCCTGGCCGGCCTGCTCACCGGCCTGCTCGTCGGCCTGCTCACCCGCTGGTGGGTCGCCACCTGGAGGCAGCACTGATGCGTACCCCGACCATCCGGACCGGCGCGGCGCTGGCCGCCGCCGGACTGACCCTGCTGGCCGCCCCCGCCCCGGCCTCGGCCGAGGCGCCCACCCCGTCCCCCGGGGCCACCCCGGTCACCCGGGCCGGCACGTCCTTCCTCACCGCCACCGGGATCGCCGCCGGCCAGCCGGTCCGGGTGAACGCCTCGACCGGCGACTTCCTCTACTGGTCGTTCCCCGCCTCGGCCGGCCAGCGGCACGAGGTCACCGCGACCGTGTCGTTCCCGAAGCCGCACACCGGCGCCTCCACCTGGACGGTCGAGGTCTTCGACGGGCTGCGCCGCCGGCAGGCGTGCACGGCCGGCGCGCAGGCGCCCACCGTGGACGCCTCGGCCCGTGCCGTGACGCTGGGCTGCACGCTGCGCCAGGTCCGTTCCTGGGCCGAGCCCTGGTCGGCCGACCCGCTACCCGGCACGTACTACGTCCGGCTCTCCGTGGTCGACCTGCCCGAGCCCGACCTCGGGCTCCCGGTCGACGTGGAACTGCTGGTCACCGCCGACGGCGACGGGTCACGCGACGACGGCGAGCTGAAGGCGCCGCTGGTGCCGAACCCGAAGGCCGGTGCGGTGCTGACCGACGAGCCGGCGGCAGCCAAGGCCGACGAGGAGGACGACGCGGGGTTCGCCGACCGGTTGCCCGCGCTCGGCTCGCGCTGGGTGTGGAGCACGGTCGGCGGGGTTCTCGCCGCGGTCGCCGGCGTGGTCGGCTTCGCGCTGACCCGCCGCCCCCGACGGCCCTGATCGCGACCGGTGGCCCACCCCGCCCACCGGGGGCGTGGGCCACCGGTCATCTCACGAATGCAACGGCCCCCTCGGTACCCACCCGATGAACCTGGCCCGCAGGGACGCGCCCGGCGTCGCGGGCAGGTCCGCGCTCGCCGCGGCCAGACAGGATCCCAGGTAGACGTTGAGGGAAGCGCGGTCGGCCTGGAACTCCGTCAGCAGCCGCGCCCGCTTTTCGGCGCACGGCCACTCCTCCCCACAGGAGCCGCAGGTCCACCCGGGAGTCATCGGGACATGCTCGTCGAGCGGGGACCGCGGGGGTTCCATACCACCGGACATCGTCACTTCCTCTCAGCTTCCGCGACGGTCCGCCGGAAACGGCGACCCGTCGGCCTCGCGACGCACAGCCCGAATCGGCTCCCCAGCAACGCCTTTACAGCGCCAGGCCACCCTCCGCCGTTACGTCGTTGCGGTACGTTCACCAGCCATGGCCGTGACCGACTTCGCCGTCGACCGGATCCTGGCCCGGCGGGCGGCCCGCCCGCTGTCGGGGCCGGCCCGCCGACGCCGACGTGGACACCGTGGTCGGCCGACCGGCTCGGGCGCGGCTGATCTCGTATCCAAAGGGGGTGGGTGATGCGTGACCTGCTGCCACCGACGGTCGTGGTGGTGGAGGCCGACGCGGCGGACTGGGTGGGCGAGCTGCTCCCCGCCGAGCTGGCGGGGCTCGGCGAGCGCGCGGTGGAGACCCGACGGCGCGACTTCACCGCCGGCCGGGTCTGCGCCCGGCGGGCGCTGGCCGCGCTGGGCGTGCCCACCGCGCCCGTCGTCGCGGCCCCCGACCGCTCCCCGGTCTGGCCGACCGGGGTGGTCGGCACGATCACCCACACCCGCGGCTACTGCGCCGCCGCGGCCGCCCGGCTGGCCGACGTCCGGTCGGTGGGCATGGACGCCGAGCGGCACCGGGAGCTCAGCCCGGGGGTACGCCGGCTGATCCTGCGCGCCGAGGAGGAGGAGCAGCTGTCCCGGCTGCCGGCCGGAACAGGCTGGCCGGTGGTGGTGTTCAGCGCCAAGGAGACCGTCTACAAGGTCTGGCACCCGGTGGTGGGCTCCTGGTTGGACTTCCAGGACGCCACGGTGACGCTGGACCCCGACGCCGGGACGTTCACCGCCCGGATCAACCCGCAACGGGTGGCGGCGGCGACGGTCGCCGAACCGCCGGCGCTGCTCACCGGTCGGTTCGCGGTCGCCGGTGACCTGGTCCGCACCGCGGCGGTGCTACCGCACCGCTGAGCGGTTGCGGCCACCCACTAGCGTCCAGGCGTTACCGATCTGTCGACGTGCCGAGGAGTACGGTGAGCCAGCCCCAGCCCCCTTACGGGCCGCAGGATCCGAACCAGCAGCCCGCGGAGCCGACCCAGCCGTTCCCCACGGCCCCCGTGCCGCGGTACCCGGCCGACCCGACCGCGCCGCTGCCACCGGTGTCGGGCGCGCCGCAGAGCCCCTACGCCCCGCAGAACCCGTACGCCCCGCAGCCGCCGGTCTCCGGCGCGCCGCAGCCGCCGGTCTCCGGTACGCCGTACCCGCCGGTCTCCGGTACGCCGTACCCGCCGGTCTCCGGCGGCGGCTACCCGGCCCCGCCCAGCGGTCCCTGGCCGCCCGCACCGGGCGCTCCGGGTGCGCCGCTGCCGCCCGGCTACCCGGCGGCCGCGCCGAAGTCGAAGAAGAAGGTCTGGGTCATCGTCGGCATCGTGGTGGCGGCACTGGTGCTGCTCTGCTGCGGCGGCGTGGTCGCGGCCGCGGTCGTGGGCGGCAAGAAGGCCGCCGACAAGGCCGAGGAGATCGAGCGCTCGCTGCCCACGCCGGGCACCACGGTGGCGCCGGCGCTGCCCGGCGGGAAGCCGACCGCCGCCGCCACCGACGGCGAGACGTTCAACATGGAGCCGGGTGCCACCCTGGTGCTCGAGGACGACGAGGGCACCATCGAGATCACCGTCCGCCGCTTCACCACCTCCACGAAGGGTTGCCGCTCGTTCGCCCCGGCCCCCGACAAGGGCCTCTACCTGATCGCCGACGTGACCGCCACGGTGACCAAGGGCAAGGCGTCGATCAACCCGTTCTACTTCCGCTGGATCGCCGAGGACGGCACCACGGTCAGCGGGCTGGGCGGGCTGCTCTCCGGCTGCGGCGGTGACCCGCTCTCCTCGGGCAACGGCATCCCCGCCGGCAGCAAGCGCTCCGGCGCGGTGGTCTTCGACGTGGCCGACCGGAACGGCGTGGTGGAGTACCAGCACAACTTCGAGTCCGCCGGCTCCTGGAAGCCCTGACCCGGCGCGAACCTCACGGGCCGGCTCCCCCGACGGGGAGCCGGCCCGTTCCGGGCTACGGCTGCTGGTACGGGGGCTGCGGCGGCGCCCCGGCGGGCTCCGGCGGCTGCTGCCACTGCGTCTGCGGCGGAACCGGCTGCTGCCACTGCGCCGTCGCGGGGTTGCCCAGGGCCTGGGCCTGCTGCCAGCGCTGCGCCGCCCAGTGCTGTTCGACGGCGATGCGGATCGCCTCGGCCTGCTCGGCGAAGCGCGGGTGCGGCTTGCGGACCTGCAGCAGGGCGCCGTCGGCGGAGACGTGCCCGGAGGCGATCCCGCCCCACCCGGAGGCGGCGACGAAGCCCAGGCCCACCAGCAGGGCGAAGACGAAGAGCACGACGATCATGCCCGCGGCGTCGCTGCCCTGCGGCACCGCCACGGCGACGACGACCACCCCCAGGATGGCCAGCGCCACCACGCCGAGGCCGATGAGCAGGCGGCGCGTGCGCAGCCGGGCGCACTCCGCGCAGAACGGCCAGGCCGCCGCCTTCACGCGCTTCTGCAGCACCGCGGCGACGATCGCGAACACCAGCACCCCGAACGGCAGCAGGATGTAGACCCAGCCGGGGGTACGGGAGCGGAACAGCACCTTCTGGTGCCGGATGGCCGGCTCCCCGTGCCGGGCGCACACCTGCGGTACGCCTCCCCCGGCGGTCACGGCCGGGGCAGGCAGGTCGGCTGTCATCGGATGCCTCCAGGGGCGGAGCGGGAACAAATGGCGAAGGGGGAGTCTGCCGTACCCGTCGCCGCCGTGGGGGGCACCGGGGATGCTGTCGCGCCGCAGCTGGCGCCGGCCCGGCCGGAGATCGACGCCGGTGACACACGTCGGCGCACCGCCCTAGGCTGGGCCCCATGCCGACGCTCTCCGAGGTGCCCGGTTCGGTCCTGATCCGCCACGGGGACACCGTGGTCGCCCAGACCACCGCCCCGAACTGCACACCGGGCACCCGGTTCCAGCTCGCGTCCGTGAGCAAACAGTTCACCGCGACAGCCGTGCTGCTGCTCGCCCAACGCGGCGCCCTGGCGCTCGACGACCGGATCGGGCGGTGGTTCGGCGCCGCGCCACCGCACTGGCGCGACATCACGCTGCATCAGCTGCTCACCCACACCTCCGGGCTGGGGCACTGGCACGACCATCCGATGATCGATCTGGCCCTTCGGGTGGAGCCGGACGACCTAGTGCGGACCTTTCAACAGGTGCCACCGCTGTCCGCCCCCGGCGAGCGCTGGTACTACAGCAGCCCGGGCTACGTGCTGCTGGCCCAGGTGGTGGAGCGGGTGGCGGACCGGCCGTACCGCGACGTGCTCGCCGAGCAGATCTTCGCGCCGTCGGGCATGGGCGACACGTTCGCCGGTTCCCCGGGTGACCGCGACGACATCGCCCCCGGTCACGGGCCGGACGGCGCCCCGGTGCCGTCATGGGACCTGGACGTGGTGGGCATGGGCGCCGGTGACGTCTGGTCCACCACCGCCGACATGGTGACCTGGCTCGACGTCCTGCGGGCGGGGCGGCTGCTCGCCGAGCCGTACCGGACCCTGATGGTGACCGAGCGGGTGCCGACCGGCGGCCGGCCGATGGCGCGGGGCTACGGCTACGGCTGGTTCGTCGGCACGCTGGCCGGCGAGCCGCTGTTCCACCACGACGGCGGCAACGCGGGTTTCGTCTCGTTCGTCGGCTGCCTGCCCGGTGCGGACCGCCGGATCGTGATGCTCAGCAATGTCGAGACGAGCGACCCGGCCGTCATCCACACCCTGCTGGCCTCGGCGCGCGACCACGGGTAGGTCATCGGCCGTCCGCAAGCTGGCCCGCGACGAGGGCGAGCAGGGCGTCGTGGGTCGGCCGGTCCGCCGCCACCACGAGGCCGCCGGCGCCTGCGTGCACCGGCTGCCCCCGCAGGTCGGTCACCAGGCACCCGGCCGCCTGGCACAGCGCGATCCCGCTGGCGAAGTGCACGCTGTCCCGCAGGTCGCCGTCGGTGACGTAGGCGGCCCGCCGGCCGGCCGCCACCCAGGCCACCGCCAGGGTCGTGGAGACCACCCGGGGACGGAACCGCGCGACGAACCCGGCGTCGCCGAGCAGCCGTACGGCGCGGAAGCCCGGCGCGTTCGGGAACGGCGGATCGAGGTTGACGTCCACCAGGTGCGAGCCGGCCGACGGCGTGAGCCGCTCGTCGACGCCGTCGTGCCGCACGTACGCGCCGACGCCGTCGGTCCAGAAGACCTCGTCGGTGAACGGGTCGGCCGAGGCCGCGACGGTGATGCCCGCCGGGGTGCGCAGGGCGACGTTCACCGCGACCAGCATGGTGCGTACGGCGTAGTTGAGCGTGCCGCAGAGCGGATCGACCAGCCACATCCGCTGCCCGCCGCCGCCCGTACGCCCGGTCTCCTCACCGGTCACGGCGTCGTCCGGCCGGGCGGCGCGAAGGACGTCGAGGATCACCTGCTCCGCCTCGATGTCGGCGGCGGTGGCGAAGTCGCCGCCGGACTTCTCCACCCGGGTCAGGGTGGCACCGTAGCGGTCCCGCACGACGGCGGCTCCGGCCCGGGCTGCCGTGATCGCCAGTTCCTCGTCCGTGGTCGACATGCGGGTCAGGGTAGTGGCGCCCGGTCCACGTCCGACCCTCCGACCCGGACGTCGGCGTGGGACCGGCCGACGTGTCCCGCATGAGTTCGTCGCAGGTCTCCTCTAGCGTGGGTTCTGCGTGACGATCCGTGTTTCCGCATGTCGCGCCAGCAAACCGGCCCTCCCGACACGGCCGGGCTCCACCACCTTCGGGACCTGAGGAAAGGGCACGAGAGATGAGAAAACTGGTCGTGCAGACCTTCCTGACCCTCGACGGCGTCATGCAGGCCCCCGGCGGCCCCGGGGAGGACGACGACAACGGCTTCGCGCACGGCGGCTGGTCGGTCAACTACTGGGACGAGCGGATGGGCGAGGTGATGACCGAGTCGATGGGCCGGCCGTTCGACCTCGTGCTCGGCCGCAGGACCTACGACATCTTCGCCGCCCACTGGCCGAAGGCGCCGGAGGAGGCCGGCGGCAAGCCGTTGAACGACGCCACCAAGTACGTCGCCTCACGGGGTCGCCCCGCCCTGGAGTGGCGCAACTCCGTCCTGATCGAGGGCGACGTCGCCGACGGGGTCGCGGCGCTGAAGCAGGGCGACGGGCCCGAGTTGCAGGTGCACGGCAGCGGCAACCTGGTCCAGACGCTGCTTCGCCACCAACTGGTCGACGAGTTCCGCCTGTGGATCTTCCCCGTCGTCATCGGGGCGGGCAAGCGCCTCTTCGCCGACGGCACGGTCCCCGCCGGGCTGACGCTCACCGACAGCACGGTCTCGACCACCGGGGTGATGATCGGCAGGTACGTGCCGGCGGGTGAGATCCCGCTCGGGTCGTTCGCATTGGACTGACCGTCGGCCGGTGGTCCTCGCAGGACGGTAAAAAGGCCGTTCCCGATCCGGGATCGGCCTTTCACCTGTAGTTCTCGCAGCGGGTCGAGCGGCCTCTGCCTGGGGTCCCGCATGATCATCTGTTCGGTGCCCCGGAACCGGCTTTCGGGCGGCCTGCCGCTGCCTTCGGAGGATTTACCTTTCCTCGCCCCCACTTACGGTTGTCTTCTGACAATCTTTTGAGGGAGCTGCATGAGATTTCGAGTCCCTGTCGCAATGGCGGCGCTGTCGGTGTCCGTGGCAACTGTCGGGCTCGCCGCTCCGGCGAACGCGGCGACCACCTCCGCGATGCAGTACGGCCAGCAGGGCGACGTGCCGGTGGCCCGGAACTACTACGGCGACAGCCGCACCGACCTCGCCGTGTGGCGGCCGTCGAACGGCACCTGGTACATCCGCGGCGCCTCCGCTGTCCGCTTCGGTCAGGTCGGTGACATTCCCGTGCCCGCCGACTACAACGGCGACGGCCGCGCCGAGCCCGCCGTGTTCCGGCCGTCGACCGGCACCTGGTACATCCTCGGCAGGAGCGCCATCCGCTACGGCCAGTCGGGAGACGTTCCCGTGCCGGCGAACTACACCGGCGACGGCCGGGCGGAACTCGCGGTGTTCCGGCCGTCCACCGGCACCTGGTACATCCTCGGCATGAGCGCCATCCGCTACGGCCAGTCCGGGGACAAGCCGGTGGGCGCCCACTTCGCCGGCGACGGCCACGCCGACGTGGCGGTCTTCCGCCCCTCGAACGGCACCTGGTACGTCCGCGGCCTGAGCGGGGTCCGCTACGGCCAGTCCGGCGACATCCCCGTGGCGGCCAACTACACCGGCGACAGCCGCGCGGAGTTCTCCGTGTTCCGGCCCGGGAACGGCACCTGGTACGTGCTGGGCACCGCCGCCATCACCTGGGGCGTCAACGGCGACGTGCCGCAGCCGGGCAACTACGGCGGCGACGACCGGGCCGACCGCACGGTCTGGCGGCCGTCGAACGGCACCTGGTACATCCGGATCGAGGCCACTCCGACTCCGCCGCCGCCGTCCTGCGACCCGGCCTACCCCACGGTGTGCATCCCGCCGCCGCCGCCGGACCTGGACTGCGGCCAGATCTCGTACCGGAACTTCAAGGTCGTGGCGCCGGACCCGCACGGCTTTGACTCGGACCACGACGGCGTCGGCTGCGAGTCCTGACGTCAGCAGCACCATCGCCAAGGGGCCGTCCTCGACCGGGGGACGGCCCCTTGGCGCGAGGTCGTCCCGGCCGAACTGCCTACTCCATCAAATGCATTTGATGTATTCTCCGGGTCGTGGCGTTGTCGAGTCAGGCTTACCCGGCGTTCGTGCGCCTGGCCGCCCATCCGCTGCGGTGGCGGCTGCTGACCGAGCTCGCGGACAGCGACTACCGGGTCCGAGAGCTGGTCACGCTGACGGCTGAGCCGCAGAACCTGGTCTCCTACCATCTGCGACTGCTGCGCGACGGCGGGCTGGTCACCGCCACCCGCAGCACCTACGACGGCCGCGACAGCTACTACCACCTGGATCTGGATCGCTGCTCGGATGCGCTGGCCGGCACCGGCGCCGCGTTGCACCCGGCGCTGCACCGGGAGCCCGCACCGCGCACACCCCCGGTCGACCTGCGGCGCTCGCCCCGCGTCGGCGTGCTGTTCGTCTGCACCGGCAACAGCGCCCGCTCACCAATCGCCGAGGCCCTGCTGCACCACCGCACCGGCGGCCAGGTCGAGGTAACCAGCGCCGGCAGCCGACCCAAGCCCCGCCTCCACCCCAACGCCGTACGGGTGCTGCGCGACGAGTTCGGCATCGACATCACCGGCCAGCGCCCCCGACACGTGGACACGCTGACCGGCCGTCGGCTCGACTACGTGATCAGCCTGTGCGACAAGGCCCGCGAGGCCTGCCCTGACTTTCCGGACCATCCTCGGCGGATGCACTGGAGCATCCCCGACCCCACCACGGCCGGCGACACCGACCGGGCCAGCTACCCCGCCTTCCAGCACACCGCGGCCGACATCGACAGCCGCATCAGGCATCTGCTGCCCGTACTCGCCGCCGGCCGTCCATGAAGGAGGTTCAGCCGTGACCGCACCCGACCGCTACGCCAGCGTCCGCTACCTCGTCGATGACGTCCAGCAGGCCGTCGACTTCTACACCACCCATCTTGGCTTCACGCTGAAGACCAGCGCCGCGCCCGCCTTCGCCGACGTGGTGCGCGGCCCGCTGCGGCTGCTGCTGTCCGGGCCGGCCAGCTCGGGCGCCCGGGCCACCCCCGACGACGCGACCACCGCCGGACGCAACCGCATCCATCTGATCGTCGGCGACCTGGATGCCGAGATCGACCGACTCCGCAGCGCGGGAGTGCCCTTCCGCGGCGGCGTGGTCACCGGCCCCGGCGGGCGCCAGATTCTGCTCACCGACCCGGCCGGCAACCTCATAGAACTGTTCCAGCCCGCCCACCGACCGGATCCACCCACACCGGCCACATCCTGACCGCCAACCGGCGCGCGCGACCTACGGTCAGGAGCGGACGACGGGCCGATCGCTGAGGCTCGGTGGGCAGGCTCGGCCGATGACCATTCCCGCCTCCCACCTGGTGGCGACGCCGAACGCGTCCATGATCTTGCCGACGTCGCTGGTGACCGTCCTGGGGGAGACACCGAGCAGCCGGGAGATCGTCGCGTCCTTCGCCCCTTTGGACAGCAGCGCGACGACGTCCAGCTGGCGCTCGGTGAGGCGGACGAGGCCCGGCACGTCGCGGACCGGCACGGCGGACCGTTTCGTCTCGTGCCAGAGCTCGCAGAAAGCGGCCACCAGGTCCGGGTCGGAGCACAACCAGGCGGTCGGACGCCCGTCCCCGGTGTACGGGCCGGGGAACAGCGCGAGCCGCTCGTCGATGGCCAGGCCAAGGCCCTGCACCTGCGCCACCCAGGTGTCGGGATGGCAGGCGGCGCTGAGCGGCAGGTGCTCGGTGGGGTGGAGAATCATGTGCCCCTGGAGCTTCCTGGCCCGGGTACGGCGGTTGAGCAGACGTTCCCGGCGGGACGGGTCGAACGCGCAGCTGCGCTGGAGGTTGTTCACCACGTACCGGGTCGCGGCCTCCAGCATCGCCAGGCCGTCCAGGATCGCGGGCAGCCCCTCCGCGAAGAGGCGCACCTGGGAATCGTGCGCCTCGCCGCTCCGAACCGCGAGGATGCGCCGGCTCACCGCGGCTTCCAGGGCCCGGGACATGCTGGCCAGCCTGTCCACGCCGGGATCGCCCGGACCGGCCGCCGTTTCCGGTTTTGTGTCGCCCACGGCTGCACCCTTCAGGCTCGTGCCCGATGTCGGATACAGGGTGACACAGCCCGGCACTGGCCACGGTCGCGTCGGCCGACGGTTCGTGCGGCGGCCAGGCGACCTGCGGAAGCCGCAACAGGATGGCGCTCCCGGCTCCGTACCCGAATCAGAAAGGCCGCCTCCCGGGACCGGGAGACGGCCTTCCGCACCCGGATCCGGTGCCGGGCCCCGCTAGCAGCCGATCTTGGTCGGCGAGTAGGCCCAGACGTACTTGCCCTGGTAGGTGACGTACCCCTGCGCGCCGACACAGTTGTTGGGGGCGTAGACCTGCACCGGGCCCGCGTAGTAGGCGTAGTCGCCCAGGGAACGGTCCTCCGTCTCGGCCCAGCACAGGTCGGCGCTGGTGCCGTTGGTACACCGCTTGAGGAGCACGTAGGTCTGGCTGGCCACCCCGTAGGTCGGGCCCAGGTGGTTGAACCGCGCGCAGTTGTAGCCGGTGCTGGAGTTGTAGTAGACGACCAGCTCGCCGACCGTCACCCCGGAGGAGGTCTTCGCGACGGTCCGGTTGATCAGGTAACCGCTGCAGCTCGCAGCCTGGGCGCTCTGCGCCCCGGTCACGACGGTGGCGACGCAGGCGAGCAACGCCAGTGCGAGTAGCTGGGAAAGTCGACGCACGTGAGTGGGGCCTTTCGTTCCGTCCGGCGGGAGTGCCGGTTCGCCTGGTGGCGACGGATCGGACCACTGTCACCGCAGGGCGGACAAGGGCGGTTGCGGGTTCCCGCAACCGCCTTGACAGCCCTCGATGCGAACTGGCTGCGTCGCCGTGGCGCTGTGGTCAGTTCCCTCTCACGCAGAACTCGTTGCCGTCGGGATCGGCCAGCACGACGCCGCCGTCCGCACCGACCTCGAGCCGAGTGGCCCCGAGGGAGACCAGCCGGTCGACCTCCGCGTGCTGGTCACCACCGGCCGGAGCGAGGTCGAAGCGCTGCCGGTTCCGCACCTCTTTCGGGGCCACGGGCGGGCCTCCCCAGGCGACCTTCGTGCCGCCGTGTGGTGACTGGACCGCGGTCTCCTGGTCCTGGTCCCACACCAGCGGCCAACCCAGCGCCTCGCTCCAGAAGAGGCCGACCTCCCGGGTGCCGTCGCAGGCGAGTTCCCCGAGCAAGCCGCACCCGGCGAGGAAGGCGTTGCCCGGCTCGATCACGCAGAACTCGTTGCCCTCGGGGTCGGCCAGGACGACGTGCCCCTCCTCGGGGCGCTGCCCGACGTCGAGGTGGCCGGCGCCGAGCCCCAGCGCCGTCGCCACCGTGTGCTGCTGATCGGCGGGGCTGGCGCTGGTCAGGTGAAGGTGCATGCGGTTCGGCCCCACCTTCTCCGCGCGGCTCGGAACGAACCGGAGGCTGAGCTGTGTGTCGTCGCCGGGCAGGAGCGCACCACCGGCGTCCTCGACGACCTCCCGGCCGAGCAAGCCGGCCCAGAACTCTGCCAGGCGAGCCGCGTCGCGCGCATCGAACGTCACCGTCAGCATTCGCGAAAGCATCACTGCACAGTAGGCACGGGCCAGCAGGACAACAAGCGAGAACCGGGCCGGCGGGTACGACAAGGAGACCGAACCGCGAAGGGGCTGCCGCCAAGATCGAAAAAGGCCGTCTCCCACCACGGGAAACGGCCATGAACTGGGTGGAGTTGAGGGGATTCGAACCCCTGACCCCCTCGATGCGAACTGGCTGCGTCGTGGTCTGGTCGGGCTGCTTCCGAGGTCACAGGCTCTGCTGGCGCCGTTCTCGGGGCCGATGCGGCTGGCACGGTTGCTGTACTTCAATGCTGTACTGCTGGCATTAGACGAGGCGCTGGATGCGGACCTTCGGGCGTTCATTCATGAGGTGGCCCTGCTTGTGTTGGCGGACCTGCTCGTCCCAGACCTCCTGGTTGTAGTCGGGGTCCGGTGGGTTGCGTTCGCGGAAGTGGTGTCAAGACGGCAACAACACAGGTTGTTTAATCAGCTCGCGTCGGCCGCCAACCCCGCCTGCTGATTCGCCTCTGCCTTTGGCACTCCGGATGCTTGAAGCACTTCGCTGATGGCAAGGCGCAGCCGCGAAACGAGGACCATCCCGCAGAACCCGATCTCTTCGGCGCAGGCCTGGTTGATCCCGTCGATGGCCTGTTGCGCCCGCGCGCGCGCAAGGTCGGGCTCTCGGCTGGCGAGGAAATCGCGATGCAGCAGCCTCACGGCCTGGCCGAGGCGCTCGATGGACACTGGAAGGCTGGCCGGGATCGGCTCACGCTGCCGTACCGTCGATGCGACCCAATGCGCCATCTCGCGGCTGTTGGAGTAGGCGAGTTGGAGGTGCTTGGAGGCTTGCTGGTACCGGCGCAGGATGCCCAATCGTCGCCACCGCCAGGGTGAGAGAACCGCGATCTCCGCCGCCGCAGCCACCATCTCGACCGACTTGTTTCTTTGCTCCTCTGCCGCAATCAAGCGCTGCAAGGCGCCCTCGGCCTGTTGAACGTCACGCTGCTCCAGCGCCTGAGCGACAGCCGTGAGATCACGTGCGAAGATATCCAGCGTCGGACCCGCAGAGCGGTGTACGACGCGCATGGGGTTGGCCGGCAGGATCAGCAGCGCCACGGCGATGGCCGTCAACCCTCCGATCACCCCGTTGACGGTCCGCGCCGCAGCGAGGTTTTCCGCAGACAGCGTTCCCAGCAGCACGGCGGTGCTTCCTGCGTGCACCATGACGGCACCGCCGCCGCGAATCACGGCTGACGACGAGATCGCGAGTGCCACGATCAGGCCGGTTTGTATCGGTCCCGTCCCGATCACCTCGATGATCAGCTGTCCGGTCAACACCCCCACGATCACCCCGGCGATGAGTTCCGCCGCTCGCCTGATCCGATTGCCAAGGGCTGCCGCGATCGTGCCGATTGAGGCGGCGGGTGCAAACAACGGCTGCGGATTGTGCAGCACGTCGTCCGCGATGAACCAGGACAGACCGGCCGCCGCACCCGCCTGGACCGCGATGATGAAATAGGTGCGAAGCCGCTCGAAAGCCTCCCGGCTTTCTCGCCCCACCAGCGCTGGCCGCACACCCCGATCCCGGCTACGCACGTCTCACCTCCGAGGAGCAATGGAGGCACGGGGTCACGTCTGCGGACACCGCTCCGGGTGGTAGTGGTCCTGCAAGGTGTGGCCGGGCACGCTGATGCAGCGCTGGCCTGGTAGCGACTTGCATATGGGGCAGGTGCGAAATTCCGGCCCCTCGGGGCACGGATGTCCCAGCTCACAGACCGCCTGGCTGATGTCGTGGGCCGCAATGTGCAGGCCGTCATCGTCGTGTACCACGGCACGTTCATGAACTCGCACGAGCGCGTCCCGCAGGCGCTGGAGTGCTTCCTGGTCCGAGGCCACGGGCTCCATTCTTCTGTATCCCAGCCCCTCTGGTGCTGGTATCAACGGAATGGATCTGGTACGGGGGCCCTTGCAGTCAAGCGGACCTTGACACAGGTTCTCGCGCTGCCCGGCTTCGGCATCTCCAAGGTCAAGATGAAGATCGCCACCGGCGAGCTGCGCTCCATCAAGGACGGCAAGTACCGCCGCATCCTCCCCGAATGGGTCGACGACTACATCCGCGAACAGGTCGAACGCCAGAAGGCCGCCTGATGCCCGGACGTGCCCGAGCCAACGGCGAAGGCTCCATCTTCCCCTACCGCAACGGCTTCGCCGCCTACGTCTGGGTCACCAAGCCCGATGGCAATCGCACCCGCAAGTACGTCTACGGCAAGACCCGCGAGGCCGTCCACGACAAGTGGATCAAGCTCCACCATCAGGCAAAGGCCGGTCCGGTCGTCACCCGCCTGCCCCCCTCACCAGCTACCTCGACTCGTGGCTCCGTGACGTTGTTGAGCCGCACCTCGCTCCCGCCACGGCGGCCAACTACGACATGTTCGTCCGTCTCTACATCGCGCCGGAGTTGGGCTCCCGCCGCCTCGACAAGCTGACGGTTCCGGACGTCCAGAGCTGGCTCAACCAGCTCCGGTCCGCCTGCCAGTGCTGCCTGCAGGGCAAGGACGCCGCCCGCCCTGAGGGCAAGCGAAAGCGCTGCGCGCCGGCCGCGGCTGCCAACGGACCGTCTCCGAACGGACCGCCCGCGATGCCTGGACGACCCTGCGCGCCGCCTTGAACAACGCCGTCCGGGACGAGCTGCTGACCCGCAACCCGGCGGCCTTGCTGCGGGTGGCCAACCTCGCCCGCGTAAGGACAAACCGTGGTCCGTCGACGAGGCCCGCCAGTTCCTGGAGTCGGCCCGTGCCGACGGGGACCCGCTTTACGCCGCGTACGTCCTGATCCTGGTCCTCGGGCTGCGCCGGGGTGAAGTGCTGGGCCTGCGGTGGGAGGACGTCGACCTGACCGCCAACGAGCTGTCGGTGGCCTACCAGCTCCAGCGCATCCGCCGGCAGCTCCTGCACCGGGAGACCAAGACCGAGTCGTCCGAGGCGATCCTGCCCCTGCCGGTCATCTGCGCCACGGCCCTGCGCTCCCGCCGGGAAGACCAGAAGCGGCACCAGGAGCACGCCGGCCAGGCCTGGCAGGACAACGGCCTGGTTTTCACCACCCGCCTCGGGACGCCGATCGAGCCGAGGAACTTCCATCGGGAGTTCAAGACCCACTGCCGCAAGGCCGGCGTCCGGGAGATCTCGGTGCACCCGGCGCACCTAGGCCTCCCTGCTGGTGGCTCTCGGCGTCCACCCCCGGGTCATGATGCGGATCCTGCGGCACAGCCAGATCGCCGTGACCATGAACATCTACGCCCAGGTCGCCTCCGAGGCGACCGAGACGGCACTCACCCGGCTCGGCGAGCAGTTCCTGTGAGCTGCTGTACTTCACTGCTGTACAAGATCGAAAAAGGCCGTCCCCCACGCGGGGAAACGGCCTTTGAACTGGGTGGAGTTGAGGGGATTCGAACCCCTGACCCCCTCGATGCGAACGAGGTGCGCTACCGGACTGCGCCACAACCCCTCCGCCGGCGGACCGGCTTCGGTCCCACCCGGCTTTCACCGGGCGGGCCGACGACAAGGCTAACAGACGCCCCGCACCCGAGCGAACCGCCCCACCGGCCCACCCCTTCCCCGCCGATCTTGCAGGTGCGGCCCGGATGAACGGGACGAAAGCCCCACATCGGGGGCCGCAACTGCAAGATCGACGGGGCCTGAGCGGTCAGGCGGTGTGGGGGCCGCGGCCGGACTGGTACGGGCGTCCGCGGAGGCCGCCTGTGCGGCGGTAGGAGACCGAGCCGCCGCCGCTGGCCGCCGCGGGCAGGTCGGCCGGGCGGTCCAGGCCCATCGCGGAGCGGCGTACCGCCTCGCGCTGGGCCGCCAGGCGACGCTGCGCCTCCCGGCGGGCCGCCGCCCGACGGGCCTGCTCCCGCCGCACCTCGGCCTGCCGGGCGGCCAGCCAGGCCGCCTCCCGGGCCTGGATCCGCCGCCGCCGGCGGTCCTTCACGGCCATCCCCCGCAGGTGTACGACGTATGCCACGAGCAGGGTGGCGGTGACCGAGAAGCCGATCCAGAAACCCGGGCTGACCACCACCACGCCGACCAGCTCGACGAAGTTGAGCAGCAGCAGCGCGGCGAGCACCCGACGCCGTCGGTAGACCGCCGGGGTGTGGTGCCGGCGGGGCGGCGGCCGGCGGCGCGCCCTGCCCGGGGCCGGCGGCACGGCGCGCAGCCGACCGGAGCGGCGCACCGGCGCGGGCGGCGCGGAGACCGGAGCGCTCAGGCCACCCGTCGCCGCATTTTCGCTGAGGGTGACGACGAGGGCGCGGGACGGGTTGACCGGCCGCCGACCGGGGACAGTACGAGCCCGCCGGCGGCGCTGGAGCACCCGCGCCGTCGACTGCGCCCGCTCCGCCACCAGCCGCTCGGTGGCGTCGTACCGGCGGACCAGCGCCGGGGCGAGGGCGAGCAGGCCGGCGGCGGCGAGGACGGCGAGGAGCACCGAGGTCGGCACCCTCACCCCTCCCGTCACCGAATTCGGGGCAACCGCCGATCGGCCGCAGGATCTTCACCGGATGGTCCTCGACGGCGCAGATCGTACGGGCAGGCAGCGCTTGCCACAGCTTGCAGTCACTTGAGGTTACGGGCCACCGACCAGGATGATGACGCGCCGCGCCGATCCCGCCCGTGGGACGGCTCACCCGCCGGTACGGCGCACCCGGTGCCAGCGGGCCAGCAGGCCACCTTCGGCGGCCACTTCCTCGCTGGTCATCGCGTATCCGATGTGGTCGCGCCAGGCACCGTCGATGTGCATGTAGCGCACGTGGTACGCCTCCTCGCGGAAGCCCAGCTTCTCCACGACCCTCCGGGAGGGACGGTTCTCCGGCCGGATGTTGACCTCCACCCGGTGCAGTCCACCCGGGCCGAACGCATGGTCCACGGCGAGCGCCATGGCGGTGGGGATCACCCCACGGCCGGCGACGCGGGAGTCCACCCAGTACCCGACGTACCCGGAGCAGAACGCCCGCCGGACGATGCTGCCCACGTTGATGTGCCCGACCAGCCGCTCCCGGCCGTCCTCGCGCAGGCACACCGCGAACGGCATCCCCTCACCGGTACGCGCCGAGCGGCGCTGGTCCCGCTGCACGTAGCGGAACGCGGCCGGCGAGTTCGTCTCGTCCCAACTGCCCGGCAGGTGCGACTCCCAGGGCGCCAGCCAGGCCTGGTTGGCGCGCCGGATCTCCGACCAGGCCGCGGCGTCGGAGCGCCGGTACGGCCGCAGCACCACCGGCCCGTCGGCCAACGTCACCGGCCACCCTGGATTGCGGCCGAACAGACTCACCGGCGCCGGTCCAGCAGGAGGACGTCCACCGTGGACCCGGCCGCTGCGGCGGTGACCCGCTCACCGAGGACCATCAGCCCGTTCGCCTCGGCCAGCCCGGAGAGGGTGAACGGCCCGCCCGGCAGCGGCTGGACGGTGTAGCCGCCGCCGCGCCGCTCCGCCACGTGCGCGGGCCGGAACTCGCGCAGCCCGGCCGGCGACGAGATGGTCTCCAGCAGGTGCGCCCGGACACTGGGCCGGAACACCGGCTCCGCACCGGCGAGCAGTTGGATCGCCGGCCGGGCCAGCACCTCGAAGCCGATCAGCGCCGCGCCGGGCTCACCGGGAAGACACACCACCGGCACCTCCTCGGCGCCGACCGTACCGAACCCGAGCGAGGTGCCGGGATAGAGCGCCACGTCGGTGAAGGTGACCGGGCCGGCCCGGCCCCCCTCCCGCCGGGACAGGATCCGGCGCACCATGTCCCCCGGCCCGGTGCCGGTGCCGCCGGTCGTCACGATCAGGTCGGCGCGCAGCGTCTGGTCCTCCAGCAGGCCGCGCAGCGCCTCCGGGTCGTCGTCGCAGATGCCCACCCGGTAGGCCAGCGCGCCCACCTCGGCCGCCGCGGCGGTCAGCGCGTGCGAGTTCGCGTCCACCACCTGGCCCGGCTGGCTGCCCCGGCCCACGTCGACGAGTTCGTCGCCGGTCGCCACGATGACGACCCGGGGGCTGGGGCGGACCACCACATGGCCGAGGCCGGTGGCGGCGAAGACGGCCACCAGCGCCGGCGAGACGTACGTGCCGGCCCGGGCCAGCAGGGTCCCGGCCGGCAGCTCCTCGCCGGCCCGGCGGACCCCGTACCCCCGCTTGGGGGTGCGGAAGATCTCCACGGCGGCCATGCCCTGGTCGGTCCACTCCACCGGGACCACGACGTCCGCGGCCACCGGCAGCGGCGCCCCGGCGGCCACCGAGAAGCACGAGCCCGGGGTGAGCCGGACCGGTCGCCAGCTGGCCGCGCCGAGGTCGCCGACCACGTTCAACCGCACGGTCCGGCCCGGCCCCCCCGAGGAGGGGACCGGGCCGTAGCCGACGAGGTCCTCCCAGCGCGCGGCGTACCCGTCCACCGCTGCCTGGTCGAAGGCGGGGAACGAGTGCGGCGCGACGACGTCCTCGGCGAGGACGTTGCCGTACGCCTGGGTGAGGTCGAGGTCGAGCGGAGGCAGCGCGCGTAACCTGCGCAGCACGCTGCCCAGGTAGTCGGCGAGCGGCGTCAACTCGTTCGCGGCCGCCTCGGCGTCGGCCGTAGCGGTCATGTACCGGAGCCGCCCGCCGCGTCGGAGTTGACGAACTCGGTCAGCCACTTGCGGAACTCGCCGCCCAGGTCCTCCCGCTCGGCGGCGATCTGCACCACCGTCTGGAGGTAGCCCAGCGGCATGCCGGTGTCGTAGCGGGTGCCCCGGTAGACGATCGCGTGCACCGGCACCCCCTCGGTGCGCAGCAGCTCCATCGCGTCGGTCAGCTGGATCTCGCCGCCGCTGCCCGGCTCCGTCCGCCGGATCGCGTCGAAGATCCGCCCCGGCAGCACGTACCGGCCGAGGACGGCCAGGTTGCTGGGGGCGTCCTCCGGCTTCGGCTTCTCCACCATGCCGGTCACCTTGACGATTTCGCCGATGTCGGCCAGCTCCGACTCGGCCGGCTCGACCGAGGCGATGCCGTACCGGCTGGTCTCGGCCGGGTCGACCTCGAAGAACGCCAGCACCACGCCGCCGGTGCGGGCCTGCAGCTCCAGCATGGCCGGCAGCAGCGGCTCGGACGGCTTGACGAACTCGTCGCCGAGCAGCACCGCGAACGGCTGGTCGCCGACGTGCGACTCGGCGTACCCGACGGCGTGGCCGAGGCCGAGCTGCTCGGGCTGCCGGCAGGTGTAGATCTCGGCCAGGTCCTCGGTGCGCTTGACGGCGGCCAGCAGGTCCGGCTTCTTCGCGAGCCGCTCCTCCAGGTCGGGCCGGCGGTCGAAGTGGTCCACCATGGCCGTCTTGCCGCGCCCGGTGATCAGCAGGACGTCGCCGAGGCCGGCCTGGACCGCCTCCTCGACGATGTACTGCAGCACCGGCCGGTCGACCACCGGCAGCAGCTCCTTGGGCACCGCCTTGGTGGCCGGCAGGAACCGGGTGGCCAGCCCGGCGGCCGGGATGACTGCCTTGACCGCGCGGGTACGGCCGGTCGCGGCGGCCGTTGAGGGGTTCGCTGAGTGCTCCGACATGCCGCGAGACTATCGGCCACGGCTCTGCCGCGGCGGGTGAGGACCGGAAGACGCGCCGCCCGGCTGCGTCACACCGGCGGTGCCGGTGGCGTGCCGGCTCGCGGTCCGCTCGGCCGCCGGGCCCGCGCGCGGGAGCCCGTCGTCCGGGCTGGCCGCCCCCGCCGGCACCGTGATCTCCTCCTCCACCGGCGTGGCCCGCGCGCCGGTCACCCGGTAGCCGTCCCGGCCGGCGGCCTTCGCGCCGTAGAGCGCATCGTCGGCGGCGTCCAGCACCTCCTGCCCGGTGTTGGCGTGATCGGGATAGACGGCGATGCCGATCGAGACGGTCACCGGGACCGGCACCCGCACGCCGTGCCCGTCCACCGTGATCGGGGTGTCCCGGACGGCCGCCCCGAGCCGCTCGGCGACGATCGCCGCGCCCCGCGCGTCGGTCTCCGGCAGCAGCACCACGAACTCCTCGCCGCCCTGCCGGAAGGCGAGGTCCACCTCGCGGATCTCCCCGCGTACCCGGCGGGCGAACTCGGCGAGCACCGCGTCACCGGCCGCGTGCCCGTACGTGTCGTTGACGGTCTTGAAGCGGTCCAGGTCGAGGGCGAGGATGCTGAGCATCCGGCCGAACCGGTTCGCCCGCTCCACCTCGCGGCGCAGCGACTCGCGCAGGTAGCGGTAGTTCCACAGCCCGGTCAGCGGGTCGGTCAGCGACAGCCGCTGGGCCTCCTCGTGCACCCGGACGTTCTCCACCGCCACCGCCGCGTGCCCGGCGAAGGTGCGCAGGGTGACCAGGTCGTCGTCGTCGAACTCCTCGGCGCCGAGCCGGTCGTAGAGGGCCAGCACCCCGACCGTCGGATCCCGGCCGGTCGGTTCGCCGCCGGCCGGGCCGCCGGGCGCGGTGAAGGGCACCGCGATGTACGACTCGCAGCGCGGCTCCCCGTCGGTCGGGTCGGTCGGTTCGGCCCGTCCGCTCCGGACCTCCCCGGTGGCCGCCACCGCTCCGACCACCCCGACGCCGACCGGCACCCGCAGCGCGTCCGCCCCGGCGGGGTAGCGCCCGTCCAGCCCCTCGGCGCACTGCTCCACCAGTACCCCGGCCGGGTCGAGCAGCAGCACCGCGCCGGCCCGGGCCCCGGTCGCCCCGATGGCGCTGTGCAGGATCACCCGCAGGATGCGTTGCAGGTCGTGGGTGCTGGCCAGGGTGTCACCGAGCACCGCCAGGTGCCCGCGCAGCTGGTCCCGGCTGCTGGTCAGCGCCGCCACGTAGCTCGCGGTCTCCCGGGTCATCCCGTTGAACGCGGCGGCCAGCCGGCCGATCTCGTCGCGGCTGCGCACCGGTACCCGGGCGGTCAGGTCGCCCCGGGCCACCCGGTCCACGGCGGCGGCCAGCTCGACCAGCGGTCGGGTGGTGACCCGGGCCAACCGCCAGGCGGTCAGCACGGCCAGCACGGCGGCCAGCAGCACCGCGCCGAGCAGCACGGCGGGCAGGCCGGGTGGCCGCTCGCCGGAGACGGAGAGGACCAGCGGCAGCGGCTGCCCGGACGTCGGGTCGAGCCGCCGGACGTACCGGCCGTCGCGGGTCTCGGTGACCCGGTCTCCGTCGGCCGTGCCGGCGGCGGCGAGCACCGCCTCGCGTACCTGGTGGGACTCGGTGGTGTGGGTGACCCGGCCCGGCGGGGCACCGGCGTCGAGCAGGGTGACCGCGACGCCGGTGGCGGCGGCCAGCCGGGCCACGAAGGCCGGGTCGACGACCTGCGCGGCGGCCACCGTGCCGAGCGCCGCGCCGGCCGGGTCGCGCAGCTCGACCCGGGCGCTGATCGCCCGCACCGGTCCCTCGGCCACGCCGCTGTCCGCGCAGTCCAGCCAGGGCGTCGGGGGTGCCCCCGGGGTGACGTACGTCGGGGTGCCGTTCACGTCGGTGACCAGCACGGCGGCGGCGAGGCCGCGGCCGACCACCTGGCCGGCCGCCACGATCCGGGCGGCGGCGTCGGTGCGCAGCGCGACGGCGTCGGCGGCGGCTCGCAGCTGCTGGCAGAGCGCGTCGACGGAGGTGCGCACGGCGGAGGCGGCGAGCCCGAGGCGCTCGGTGGAGCGGCTGCGATCGACCGCCGCCAGGGTGGTCCCGGCGAAGACCGCGCCGAGCAGCACCGGGCCGAGCACCACCGCGAGGAAGGCTGCCGTCAACCGCCCGCGTAGCGTCAACGCTGCCCCCCAGAGCTTCCAGGCCCTTTGCTGCGATGCTGACACAGAGCGACCGGTATAGAAGCGTTGCGTCAGGAGTGTTGCGTGCCGGATTTTTCTGATGACGCGGAAGTGACCCATGAGGCGAAGCGCGAGGCGCGGGTCGCGCTGCTCGCCCGCCGCCGGGCACTGACCGGCCCGCAGCGGGCCGCCGCCGCGGCGTCCGTCCAGGCCGGGCTGGCCGAGCTGGTACGCCGGCTGCGCCCACGCCGGATGACGGCGTACGTGCCGGTCGGGTCCGAACCGGGCGGCCCGGAGCTGCCCGACGTGCTCCTCGCCGCGCTGCCCGCCGGGGCGGAGCTGCTCCTGCCGGTCCTCGCCGACGACCTGGACCTGGACTGGGCCCGGTACGCCGGTCCCGGCTCACTGGTGGCCGCCGGCCGGGGGCTGCGCGAGCCGGACGGGCCTCGGCTCGGGCCGGCAGCGGTGGCCGGGGCGGACCTGGTGGTGGTGCCGGCGCTGGCGGTGGACCGGCGCGGGGCACGGCTGGGCCGGGGCGGCGGCTCGTACGACCGCGCGCTGGCCCGGGTGCCCGCGGCGACCCTGACCGTGGCGCTGCTGCACGACGGCGAGCTGGTCGGGACGCTGCCCGCCGAGCCGCACGATCGTCCGGTACGCGCGGTGTTCGCCCCCGCGAGCGGCCTGCGTACCCTCGGGGACGCGCCGGCTGTCGATCCCCCCACGTCCGCTGGACGAACCCGGGTGCGATGACGCACCATTGGCACTCGAATACGTCGAGTGCCAACAGGCCGTGCCAGATCCGGAGGAGAACGTGCCCACCTACCAGTACGCCTGCACCGCGTGCGGCCACCAGCTCGAGGCGGTGCAGTCCTTCTCTGACGAGCCGCTGACCGAGTGCCCCGCGTGCGAGGGGCGGCTGCGCAAGGTCTTCAACTCGGTTGGTGTCGTGTTCAAGGGCTCCGGCTTCTACCGGACCGACTCCCGCTCCTCGGGTAGCGAGAGCAAGGGCGCGGCAGCCGCCAAGCCGGCCGCCAAGTCGGAGGGCTCGTCCTCCGGCGGCGACTCGTCGTCGAGCACGTCGTCCGGTTCGTCCGGCACGTCGACCAACGGCGGCGGCTCGGCCAAGGCCCCGGCCGCCAGCTCGTCGGGCAGCTCCTCGGCCTCCTGATCCCGCACTTCCGACGCCCCTGCCGCCCCCGGGCCGCAGGGGCGTTCGGCGCACCCGGCCGCCGTCGGACATAGCCGATCGGCGCGGCCGACGGGCGTTGTCCACAGGCCCGAAGGTTATCCACAGGCTGGGTACGACGTCCTCCGCACCGTTCCGCCGCCCACCTAGCCTGCTGAACCGGGTGCCCGTCCAACGGCGCCCGGCGCGGACCGCGCCTCGGACGACGGACCGCACGGCGGAGGTGGTGTCATGGCGGCAGGTGACCCGGACGGCGGTCGCGCCCTGCGGCCGGTGCGGTGGCCGCGCCGGCCGGGCGGCGGGACGCTGCTACGGGCGGGGCTGGTGGCGGCACTGCTCGGGCTCGCGGTGATCGTCCTGGACCATCCGACCGGTTGCGCCGGCCCAACCCCCGGAGCCGCGCAGGACCGACCGGCGGGTGCGCGCGGCCCGTCGGCTGGCGGTGGGCCGGCGGGGCCGGACGTGTCGTCCGGCCAGGCTGCCGGCGCGCGCGGGAGCGTGCCGGCGGGTGCCGGCCGGCCGGGGGCGCTGGCGCTGCCGGGCGGGGCGGTGGGCGTACCGGTGCGGTTGGCCGAGCCGGCGGCGCTCGCGGTACTCCGGCCGGGCGCCCGGGTCGACCTGCTGGTCGTACCGGGCGGGCAGGCGACCACCGATGCCATCCTGCTGGCACCCGGGGCGCTGGTGCTCGACGTGGTGAGTGGGGACGCCACCGACGGGACGTCGGCCCTCTATCTGGCCCTCCAGCCCGACCAGGCACGTCGCACGATCGGCCAGCCGGAGGGGAGCCGCTTCGCCGTCGTGGTCCGCGGCTGAGCCACGCTGGCGCGGACCGGCGCCGGGGGTGTGGTCAGCCCCAGTGCGGGGGACGCTCGGCGAGCAGCCAGTCGTCGTTGCCGCCGGCGCGCTCGCCCCAGCCGTGATCGGTGTCGTCGACCGTCTGCTCGGGCAGTACCACGAAGTCTTCGCTGAGGTCGACGGCGCGGTCGTCGTCGCCGCGTACGCCCTGCGGGCCCGGGTTCTCGGTGCTCACGATCGGCAAGACTATCCCAACCGGCGGTCGTCACGCCGGCACCGCTCCGGCCTGCGGCCGTACCACTCCCACCCCGGGGCCGCCGCGTCGACCGGTCCGGCGCCCCGGGCGTTGGTAGCGTCGGACGGCGTGACGACGCCCAGCGGTAACCCCCCGGAGGACGACTACTGGCGGCGGCCGCCCGAGACCGTGCCACCGAGCGCCCCGAGCACCGCACCGACGACCGGCGACGTTCGGCCCGACGTACCGACGACCGGCCACAGCCGGCCCGGCGTACCGACGACCGGCGACCCGGCCGGAGGCGGACCGCCGGCCGCGCCGACGTCGCCGTCGCCGTGGGCGGCGCCGAGCGGGGTGGCACCGGCTCCCCCACCCGCCCCGACGGCGCCGAGCGCAGCGCCACCGGCGGGCGGCGGCTACGCCGGACCGCCGCCGACCACCCCGCCGCCACCCGGCTGGCGACCCCCGGTGCACCTGCACCCGACCGCGCCCCGCGCCCTACCGCCCCAGGACATGGAGGCGATGGACGTCGCGGAGCAACGGGCCCAACGGCTCACCTGGAGCGTCGGCGCCGTCGCCGGGGTGGTGCTGCTGGTCCTGCTCTGCCTGCTCTGCTCCCGGGCGATCTTCTGAGCGGGGCGGATACGAGAGGCCGGACTCAGAGGGTGTTGCCCCAGACCGACTCGGCGCCGCTGTCGCCGGTGAGGTACGCGTAGACCAGCGCGAGGACCGCCAGCACCACGACCAGCGCGGTGAGCGCCCAGGTGACCCAGGCGGGCAGCTGCGGGGTGCGGAACCGACCGCTGGTCAGCGCCAGCAGCACGAGCGCCGCCACCGCGAGCCCGACGGTGAACCAGAGCAGGTTCTCGCCGTACTCGGAATGCTCGTGGATCTTGGCGAGCAGCTCGGGCGGGTAGCCCTTGGCCTCCAGGGCCTCCT
Source organism: Micromonospora lacuserhaii (assembly GCF_036902735.1). Lineage (NCBI taxonomy): Bacteria > Bacillati > Actinomycetota > Actinomycetes > Micromonosporales > Micromonosporaceae > Micromonospora > Micromonospora lacuserhaii. The sequence continues at coordinate 5,617 of NZ_JBAKHO010000005.1, read as the reverse complement.
GGAACGCCTCGCCGGACTCGGTGGCCACCCAGGCCAGGATCGGGGTCACCACCGCGAGGACCGCCACCGCCCAGTCGAGCCGGGGCCGCCAGCGCGGCATCAGCCCGTACGCGGCGGCCAGCAGCGCCAGCAGCGGAACGAACACCACGACGGCGTGGACCACCAGGACGTGGCCCGGCAGGCCGTTGATTTCCTTGAACACCGACACCTCCGACAGTGGATGCGGTTCCGCGGCAAGCAGCGTACGACGATCCAGTTGTCGCAGCACGCCGTCGATCGGGTACACGCGGTGCCGAGGGGCACGGTTCACCGAGGTCGTCGGAGCTGTGTCCGGGGCCACCTGCCGTCGGGGCCGGTTGTCGGGCCGCCGACCCCGTGCTGTCATTGCCTCATGTCCAGTGGCGAGGAACTGCTCCGGTCGCGGGGCCTTCGGGTGACCCGGCCGCGCCTCGCCGTGCTGGACGTCCTGGCCGGCGGGGGCCACCTGGAGGTCGACGAGATCACCCGGCGGGTCCGGGAACGCCTCGACTCGGTCTCCACCCAGGCCGTGTACGACGTCCTCGGCGCGCTCTCCCGGGCCGACCTGGCCCGCCGGATCGAGCCGGCCGGCAGTCCCGCGAGGTACGAGGCACGCGCCGGCGACAACCACCACCACGTGGTGTGCCGGGGCTGCGGCGAGATCGCCGACATCGACTGCGCGGTCGGCGGCGCCCCCTGCCTGGACCCGAACATCGCCCACGGCTTCGAGGTCGACGAGGCGGAAGTGACCTTCTGGGGCCTCTGCCCCACCTGCCAGGCCCGCCGCACCGCCGAGGTCTGAGCCCGCCGCACCGCCGAGGTCCGAGCCGTCGTCCGTGGGCCGGTCCCCCGGCCGGCGTGGCACTCTTGGTCGGTGGACTCCGACGATCTCGGCCTCTTCGGTCCCGGCTCGGTCACCTGGAAGGTGCACGACGAGCCGGTCCTGATCGTCGCCGGCCTGCGCTCCCTCTACCTCCAGGCGCTGCACCCCCGGGCGATGGCCGGCGTGGCACAGAACAGCAACTACAAGTCCGACGCCTGGGGTCGGCTGGTCCGCACCGCCACCTACGTCGGCACGGTCGTCTACGGCACCACCGCGGAGGCCGAGGCGGCGGGCCGCCGGCTGCGCGGCCTGCACTCCCGGATGCGCGCCACCGACCCGTCCACCGGCGAGCAGTTCCGCATCGACGAACCGGAGCTGCTGCGCTGGGTGCACGTCACCGAGGTGGAGTCGTTCGTCAGCACCGCCCGCCGGGCCGGGTTGTCGCTGACCGACGCCGAGGTCGACGGCTACTACGCCGAGCAGCGGCGGGCCGCCGCCCTGGTCGGTCTCGACCCGGCCGAGGTGCCGGGCAGCGCCGCCGAGGTCGCCGACTACTACCGGGCAGTCCGCCCGGAGCTGCGGATGACGAAGGAGGCGGCCGAGACCGCGCTGTTCCTGACCGCCCCGCCGATCCCGTGGAAGCTCAGCCGGCCGGCCCGGCTGGGCCTGTCCCTCGGGCCGCCCCGCTGGGCGTATCTCGGCATCGCCGGCACCGCGCTCGGGCTCCTGCCGCCCTGGGCCCTGCGGCTCTACGGCGGCCTGGGCCTGCCGACCACCGCGCTCTCGGCGGACCTCAGCGTCCGCGCGCTGCGGCTGGCCCTGGCCGCGCTGCCCCGCCAGTGGCGGGAGGGGCCGTTGCAGCAGGCCGCGAAGGAACGCGCCGCCCGGCTCACCTCCACCGCTGCCTGAGCCGCGGCGCCCGGCTCACTCCGCCGGCGTGGCCGGCCGCTCCATCGCCGCCCACGGGTCCCGCCCCTGGATCTGCGCGCCGGTCGGGCAGCTGCGCCGGTAGTCGCACCAGCCGCAGCGGGTCCCCGCCACCGCGGGGAACGTCTCGTCCGGGTCGGCGCCGTCGGCGACGGCCCGCTCGGCGGCCATGATGTCCCGGGCGGTCTCCTCGGCCCGGGAGAGCTGACGGGCCAGCGACTGCTCGGTGTGGTCGTGCGCGGCGATCGTCCCGGTGGGCAGGTGGTGCAGCTCCACCCGGCGGCACGGCCGGCGGAACGTCCGCTCCGCGGCGTACGCGTAGAGCGCCAGCGCCTGCGAGCCGCGCGCGTCGTCGCTGTCCAGCCCGGTGCGGCCGGTCTTGTAGTCGACGATGACCAGCTCGGGGCCGGCCGGACCGGGGCGGGAGTCGATCCGGTCGGTGCGGCCGTTGAAGGCCAGCACCGCCGTCTTGACCGCGACCACCCGCTCCACGCCCAGCGGGTCGGCGTCCGGGTCCAGTGTCGCGACGTAGGCCTCCAGCCAGCCCAGCGCCCGCCGGTACGCCGCACGCTCCTGCTCGTCGTCGCGGTAGCCCTCGCGCACCCAGGTGCCCTTGAGCAGCCCGGCGAGCGCTTCCGGTCGACGCCGGTCGGCGGGGAGCGCATACCAGTTCTTCAGCGCGGTGTGCACGCTGGCGCCGAGCGAGTTGTGCGCCCACGGCGGCCCCTTAAGCGGGGCGGGACGGTCGACGTAGGAGTAGCGGTAGCGGCGCGGGCAGTCCTCGTAGGCGCCGAGCTTGCTCGGGGTGCAGACGAAGAGCCGCTCCGGCATCCCGTCGAAGCCGAGCTGCTCGGGTTGGCCGGAACGGGGTCGGGGCGCACCCGCGGGTCGTCGCACGGACCCGATCCTGCCATCCCGGTCCGACATCCCCGCCACCCGCGCACCGGCGGGCGTCAGGCCATGTTCACGTACTGGGTGACGAAGGCGGCCACCGCGTCGGCGATGAGCTGGACCGCGATCGCGGCCAGCAGCAGGCCGGCGATCCGGGTGAGCACCTCGATCCCGCCCGGGCGGAGGATCTTCACGATGCCGCCGGAGAAGCGCAGCACGATCCAGACGGCCACCATCACCGCCACGATCGCCGCGGCGATGGCCGTGAAGTCGTTGAACCCGTCCGCCTGCTGGACGAAGAGCATGGTGGCCACGATGGCGCCGGGACCGGCCAGCAGCGGGGTGCCCAGCGGCACCAGGGCGATGTTGGAGGTGACCTGCTGGCTCGGGTCGTCGGCCTTGCCGGTCAGCAGTTCCAGCGCGACCAGCACCAGCAGCAGGCCGCCGGCGGCCTGGAGCGCGGGCAGGTCCACGTGCAGGTAGTCGAGGAGCGTCTGGCCGGCCACCGCGAAGATCACGATCACCCCGAGCGCCAACGCGACCGCCTGCCAGGCGGCCCGGTTGCGATCCCGGGCGGCCAGGGGTCCGGTCAGGGCGAGGAAGATGGGCATCATGCCCGGCGGGTCGACGATCACCAGCAGGGTCACGAAGACCTCACCAAAGAGCTTGAGATCCACCGGCTAACCGTAGTCGCGCCGCTGAAAGCGGAAACGCGGATCAGCCGGAAGCGACCTCGGTCACCCCGGAGGCCGCCGCGACAATCCGCTCGTACGCCTCGGGCGCGGTGGTGTGGGCGCCCAGCCGGACGGTCTTGTGGGTGCCGTGGAAGTCCGACGACCCGGTGACCAGCAGGCCCAGCTCGGCGGCGAGCGCGCGGACGTGGGCCGCTTCGGCCGGCGAGTGGTCCTCGTGGTCGGCCTCCAGCCCGGCCAGCCCGGCGGCGGCGAGCTCGACGATCAGCTCGTCCGGCACGATCCGTCCCCGCCGGGTCGCCCGTGGATGGGCGAAGACCGGTACGCCGCCGGCCGCGCGGACCAGCGCGACGGCCCGGAAGACGTCGATGTCCTCCTTGGGCAGCCGGTACCGCTCGCCCAGCCAGTCCGGCGCGAACGCCTCGGTGGTGCTGCCCACCAGGCCGGCCCGGATCAGCGCCGCGGCGATGTGCGGGCGGCCGACCGTCCCACCGCCGGCGGCGGTGATGATCTCCGTCCAGCTGATGTCGATCCCGTCGGCCTGCAGCAGCCGGACGATCCGCTCCCCGCGCACCTCCCGGGCGGCCCGTACCCGCTCCAGCTCGGCGACGAGGTCCGGGTGCGCCGGGTCGAAGAGGTACGCGAGCAGGTGCAGCGGCACCGCCGGCTCCACCCCGTGCCAACGGCAGGAGAGTTCGGCGCCCCGGACCAGCGACAGGCCGGGTGGCAGCGCCGCCACGGCGGCGTCCCAGCCGGCGGTGGTGTCGTGGTCGGTGATCGCCACGACGTCCAGCCCGGCCTCGGCGGCGGCGCGCGCCAGGTCGGCCGGGCTGAGCGTGCCGTCGCTGGCCGTGGAGTGGGCGTGCAGGTCGATCCGCGTGGTCATCGCCCGACGCTACCGGGCCGGCCGGTGGCGCGCCGGAGCGTCCGGTCAGGAGTCGCCGGTGACGAGCACCGGGCGGGCGTCCGACCCGCCACCGACCAGCGTCGTGCTGGCGCGCTCCCCGGCCAGCACCAGATCGGGGCGGAGCTGGGCCAGCGCGCCCGAGCGGTCGACGTACGCGGCGCTCTCCGCGCCGGTCCACGCCACCGCACCGCTGATCACCGGCCCCGCCGGCCAGGCGACCGGTGTCACCCCGGCCAGGTCGACCAGGAGGGCGCCGTCCACCGACGCGATCCGGCCGTTGGCGAGCAGCCAGCGCCCGTCGGCGGAGACGCCGCCCCGCCCGTCGCCGGCCAGCGCCGGGCCACAGCGGACAGCGACCGGGGTGAGGTCGGCGGAGAGCAGCGCCGGGCAGGACCGGCCGGCGGAGCGGATCAGGCCGACGAGCCGACCGTCGGGGCGCTCCCCGTAGACGTCGAGGACGTCGGGATGGTTGGTACCCGGGGTGTTGCTCTGGCCCGGCCGCCACAGCGCGTAGCCCCCGGCGGCGGGACGGACCAGCACCCGGTCGCCGACGAACCGGGTCGGCACCACGCCGGCCGGGTCGTTCGCCTGGACCGTGGCGATGAGCTGGCCGGCGACGATGCCGGCGGCGAGGAGCCGGCCACCGTCGCGCCAGGCCACCTGCCGGCCGTCCGGGGCGACGGCGATCTCCTCCGCACCGGCCAGGAGCGCCCGTGGCGCGCCGCCGGTCGGCACGAACCAGAGGGTACGGCCCGCCGTGGTCGTCGCGCTCACCACCAGCCAGCCGTCGTGGTCGGGCAGCCGCTGCGCCCGTTCCGCCGGGCCGACGCCCAGCTCGTAGCTCTTCCCCTCGCTGACCAGGGCCGTGCCGTTGATCAGGTCCACCGTGCCGCCGGCCGGCCGGGCCGGCGGGACGGGGGCGATCGGCCACCCGGAGGTGTCGGTGTCGCGCGGGTCGCCCAGCACCACGGTCGGGGTGTCGGGGCGGCCGGCCTGGCCGCCGAGTTGGGCGGTGCCGGCGGTGATCACCGCCGTGGCGACCCCGGCCAGGGCCAGGCCGGCGACCGTGGTGCGGCGCCGCGCCCGCCGGGCCCGCCGGATGGCCTGGCCGGCCGGGTCGAACGCCGGGGGCGGGGGTACGGCGACCCGGCGGGAGAGCGTCTCCCGCAGCGCCCGCTCCAGGTCGTCCTGCGTCACAGCAAGTGAACGCTCGGGACCCTCGGTCCGGTTGTCCGGCGTGGTGGAGTTCATCGGGTCTCCGCCGGGACGGCCGTGGTCGGGGCCGGGACGGCCGGTCGGGGGCGGGTCGCGGGCGCGGCGGGGCGGCGGGCGGGCGCGGCCGGGGAAGTCGGTTCGTAG
>NZ_JBAKHO010000060.1:0-31246 GCF_036902735.1 Micromonospora lacuserhaii | reverse complement strand
CCGAGCACCTGGACCGAGTCTGGCCGGACATCGATCCTGCGGAAAGTCTCTAAGTAGCCGCGACGCGCGCGTTCGACCAGGCTCTCGGACGTCCGACTCTGGCTGATGACAGCGCGTTGGCTCGGTCCTGCATAGTCGTTCCAGCGTTAGTGTCACGAGCATGACCGTTGAAGAGGCTCGCGAGATCGCACTTGCCTTCCTCGCTGACCGCATGGACGAGATCCGCGCCGGTGAATGGGTGATCACCGGAGCGCGGGAGCACGAGACCGCATGGTCCGTGGGCTACCAGTCCCGCGCCTTCATCGAGTCAGGCCGCATCTCCGACGCGTTGGTGGGCAACGGGCCTGTGGTCGTGCCCAAGTCCGGCGCGGACCCATGGCTGGCCTGGTCCGGCCGGCCTGTAGAAGAACAGATCGCCGAGGGCCGGCCCGCCCTCGGATGAACGCACTGACATGCCGCGATCCGCGCGTGGCAGAGCGTGACGGCGGCCGCTACCGCTCGGCATCCTGATCTGCCGAGTTGAGTGCGTTGCCCGACGTCGAAATCCCGGCAGGCTCAGACAAGCTGGAACCGCTGTAGACCACTGCGGCCAAGAAGGACGCCCGTCGCTTCGGCCATCGCCTGAGCGGCCGGACCGATGCGGTAGCCAGTCAGGCGCATGCCATTCTGATCCTTGATGTGAGCCGGACGAGTGGTGGCTATCAGTACCGACCGAACCGCCCGTGCCTGCCGCAGCAGAACCTGGTGTGTGTCGGCATCGACTTCGTCTTCGAACCAGCGAACAGCCAGCCTGCCGGCATCAAAGTATGCACCACCGTCCGGGTGCTGGTACCCAGCGTCGTGATCGCAGTAGGTACCGCCGCGGTCATGTCGGCGCGTCGAGCGCAGGAGTTGAACAACGGCAGCCACCGGTGGCCCGTCAGGCAGAGGGACGCCGTCGGCAAGCGTGACGGTTGACGGCAGGCTTGCGCCGATCGGCAGGTGCAGGAAAGCCTGAACTCCGCGGCCGCCGCAGGCCATCGCGTTTCTCAGCGAGTCGTGCAGGTGGACTGGGTGAAGTCCCAACGGTCCCGGTTGCGAGCACCGCCACGCGGCGCCAGGGAATTTGTCGCGCAACGCCATGTCGAATGCGTCTTCGTCCTCGGGCAGCAACCAGGTTCCGACATTCATAGTTCGGGAACCCGCGTACGCCATCACCAGAAGGTACGTCATACGGATCGCACCCATGATCCGGTGCACGCTCATGGCCGCGATGTCGCTGGCCGCGACTGCGTCCCGCGGTCGGTCGCCCTAGACGGTGGCCATGCGCTGCCAGTAGGTGCCGTAGGTGCGTCGGGCGCCGAAACCGGCTGCGGCGATGACGCGGGGTAGGTACTCGGCGATCGTCGGCAGGGCGGCTGGGCCGTGGGTGTGGGATTGGGGGTCGGCGACGGTAACGCCGAGGTGAGCGAGGACCTGTCGTGCTGCTGTGATGACGGTGGCGTCAGCGAACAGGTCCGGCTCCCACGAGTCGGGTGTGTAGGTCGGCGAGGAGGCAGATGACGGGCTGTCCCTTGTGCCCACGAGCCCGTCGCCGCTCGGGGTGGGGTGGCACCGGTGATGTCTACAGGCGCGCCCGGTCGCCGTAGCTCATGGTCGCCGGGTGGCGTGTGACGCCCCGGAGTCGAGGTCCGATAAACGGTTGCCACTGGTCAAGCATTCGTATGAGGACGGTCGGCCGATTCGCGACGGCCGGAGGCCGTTGAGCGGCACGAATCGCCAGGTCCGGCAGATGTTGTGCAAGAAACCTGACTGGTCGTTGCGGCTGAGAAATCTTCAGTCGCACAGTCATGGCTACCCGTTGACCCGGAGGTGGCAGGAAATGAGCGCGGATGTCGAGGACCTCGTCGTCACCTGCTTCGAGGAGGACGACAACCCGGAGGCGCACATCGGCGAACTGGTTGAGTACGACCTCGCAGCGGTCGAGGAGGAGGAGTAGGCAGTGGGAGTCCACCTGGCGCCGACGCTCAGGGTCCTACGGGACGAGGTGAACGAGCGTTGGCCGAACCGGGACCGGACGTCCGACGGTTGGATCGGCGACGCCGCCCACCAGGCGCGCAAGTCCGATCACAACCCGGACGCGGACGACAGCTCGGTCAACGCTATCGACATCGACAAGGACGGCATCGACCCGCTCTTGGTCGTCTGCCGGTGCATCCAGCACCCATCGACGGAGTACGTCATCTTCGACCGCACCATCTGGAGCAGCAGCCGCGCGTTCCGGGCCGCCCGCTACACCGGACCCAACCCGCACGACAAGCACATCCACATCAGCGTCGGCCACTCGTCCAGCCGCGAGGACAGCAACCGCGCCTGGGGCATCGCCAACTCGAAAGCTCCCAAGCTCGGTGACCGCACGCTACGCGAGGGCAGCAAGGGAAGCGACGTACGGGAGCTCCAGATCCTGGCCAACAAGGTCGGCGCCCGTCTGGCGGTCGACGGTGAATTCGGTCCGGCGACGCTGGCCTGGGTGCGCAGCTTCCAGAAAGCCGGAAAGCTGACCGTGGACGGCATCGTCGGCCCGAAGACTGTCGCCGAGCTGCGGGCGGCGACCAAACCGAAGCCGGCGCCGCAGCCGACCGGCCAACGCCCGGGGACCCGGACGGTACGGCGCGGGATGAGCGGCGACGACGTGGCGTTCATCCAGCGGTTCATCGGGCAGCGGCAGTGCGGACAGCCGACCGGAACGTTCGACCCCCACACGGAGGCAGGGGTCCGCTGGTACCAGCGGATGCAGGGCATCGGCGACGACGGGATCGTCGGCCGGATCACCTGGGCCAAGATGCGGGTGGAGGTCAGTTACTAGACGCCCGCGTAAGAGATCGACGAGGCCGTCGTAGCCGGCCGGCGCGCCAGCCTCCAATGGTGATGCGTCGGGTAAGCGACACCAGGCTTGTTGATCTCGCGGCGGGACGTGAAAGTCTTTTGCATCATCCCCGGGGGGTCTCATGCCGAATCGCCGGCCCTACGATCCATTGCTCCGTGACAAGGATGTGCAGTTCCTGGCCGATGCTGACGACTGGTTCCCGGACATCGTGGCGGAGTTGGAAGGCTCCACCGAGACGAAGATGTTCATCACCGGCTGGGCCATCTCGCCCGCCATTACGATCGCCCCGGGGCTCACCCTCGAGCAGCTCATCGTCAAAGTGCTCAAGGAGCCGAACACGGCCTGCTACATCTTGTGGAACGCCAACATGACCGGGCCGGCGCCCGAGCTGGCCGGTAGGGTGCGGGATTTCTGGCGCCGGGTCGCGGCCAAGATCGGCGGTGAGGGTGTCGCCGCGCAGAAGCTGAAAATCGTCATCTGCGTCAACCTCGAGTACGACGTCGGCTACGCGCTGAGCTGGCTCAGCGAAGCTGGCCGCCTGGGCTCGTGGGGCCGACCCGGGCATCCGGCATCGCCGAGGATCCTGGAGGCGGCGCAGACGTTCTGGACCAACCAGTTCGCCGCCCGCGTGCCCAAGGGCGCAAAGCTCAGCGCATACGGCAACATGACTCAGTTCACCCTCGGCTCGCACCACCAGAAGACACTGCTGCTGGCCGGCAAGAAGAAGGGCACGCCCTACCTGACCGGTTACTGCGGGATGGATCTGGCCGGCAGTGTCGCCGGCGGGCATGCCGTGTGGCATGACGCCGCGATCCGGCTGCGTGGCGATCTCGCCACCGGCCTGCTCAAGAACTTCACCGACCGTTGGGACTACGAGATCGACCGGCTTGCCAACACCGTCCACTTCGGCGTCACCACTGCAGACAGGCTGGACCAGGACGATATCTACCTCAAAGTGGGTGGCAACCCGCTCAGCGACAACGTCGAGACCAAGCTCACCATGCCGCAAGCGGTGATCAACAACCAGGGCGTGTGGACCATGTTCTCAGCCATCTCCCGCTTGTACCTCACTGAGATCCGCAGCACCTACGAAACGTTGATCGACGGTGCCGAGCAGTGGCTGTTCATCGAGAACCAGTACTTCCGGCACCCCGACATCGCGAAGCGGATCGTCGCCCAGCTGGAGTCCGAGGACGACCTTCACGTGACACTGGTCCTTCCGGCGTACTCGGAGGAGATCGGCCAGCGGAGCGACCTGCCGAAGCTGCGCGACCAGTACGCCCGGGAGACCGACCCGCCGACCCGGGCGAAGCTGCTGGCCCAGGCCGGCAGGCTGGGGCTGACCATCGACCCGTTCAACAAGGTGTCGCTGTTGCTGCAAGTGCAGTGTCTCAGGGACCTCGTCGACCATCCCCGGGTACGAATCTGGATCCCCCGGCGGAATCCGCAAACCGGCTTGGCCCGGCCGTACGTGCACTCCAAGTTCGCGGTGGCCGATGACGAACGCCTCTTCGTCGGATCCGCCAACCTCAACGGCCGGTCGCTGGACGGCTTCGCCGACTCGGAGATCAACATCCTGCTCACCTCAGTACCCGAGATCCAGCGGATCAAGGCGGCCCGCAAGTGGCAGAACGAGCCGGACGACGAGAACGACCCCCGCTACCTGCGGTGGAGCGCCGTCGACCCGACGCGGACCTACTACGCCGCCAACAACCTGATCCGTTATCGCAAGGCGCACTGGGAGATCGACGAGGTGTACAGCACCTTTCCACGCGGGCGTACGAACACCCTCGACTACTGGGAGACGTTCACCAAGTCCGCCTCCAAGCGCGTCGGTAGCTGGACGCCGACCATGACGCGGACCGAGCTCGACGCCATGCTCAGCAGGCTGGACGACGTGCCCGGCATCGACGTGGAGACCGTCGACTGGGGAACGACCCTGGCCGACTGGACCTCGCATCTGCTGTGAACGGGGGGATTAGCCGATGACCGCCGGTTCGACTGCCGAGCGCGCCCTGATCGAGGTCAGTCACGTCCTGGAGCCGCTCGCCGCCGCGCTCACCACACCGGAGGAGCTGACCCGCTTCCTCTCGGCCTTCGGCATGCGGATCTCCGAAGCCGAGGCGCAATCCGCGCTCGGCGCCGGCGCCGCCGATCGGGACCTGCTCGGCCGGCTCGCCGCCGCCCTCGACGACCTGGCGCGGGCCACCGCGGACCACGAGCCCACCCTCGACGACCTGCGGCCGCTGCTCGTCCTCGCCCCCGACGTCCTCGGCACGGTGACCCGGCTGCCGCAGCTGCTCTCCGGCATAGCCCAGCGTCTGCCGGCCGGCTTCGTCACCGAGGTGTTCGACCGGCTGCTCGCCACGTACCTGAACCTGCGCCATGAGATGACCCACGCGATCGCGGTGCTGCTCGGCCTGATCGAGTACCGGCCGGTGACCGCCGGGTCGGTCGACCCGGCCGCCCGCGAGCTCGACTATCTGCGCGTGGTGGTGCACTGGCCGCGCCTGGCCGCGCTGCTGAACAATCCGCCGAGCGTGCTCACCGAAGTGTACGGCTGGGGCGGCGCGGGACTCGCTCACAACGAACTGCTCCTCCGTCTGCAGGCGGTGGCGCAGTCGGTCGACGTCGCCGCGGTCGTCGAGGACCTCGAAGCGCCGCTGATCGCCGCGCTCTGGCCGGCAGGGGCGCCCACCGACCCGCCGGTGGCCGTCCGCGTGCCCATCTGGACCGCCGACGACGACGAGGTCAGCGCGATCGCCGGGATACTGCTCACCGGTGCCGGTGTGTCGGTGGCCGGGGCGCCGCCCGGTTTCGCCGTCATGCCGTTCGTCTCCGGCGAGGTGCAGGCGCAGATCCCGCTCGGCGCGGCCGTCGCGCTCGAAGTCACCGGGGCGGCGGACCTGGCCGGCGGCCCGGTCGCCGCGATCCGGCCCGGGGGCTTCGAGGTCAGCGTCGTCGGCCCGGTGCTCGGTGCCGACAGCCGGGCCGGGATCGGCGTACGCCGGCTGCCCGCCCCGGGACACGACGTGGTGACCCTGCTGGACGCCGCGGGCGTCGGGCTGACCGCCACCTCGCTCGCGTTGACCCTCACCGTCACCGGCTCCGACGTGGGTGTCGCCCTGGAGGTGACCGGTGGCCGGCTCGGCGTCCTACCGTCCGGCGACGGCTTCCTTACGACCGTGCTGCCGGCGGACGGCTTCACCGTCCCGTTTGAGCTGAGCATCGCCTGGTCTGCCCGGCACGGGCTGCGGATCAGCGGTGGTGCGGGGCTTCAGCGCGATCTGCCGGTCGGACTGCAGCTCGGTCCGCTCGGCATCGACCGGCTGCTCGTCGCGCTGGCCGCAAACGAGTCCGGCATCTCGCTCGAGCTGGGTGCCGGGCTGTCCCTCAAGCTCGGCCCGCTCTCCGCCGTCGTCGACCGGATCGGCCTGACGGCCGAGCTGATCCCCGGCGTTACTGACGGCAATCTGGGCCCGGCCCAGCTCGCCCTCGGCTTCAAGCCGCCCAGCGGTGTCGGCCTCGCGATCGACTCACCCGCCGTCTCGGGTGGCGGCTTCCTCATGTTCGACCCGGACAAGGAGCAGTACGCCGGCGGGCTGCACCTGACGTTCGAGAAGCTGACGCTCAACGCGATCGGGCTGCTCACCACACATCTGCCGGACGGTTCGCGAGGTTTCTCGCTGCTGGTGATCGTCCAGGCGTCGGGTTTCACACCGATCCAGTTGGGCTTCGGGTTCACCCTCAATGCGGTCGGGGGACTGCTGGGTATCAACCGGACCGTCGCGGTCGACGTGCTGCGCGCAGGTGTGCGCAACCGCACCCTCGATGCGATCTTGTTCTCCCCGGACGACCCGACGCCGCGTGCCGCGCAGCTCGTCAGCGCCCTGCAGTCCGTCTTCCCGCCCGCCGTCGACCAGTACGTGTTCGGGCCGATGGCGATGATCGGCTGGGGCGCCCCGGTCACCCTGGTGACGATCGAGCTCGCGCTGATCCTGGAGCTACCGGCACCGGTGCGGCTGATCGTCCTCGGGCGGATTCGGGCAGCGCTGCCGGACCCCGAGCACCCGATCGTGAGCATCAATCTCGACGTGGTCGGCGTCGTCGACTTCGACCGCAGTGAGCTCTCGGTCGACGCCACCCTGTACGACTCGATGGTCGGACCGTTCGCGCTGACCGGTGACATGGCGGCACGCGCCAACTGGGGCGCGAAGCCCGACTTCGTCATGGCAGTGGGCGGTTTCCACCCCGCGTACCGGCCCCCGGCCGGCTTCCCGGCGCTGCGCCGCTTGACGCTGGCCCTGTCTGCAGGGACCAACCCGCGGCTGCGGATGGAGACGTATTTCGCCCTGACGTCCAACACGGTCCAGATGGGCGCACGGCTCGAGTTGTCCGTGCAGGTCGGCGGGTTCAGCCTCGAAGGCAACCTCGGGTTCGACACGCTGATCCAGTTCGCGCCGTTCCGGCTGCTCGCGGAAATATACGCGCAGCTCGCACTCAAGCGCGGGGCGAGCACCCTGATGGGATTGAACATCCATGTGCACCTGACCGGGCCGTCACCGTGGGTGCTGTGGGGCGAGGCCACGTTCAAGATCTTCTTCGTGAGCTTCTCGCTGCCGTTCCGGGCACAGTTCGGCCGCGCCGAGGACGCCCCAGTGATCGAGCGGCAGGAGGTGTGGCCAATCCTGCGCGACAGCCTCACCGCCGACGCCAACTGGAGTGCACAACTGCCGGCGCAGAGCGGCCAACTGGTGGTACTGCGCGACGGCGCCGGCGACGGGGAGCTGACCGCACACCCACTCGGCGCGCTGACGGTCTCCCAGCAGCTGGTGCCGTTGGAGCGCACCCTTGGCCTGTTCGGCTCGGTCCCCCCGAGGGACTACGACCGCTTCGCCGTCGTGGCCGCCGGCGGCCTGGACATCGTCGGCCCCGCCACGGAACATTTCGCGCCCGCGCAGTTCCGGCAGATGAGTGACGCGGAAAAGCTGGCCAGCCCCCCGTACGAGCGCATGATCTCCGGGGTTCGGCTGGCCCCGCACACCGCGATCACCGTCGGGTACGTGCAGGACCTGCCGCTGGACTACGAACAGTCGGTCATCCTCGACATCGACGAGCCCACCGCGGAACGGCTCGAGGAGCGCTACTCCCCCGGTGGCGGGGAGGTGACCGCTGCGGCCCAGTACGGGCCTGCCGGCACGGCGCCGTCGCGGGAGCAGGGGCGGGCGAAGTTCGCACCGCCGGCGTCGGGGCCGGCCGTGGCCGAGCCCACCTGGGTGGTGGTCGACCGGGACACGCTCAACCCGGTCCCGCTGGACGGGCTGGACGGCAGCTACACCGCGGCCGCGGAGCGGTTGCGCGCGCGGGCCGACCGGGACGAGTTGCAGATCGTACGCGCAGAGGAACTGGAGCTGGTATGACGGACCCCGCGGGCACGTACCGATTTCTCGCCTGGGCCCGGCAAGGGCTCGCCGCGGCCATCCCGACGCAGGCCACCACGACCGAAGGTGACACGGTGGTGCGGGTGCCCGTGGCTCTCACCGTCGCACGAGGCGAGTCCGACACCGAAGACGTCAGCCGCACGGTGCGCCTGTACGGACCGGGCGACGTAGTCGGGCTGGAACCCAGCCAGATCATCCGCCGGGACCCGCGGCCGGGAACCATCGACTTCGAGCCCAACTACTTCCCCCTGGTGGAGTTCGACGCGCCGGAGCTGCCGTGGTTGTTCAGCCCGCGACAGAGCGGTGACAAGCTCCGGCCGTGGCTGACGCTGGTGGTGCTGCGGCGGGAGGTCGCGCAGATCGTGGTGGACCCGCGTCGGCCGCTGCCGTCGCTGCGGTTGGCCGCGGCCGACGCCCGTGCTGAGCTACCCGACCTGACCGAGTCGTGGGCGTGGGCGCACGCACAGCTCACCGCGGATGCCGCAACACCGCAGCAGGCACTGGACGGGCGCTCCCCCGAGCTGACCCTGTCCCGGCTGGTGTGCCCCCGCCGGCTGCGGGCGCACACGGCCTACGTGGCCTGCCTCGTGCCGGTGTACCGCGCCGGTGTGCAGGCCGGGCTCCGTCAGCCGGTCGTCGCGGGCGCCGAGCTTGCCTGGCCGCCACCTGGCGGCTGGCAGGACGTGACCGCGGACGTCGAGCTGCCGGTGTACGACCACTGGGAGTTCGCCACGGCCGAGGTCGGCGACTTCGAGACACTGGTGCGGCGGTTGCGTCCCCGGCCCGTCGGCGCGGACATCGGCGCGTTGCCGGTCGACATCTCCACCGCGGGCCCCGACTTCGCCGACCTGAACCTGACCGCGCCGACCGTACTGTCGTTCGAGGGTGCACTCACCTCACCCGAGCTGCCCGACCGGGAGTGGCCGCCCGGCGTGCAGGAGCCGTTCGCGCAACGGCTGGAGGACGTGATCGACGCCCCGCCCGGCGTGGACCTCACCGTGCTGCGCCCACCCATCTACGGCGCATACCAGGCCGGCATCCCCGATGCCCTGCCCGACACGGCCCGCCCGTGGCTGCGTGAGCTGAACCTCGACCCGGGGTGGCGGGCTGCGGCGGCCCTGGGCGCCCGGGTCGTTCAGGACAACCAGGAACAGCTGATGGCCTCGGCCTGGGAGCAGGCCGGCGAACTGGAACGGGCCAACGGGCTGCTGCGCCAGGCGCAGCTGGCCCGGGCGACGGCGGCGGCGGTCCGGGACAAACATCTGGACGGGCTGGCCCCCGACACAGCTGTGCGGATCACGGCGCCGGTGCACAGCCGGGTCCGGGTGGCGCCCGACGGGTCGCAGCCCGCCCCCGGTGCTCGTCACACCCTGCGGGCCAGCGTCAAGGACAGCGTGTTCCCGCAGGCGGCGTTCTCCACACCGTTTCGTCGCGCGACGCGCCCGGCAGGTCCGCTGGGACGGCGGCTACCCGGATCGGCCCAGCAGGTCACCGCCGAACTGACCACCGGGCTGTCCCGCGGCCGGCTGCGGGTACCGATACGGCCGCCGCGCGGCGGCGCCGACTTCGACGAGGTCGGCACCGGCCCCGGCAAGCCGCGCATGCAGCACCTGCGCGAGAACGTGCCGCACGGCGGCGGCTGGAAGAAGATCGCCGGAGACGATCCCGACGCCGGCGGCTTCTACCTCGGCGACGATCCCTATCAGACCCCGCCGCCGGACCCTGATTCGGCCGAGCCGGCGCCGGGCACCCCCGCCCACGCGGCCGTCCTGGCTACGCGGATGGCCAGCCCTGCGGCCGAGCTGCTGCCGGCGGACGACCGGTGGCAGATCGACGAACCGGGCCGACGCGGGGACCGGCTGCGCGGCATCAACAACCGCTTCCAGGCGGCCACCGAGTTCCTGCTGCAACACCTGCCAGCCACCGTGCCGGCGCAGGCAGCAGAGGGCGCCGAGCTCAGCCTGCCCGCAGTCGCCGCGGCAATGGTGGGCGCGGGGGGACAATTGGAGCCGGATCGGACCGTCGCCCGCGAAGTGGTCGGGCTCGTGGCACCCGCGCCGCCCGTCGGCGATCCCCTGCGACCCCGCGCGGTCGCGCCCCGCTTCCCACAGCCGATGAGCCGGCCGCTCACCGCCCTGGACGGCCAGATGATGCTGCCCGGCATCGACGGCATCCCCGACGACAGTCTCGCGGTGCTGGTCGGGAACCCGAGCTTCATCGAGGCCTACATGGCGGGGCTCAACCACGAACTGAGCCGGGAGATGCTGTGGCGGGGACTGCCCACCGACCCGGGCGCCACCTTCGCTGACCGCTTCTGGGACACCCGCGGCAACCCGGACCAGGTAGGCGGACCGCCATCGCAACTACCACCGATCGAGAGCTGGACCGCGGACCTCGGCCACAACGCCGCCGGGGTCGGTGGGCCCGACATGCTCGTGCTGATGGTCAAGGGACGGCTGCTGCTGCGCTACCCACACACCATCGTGTACGCGGCCAAGGCGGTACCCCGACTCGACGCGTTCGGCGCGCACGTGTCGGGGCCCGACGGGCAGCCCATACCCACCCCGGGACCGCTGCAGCGCTACCCCCAGTTCCGCGGCACGATCGACCCCGATGTCACCTACCTGGGCTTCGACCTCACCGTCGACGCCGCCCGCGGCGGTCACGGGGACCTCGGCTGGTTCTTCATCATTCAGGAACAGCCCACCGCACCGCGCTTCGGACTCGACGAACCGCCCGCACCGGCCGGACCGGCACGTGGTCTGCCGAGCAGTTGGTCCGACCTGGACTGGTCCCACGTCAGCCCCGCTGGTGGCGACGTGACCCACATCGGTGTGGTCGGGCCGCTAGGGACCACACCGGCAAGTCTGCCCGTCCTGTCCGGGCACGCCCTGCCCACCGCCACCTGGGGCGCGGACGCCGCCCAGATGGCCGCAATCACCTACCAGCGGCCGATGCGGGTCGCCATCCACGCCCGCACCGCCCTGCCCAACCTCTGATCACCGGGTGTGCTGCGATCCCGCCCCGCAAGCAGAAGCCGAGGACACCGTGACCCCGCCGCCGCAGAAGCCGACGCCGGCAGCCAAGCCCACACCGCCCCCACCGCCGACGCTCACCCGGATCAGCGCGCCGGCGCGCCCCGACGATCCCGCGCAGGCGCTGCCCGGTGACCACCTCGTCGCCACCGGAACCGGATTCGGCCCGGCCGGCGACGCCGACGCGGCGGTCCTGGTCAGCACCGGCAGCGGGCCCGCCGTGTCGGCCCAGATCATCACCTGGGCCGACGGGCAGATCCGGTTCGCGTTTCCCGACGGCACCGGCGCCGCCGGCCCCAAGCAGGTACGCGTGCGTACCAGGAACGGCATCAGCGCCACGGCGACCGTCCTGCTGGAGGACAGGCTGCGGCTGTCCGCCGCGCCGGTGGCGCTGCTGCCACTCGGTGTACAGACACGGTTCATGGCCGACGGGCGGGAACTGTGGGTACGGGCATTGCCGGACACGGTGCACGTGCACAGCCATGATGAACGGCTCACCCAGGAGGAAGCCGAACTCGGACGCCGCTACCGCGACGCCGCCGACCGTGAGGAGGTGTGGCTCGACCTGACCACCCGCTTCGGGGTGCCGCGCGCCGAGTGGATCGTCCACGCCACCCTCTCCGGCGCCGTCGCGATACGAGACAACCCGTGGGCGCGAGCGGCCCGCAGTCGACTGCTGCCCCGACGGCTGTACGCGACCGCCTACGACGACGCCGGGAATGTCATCGCCCAGCAGCACGGCCAGCCCATCCCGTTCGAACTGCCCATCGGCCCGGATCTGGCCGCCACTGGCACCGACCCCAGCCAGGACCCGGGGATGAGCTGGTTGGTGGACTTCGCCGAGGCGCAGGCCCGGGGCATGGCGCTGAAGATGCGGTTGCCGGACCCGCCGCCCCAGCGCATCGCCCGGCTCGTCGTCGTGGGCGCCGAAACGTCACTCACCCCCGAGCAGGGCGCCCACGAACTCGCCAACGCCCTTGCCGCGCACCGCTACACGCGAGGGATCGGGTTCCTCAATGAAGGCGCCCCGACGAACCTCACACCGGACACCGGCACCGGCAGCGGCCCCGCTGGCGCCGTCCGTCCGCCCGACACGCCAGCCACGACCGCCGCCGACGGCAACGCCGCCGCCACCGCCTGGGCACTCGGACTGGCCGCACCCGACGCCGCGGTGTTCTCCGCGACACCCGCCGCGGACGACGGCGCCGCACTGCGCCGTGCCCGCCGCGAGATGAACACCGCCCTGTGGCCGGCCACGTGGGGCTACTTCCTGGCGCACATGTTCGCGCCGGTCGTCCCGCCCGAGGCCGTCGAACCGGTTCGCGAACACTTCACCGATTGGGTGCGTGGTGCCGGCCCCCAGCCAGTGCTGCGCGTCGGCGAGCAGCCGTACGGCCTGCTGCCGGTCCTGCCCCTGGACCGGTGGGCGCCCCGCGACGAGGAGCCGCCCGTCGCCGCGCTCGCGGCCTTCCTGCGCGACTCGCTTCGTCCGATCTGGAGGGACTCCGTGGCGTCGGTGCCCCGCATCGGTGACCAGTCCCCCGGCGCAGCTTCCGACGAGAATCCTCTGCTGACGGTGCTGTCGTTGCAGCCCACCTCGGTGAGCTTCCGTGGCCGCAGCGTCCTCGACATGTCCTTCGTCGACGCGGCGTGGCGGTTCATCGGCAACCGCCTGTCCGCGGAATGGCGCACGGAACAGGCCGCTCTGGCTCGTGCCGTGCTCGACGCGCACGGCCTGGCCGGCGCCCAGCCGAACCTTGCCCGGACAGTGTTCGCCGCGAACTACTTCCCAGTGCCGTTCGCACTGGTGCAGTCCGGTGGTGACCGCTCCCAGCCGCCGGCGGCCGACTGGCTCACCCTGCTGCGCGACGCCGGCTGGCAGGACCTGCGCCAGGACGCGTTCCCGCTGGACGAGCGGCCCTTGCTGTACCTGCTGCTGCGCCACTCGCTGCTGGTGGCCTACCTGTTCGCCGCAGGGCGGATGGAACCGAGTGACCCGTGGCAGGGCGGCGAACCGGCCCTGTACGGCATCGACGAGATCGACGACAACCTCACCGCGCCCAGGCCGCGCATGGCCTGGGAACGGCTCACTGCCACCTCCGCCACCGGAGTGGCGAAAGGCGAACTGCTCGACGCGAACCCGCAGCCGCCGCTGGCCGCCGTCAAGACGGCGATCGACGGGCTCATCGGCGCGCCCGTGCACGTCCTGGAGCAGGCCGCCGCAGAGACCCTCGACCTGAGCGCGTACCGCCTGGATGCGTGGATCACCTCGTTCGCGCAGCGCCGGCTGCACGCCATCCGGGGCGCGCAGGGCACCGGCGGAGTGCACCTCGGCGCGTACGGCATGGTGGAGGACATCCGCCGCGGCGACGGCGGCTCCAGCGCCGGCTACGTCCACACCCCGTCACCGGCCCACGCGACCGCGGCCGCCATCCTCGCCAGCGGCTACCGCTCCCACCCCGGCGGCGCCGGCACCCGCCACCCGTTCGGCATCGACCTGTCATCCGATCGGGTCCGGCTGGCCCTGGGGCTGCTCGACGGGGTCCGCGCCGGCCAACAACTCGGAGCCCTGCTCGGCTACCGCTTCGAGCGGATGCTGCAGGAACGGGGCCTCGGCAGGTTCATCGACGACTTCCGTACCCTGGCCCCACTGCCGGTCACCGGCACCGCACCGCCCGGAGCAGCCGCCGAGGCGGTGGCGACACGCAACGTCGCCGACGGGCTCGACCTGCACCGGCGCTGGGTGGCCGCCGAACGCAGCACCGCCCCCAACTGGCCGACCAGCGCCGCCCTGCAGCCGGTGTTCGAGCAGCTCGACGACGCCGTCGACGCGGTGGGCGACATCCTGCTCACCGAAGGCGTCTTCCAACTCGGCCGTGGCAACGCCGATCGCGCCGCCGCGGCCCTACGTGCCGCCGCCCACCCCGATGGCGCACTGCCGGAACTGGAAGCCGTCTACACCCCGCACTCCGGGACCGCCGTCACCCACCGGCTGGTGGTACTGCTGCCCGGCGACCTCACCGCCGCGCCCGGTTGGACCCCGGACCCCGCCTACGCCCGCCGCGCCGCGGCGGACCCGCGGCTCGACGCCTGGGCGGGCCGGCTGCTGGGCGACCCGAAGCGGGTCCACTACCGGGTGCGCTACCTCGACCCTGTCAGCGGGACCGCGCTCGCCGAAGAGGAACGCACGCTCGACCAGCTCACACCGGCGCTGTCCCCGCTGGACGTGGTGTACGCGGCCGTGGCAACCGAACAGCATCAGCTGTCCGAACTGGAGCGGCGCATCGTCTACCACGCGGCGCGGACCAGACCCGCCGGCGTCCCGGCGGATGCCCGGATCCAGGTGACGGCCAGCCGGCAACCCGAACTTCCCTACAAGATCGGCCTGCTCGAGCTGATGGAGCTGGCCCAGGCGATGCGGGAAACGCTGGCCGGCGGCCGCCCGGTGACCCCCGACGACCTGTCGCTGCCCGAGACACCCGGCATCGCCACCGTCGACCTCGCCGATCTGTGGGCCCGTGCGGACGCCGCCACCGCCGCGCTGCACGCCGCGGGCGGCGCCCTGGCCGCCGCGATGGTCGCACCCGCCGGCGAACCGTTGCGGGCGGCGCTGCTGGCGGCCAACGCGCTCGGCGTCTCGGGCGCCGTGCCGGTGTCCGCGTCCGGCGACACACCCGCGGCCCGCACCGACCTGCTGGCGCAGGCCGCGGTCGCCGCCGCTGAGGTACGCCGCCGGATCAGCCAGCTCGACGCATTGTCCGCGCCGGCCCCCGGCGACACCGCCGGTCGCGTCGCCGACGCGCTCACCCGGCTCCGCACGGTCCTCGGCACCGACTTCCAGGCCCTGCCCCGCTACACCGCGCCGCCCGTCGGCAACGGGACCCAGGTCGACGTCGGGTTCCCCGCCACCGAGTCGTTGCTGGCCGGCGACCCCTTCGGCGTCACCCGCTGGTTCCAGCAACTCGCCAGAGTTCGTGACGGTGCCCAACGGTTGAACGATCTGATGCTCTACGCCGACGTGCTCGGCGGCGTCGACCCGCTCGCCTTCAAGGTCGCCCAGCTCCCCGCCACTCCCGGAGACCGCTGGGTGGGGCTACCCTTCGGCACCACACCACCGGCCGGGCGGGTCTCGCTGGTGGCGTTGCTACCCGCTGGGCAACTGCGAGCGGCCGGCACCATGACCGGTCTGATGATCGAGCAGTACAGCGAGGTGCTGCCCGCACGAGCGAAGACGACGGGTCTGGCGCTGCACTACGACCAGCCCAACGCCGCCCCGCCGCAGGCCATCCTCCTCGCGGTGCCACCGCGACCCGGCGAGGAGTGGACCTTGCAGACGCTACGCGCGACCGTCGACGACACCCTCGACCTGGCAAAGCTACGGATGGTCGACCTCGACTCGTTGCAGGAGTCGGGCCAGTTCCTGCCCGCAACGTACCTGGCCTACAACGGCAGGGGAGTCACCGTCGCGACCGATTTCCTGACCGGACGGGGAGCCCCACTGGCCTGACCGCGCATAGCGCCCGGCCAACCCCTCTCCCCCACCCGCACGACCCTAGAAGGGACCACAAGATGCCTGACGCGCCACGGCTGGACACAGTCGCACCGGCGTCGGGGCCGGCCGGGGCTCCGCTCACCTTGACCGGGGCGGCGTTCGGCGACCGTACGGAAGCCTCAGCGGTCCGGTTCCGCGTTCCCGTCGAGGGATCCGCGCCGGTGACCGGCAGCATCGACAGTTGGGCCGCCACCAGCATCGTTGTCCGCGTTCCGTCGCTGGCGTCA
This sequence comes from Micromonospora lacuserhaii, assembly GCF_036902735.1. NCBI lineage: Bacteria > Bacillati > Actinomycetota > Actinomycetes > Micromonosporales > Micromonosporaceae > Micromonospora > Micromonospora lacuserhaii. The sequence continues at coordinate 15,125 of NZ_JBAKHO010000060.1, read as the reverse complement.
TTCGGTTCCGGCGGACCGCTCGAGGTTGTCGTGCACACCGACGCCGGTGACAGCGACCCGATGTCGATTCTCCTCGAGGAGGAGGCACCGCCGGCCACCACCGCAGTCGATCCCACGCGGGCGCTGGAGCATGCCACGATCACCATCACCGGCGTACGCTTCGGCCGACGCGGCGCAGGCTCAGCAGTATTGTTCCAGGCGCCGGGCCCGCGGGACGTGCCGGCGACCATCGAGGCGTGGACCCCGACGGCGGTGACCGTACGGGTCCCCCCTCTCGACGCGCTCGACGGCGCCGGCGACCGCCCCCTGCTGGTAGGCACCCCGTGGGGACGTACCGAGCCGGCGGCCTTCCTGCTCGGCGAACTGCCGCAGGTCACCGGCGTGCTTCCGGCCATCCCCGCACCCGGGGCGGTCATCACGGTGCAGGGGCGGGCATTCGGATCGCAGGCCGGCGGCAGCCTCGGCTTGGTCGCCGTGTACGCCACCCCAGATCCCCGTCCGCCGCACATCACCACCCCGGCGATCCTGTCCTGGACCGACACGGAGATCCGAGCGCAGCTCCCCGACCTGCACGGTCTGCGTACCACCGGCCCCCGCGACGTCGTCGTCACCAGCGAATGGGGAGCCAGCCTCCCGGACCCGCGCAGCCGCATCCTGATCGAAAGCCGCGCCTCGATCACGTCCTGGACACGGCTTGAGCCGCACGCCCGTACGTCAGACCTCCAGCAGGGTCTGCAACTCGGGCTGCAAGCCCAGGTGTACGACGCCCTGTGGCTGCTCGGCAGACAGTGGCAGATGATGGAGCTGCGCGGTAGTGACGCCGGGTCACCGGTCGACGTGCAGGTGAACGGCCTGTCCACCCCCCTGGCCCGTTGGCGGCCGGCCGGAATGCAGCCCGACGATGTGCCTGTCGGTACACCGCTGGAAGCCGTCGTGGAACGTGAGCGGGTGATCCCCGCGAACGGCCCGTTCGATGACGTGCAGCTGGCCGCTGAGGCCGGCCTGCACCTGCTGCGTCTGATCACTGCGAACCTGCGCGATCCGCAGAAGAGCGATGACTACCGCGCTCGCTTCCTTCGCGCCTACCCACTGCAGCCACCCGCGGACCTGGCCGCTCTGGACGCACGTACCCGCCGATTCCTCGCCGTCACCCAGGGCCGAGCGCCCGACGGCGCGGCGATCTACGCCGACTTCCAGGGCGCGCTGGGCGCGAACCCGACCCTGCCCAAACAACCACCGATCAACGGCAACGACCGCTCCGCCGTCCTCACCGCAGTACGACAGTGGTACGACTGGTGCACCCATCTGGTCAGCCAACCCGCAGTCGACACGTCGGCCTGGGATCGGCAACGCATGGAGTATTCGTTCGCGGCGGGTTCCGGTGATCTGTTGCTCACCGCACCCGAACACGACGGCGGGCACCTCGACTGGTACTCCTTCACCCGAAGCACCCCCACCCCGACAGCGTCCCTCGGCACACCTGCGGCAGGGCGGGGACCGGCCGCCTTCACCCGCAAGGCCGTACCGAATCCGGTCAGCTACCCGGGAATGCCGGTACCGCGCTGGTGGGAGCTGGAGGACGGCCGGGTCGACTTCGGCTCCGTCGCCGCCGCGCCGAGCGACCTGCTGACTCTCGTCCTCGTCGAGTTCGCCACCGTGTACGGCAACGACTGGTTCACGATGCCGCTGGACGCGTTGCCCGTCGGTGCCCTGTGCGAGCTGACGTCCGTGACCGTGACCGACGCCTTCGGGGTGTCGACCACGATCGGCCCGTTCGGCGACGGAGCCGGCACGGACTGGCGGATGTTCGAGCTTGCCAGTGACGACGCCGCAGCTGACGCCGGCAGTGCAATGCTGCTGCTCGACGCATTGCCGACCACCCAGGAGTCCCGTCCGCTGGAGGACGTCCTGCTCCTACGTGACGAACTGGCGAACATGGCCTGGGCCGTGGAGAAGATCGTCCAGAGCCCCTGCGGGCGGCCGCTGGATCTTCACGAGGACGAGGTGGCCCGGCGGACAGCGCAGCCAGGCCCGGACGCTGCCCGCCTTCGGCAATACCTGCTGCAGACGCCGGTTCCCCGCAACTGGATTCCCCTGCTGCCCCGATTCGACCGCGACACCACCGGCAGCGTCACCGCGCGTTGGCTGGCGCGAGGCGCGATCCGTGAACCGGGCAGCGGCATGGCGATCCCACCGCGCGGCAGGTTCCTGGAACCTGGCGTGCCGCTGGACATCTACGACGAGGAGATTCCCCGTGCCGGGGTTCGGCTGACCCGCCTCTGGACACTGGGCCGGTCCGCAGACGGCCAGACCCACCTGTGGCGAGCCCGCCGCAAGGGCCCGGGCCGCGGCGAGGGTTCCAGCGGTATGCGGTTTGACACCACCCGGGCGTAGGGTGCTCGCCATCGGCTTCCGACTGTCCACCGCTGCCGGTTCGCCGGTCCTGCGGCAGGTCCCACGACGCTAGGGTCGGCGAACTCCGCACCCACTCAATCAACCACCCGGCGAAGCTACCCGACTGCGACGACCACGTGCTCCCACAGCCTGCCCGCTAAAGGTCAACGCCGTGAAGTTTGGCGTGCGGGCTGGTAGGCAAGTGCCTCGGCGCTCGTATTGGCGAATGGGTGTAGCTGTCCGGTCATCGCCGATAGCGCGTCGGCCCCGTCCTGGAGATCAGCTTTGATGTAGGCGGTGGTGAAAGATCCGGGGCTGTCGGTGTGACCGGCGTACCTTCGGAATCACCAACGCCGGGTCAGAAGGAACCAACCGGGTCATCAAGACCGTCGCCCGCGACGCCTACGGATTCCGGAATCCCGAGAACCAGCGGCTACGTACCCGCACCGCCACCACCCGTCGCCACCGCGGACACCTCAACCGGGGCTGTCTCGCTAAAGGTGTTTCCGGCGAGCTTGGTTAGTAGGTTTCAGCGGCCGGGAAGCGGTCGCTGAAGGTGATGGCGAAGGCGTTCAACGCGGGTTTCCAGCGCATCGTCCATCGGGTCCTGCCGTCCCCGGTGGGGTCCAGGGACCGGGTCACCAGGTACAGACACTTCAACGCGGCCAGCTCGTTCGGGAAGTGGCCGCGGGCCTTGACCGCTCGCCGGTAACGGGCGTTGAGGGACTCGATCGCGTTGGTCGAGCAGATGACTTTGCGGATCTCCAGGTCGTAGTCGAGGAACGGGATGAACTCGGCCCAGGCGTTGTCCCACAGGCGGATCACCGCCGAATACCGATCGCCCCACTTGTCGGCAAGGTCGTCGAACGCCGCCCTGGCGGCGGTGGCGTTGACGGCGGTGTAGATCGGCTTGATGTCGCGCTTCAACTCGTCCCAGTAGCGGCGGGACGTCAGCCGGAACGTGTTGCGGATCAGATGGATGATGCAGGTCTGCACCACGGTCTGCGGCCACACGTTCGTGACGACCTCGGGCAGCCCTTTGAGGCCGTCGCAGACGAGGAAGAACACGTCCTTGACCCTGCGGTTGCGCAGGTCGGTCAGCACGCTCATCCAGAACTTCGCGCCCTCACCACCGGTGCCGGCCCACAGTCCGAGGATGTCCTTCTCGCCGGTGACGCAGGGAAGTGGCTGACCAGCGGATTATCGGCTGTGGCAGCCAGCGAGCCTGCGTGGTGCCGGTGAGGTCCGTCCCTGGCGCGAAGTGGCGGTGGCAGCCTCCCTGCCCGGCAAATTGACCGTTTGGCCCCAAGGCGGACCGACGCATACGTACGTTTTCGGGAGGGTCGGTGTCGCACGGGGGTAGGTGGTGTGGGCGAGGTACGCGAGGCGTTCGTCGAGTTGCAGGAGCGCCTGGACAGGCCGGGAACACGGATGCTGGATCGGCTTCGGCAGGCGCAGGACGAGGACGGTCGGATCGACGCCGAGGACCTGGAGCGGGCCGCTGGCGACTTCGGTTGGCCGGTGGCGGCCGTGACGGGGGCGGCGTCCTACTACGCCGACTTTGCCGAGGGGCGCCGTGGCCGGCGTCATGTCCGGGTTTGCGAGGGAACCTCGTGCTTCGCCAGCACGCAGGGTCAGCACATTCCACGTCTTGAGCGGGCGCTGGGCGTTCGTCTGGGTGAGTGCGCCGCGGACGGGTCGGTGTCGCTGCAGGGCGTGCGGTGTCTCGGGTACTGCTACGACTCGCCGGCTGTTCTGGACGGGGATCAACCGGGTAGTGGTGAGCTGCTCGGCGGGTTGTTCGGCGATCCGCGCGCCGCCGAGCGGCGGACGAGGCCCGGCTGGGCGGAGCCGTTGAAGATGCGGGCCGCGGAGATAGGGTACGTGAGCGCGGTGGATCGTCCGGTGGTGCTGGCCGGGTTGATCGGCGGCGAGGGCCCTTGGGAGGTGTGGCCGGGCGTCGTGGCTTCCGGTTCACCCGATCAGGTGATGGCTGAGGTCGCCGCGTCGGGCCTGCGCGGGCGAGGCGGGGCGGGGTTCCCGGTGGCGAAGAAGTGGTCCGCGACCGCGCGGGAACCCGGGCCGAGGTATGTGGTGGCCAACGGCGACGAGGGGGATCCCGGCTCGTTCTGCGATCGGCTGCTCATGGAGAGCGATCCGCACCGGATCCTGGAGGGCTTGGCACTGGCGGCCTTCGCGGTGGGAGCGCGGCATGGGGTGATCCTCGTCCGGTCGGAGTACCCGACGGCCGCCAGGCGGTTGCGTGCGGCAGTGTCCGAGGCGCGGGAGAGCGGCCACCTGGGCAAGCGGGTACACGGCTCGGACTTCGACTTCGACGTGGAAGTTGTGCGTGGCGCCGGCTCGTACGTCGCCGGGGAGGAGACGGCGTTGCTGCACGCCGTGGCCGGCCTGCGGGCCGATGTGCGGGCCCGCCCCCCTTACCCCACCAGCCACGGGTACCTAGGGCAGCCGACCGCCGTGAACAACGTAGAGACGCTGTCGGCCGTGCCCTGGATCGTCCGGCACGGCGGGGCCGGGTACGCCCGCCTCGGTCATCCGGACGAGCCGGGCACCAAGCTGGTCTGTCTGAGCCAGCGCTTCCGCCGGCCGGGCGTGTATGAGGTCGAGTACGGTGTGCCGCTGCGCCATCTGGTCGAGGATCTCGGTGGCGGGCTGCGCGAGCCGCACACGCTGCGGGCGGTGCAGGTCGGTGGCCCGCTCGGCGGGTTCCTCACCCCGGATCAGCTGGATCTTCCGCTGCTGTCCCGGCCGCTGGCGGAGGCTGGTGTCGCGTTGGGACACGGCAGTCTGGTCGCGGTCGATTCGGCGATGCCTGCCGCCGCGATCCTGCGGCACGCGTGGGCGTTCGGGGCCGCGGAGAGCTGCGGGGCCTGTACGCCATGCCGGGTGGGCGCCCGCCGAGGCCTCGAACTCGCCGAGCGTATCGGGGAACCCACCCAGGCTGAGGCGGCCCTGGCCGCCCATGAACCGCTGCTTGAGGTGCTGACCGCGGCGAGCCTGTGCGCCTTCGGACGCGGAGTGTCCTGTGCGGTCCGCAGTCTGCTGCACGTCTACTCAGACGAGCTGCGCCGGACGGGCGAGTAGATGCAGCTGTCCGTCAACGACGTAACTGTCCAGGTAGCCGACGGGGCCAGCGTGCTGGATGCCGTCAAGGCGGCCGGGGCAGTGGTGCCGACCCTCTGCTACGACGAACGGCTCACCCCACAGGGGTCGTGCCGGGTCTGCCTGGTCGGCGTGAAAGGACGGGCGATGCCGGCCTGCACGACACCCGCCACCGAGGGCATGCTGGTGCACACCGACGACCCGGTCGCCCGTCGGTCGGCGCAGCTGTCGCTGGAACTGCTCGTCTCTCAACTGCCCGCCCGGGCGCTCGACGTTCCCGCCGACCGCAGCGAGCTGGTCCGCACGTGCGAGTACTTCGGGGTGACCGGGAGCCGGTTCGACGGGGCCATCCGAACGCGGGGCGTCGACCACTCCCACCCCTACGTGAAACTCGACCGGGACCTGTGTGTCGCCTGCAACCGATGCGTACGGATGTGCGCGGAGGTTCAGGGCACCTTCGCGCTCTCCCTGACCGGGCGCGGGTTCGACACCGTGGTCGCGGCCGGCACGGGCGACGACTGGGTGTCCTCTCCCTGCGTCGCCTGCGGCGGCTGCGTCGACACCTGCCCGAGCGGAGCCCTGTCCGAACCAGGGCTGCTCGACCCTCGCCCGATCAGCCGGACGACCACCACCACCTGCGGATACTGCGGCGTGGGATGCACCCTGGGAGTGCACGTACGCGACAACGAGGTGGCCGCCATCACCCCCGTGCACGGCGCTCCCGTCAACCGGGGCCACGCCTGTATCAAGGGTCGCTTCGCCCATGCCTTCACCCGGTCCCGCGACCGGCTGACCGCACCGCTGATGCGTCGCGGCGGCCGGGACTCGCCGTTGGAGCCCGCGTCCTGGGCGGAGGCGCTCACCATGGTGGCGACCCGGCTGGCCGAGATCCGGCACCGGCACGGGCCGGATGCGATCGGGATGATCTCATCGGCGCGGGCGACGAACGAGGAGAACTATCTCGCACAGAAGTTCGCCCGTGCCGTCCTCGGCACGAACAACGTCGACAACTGCTCCCGACTCTGTCACGCCCCGTCGGCGGTCGGGCTGAGCGCCTCGTTCGGCTACGCCGGCGGGACCAACTCCGTGGACAACCTCGACGGCACCGACTGCATCCTGATCGCCGGGGCGAACCCGACCGAAGCTCATCCGGTCATCGGGGCGCGGATCAAGCAGCTGGTGCTGCGCGGAGCCCGGCTTGTCGTCATCGACCCGCGTCGCATCGACCTCGCCGAGATGGCCGACGTGCACGTGCAGGCCAAACCCGGGTCGAACGTCGCCGTCTTCAACGGCATCGCCCGGGTGCTGCTCGACGAGGGCTACGCCGACGAGGAGTTCCTCCGCACGCGGGCCAGCGGGCTGGCCGAACTGACCGAGTTGCTGCGCGACTACCCGGTGGATCAGGCCGCGCGCCTGGCCGGGGTCCATCCCAAGACGCTCACCATGGCAGCCCGCCTGTACGGGACCGCGCGACGCCCGGCGATCGTCTACGGGCTCGGCATCACCGAGCACGCCCACGGCACCGACGGAGTACGCACGCTGGCGAACCTCGCCATCCTGAAAGGCGCCGTCGGCACGCGAGGCTGCTGCGGCGTGCTGTCGATGCGCGGGCAGAACAACGTCCAAGGGGCGTCGGACATGGGCGCCCTGCCGGACATGCTGCCCGGCTACCAGCACGTCACCGACCCGGACGTTCGTGTCCGTTTCGGCCGGTCCTGGGGCGTGGACGTGCCCGACCGGCCCGGGCTGCGCATTCTTGAGATGTTCGAGGCGGCCGTTGCCGGTCGGGTGCGAGCGATGTACGTCATCGGGGAGGACATCGCGCAGACCGACCCCGACAGCGGAAACGTGCGCACCGCCCTCGCTGCCTGCGACCTGGTCGTCAGCCACGACCTGTTTCTCTCCCGCACGGCCCAGCTCGCCGACGTGGTGTTCCCGGCCGTGTCCTTCCTCGAAAAGGACGGAACGTTCGTCAACTTTGATCGGCGGGTGCAGCGGGTCCGTCCCGCACTGACGCCACCCGGCCAGGCCAAGCCCGACTTCGACATCCTGCGACTGCTCGCCCGGACGATGGGAGCCGACCTCGGTTGCCCGACCCCGGCCGACGCCCTGGCTGAGTGCGCCACGCTGACGCCGACGTTCTCCGGCATCTCCCACGCCCGGTTGGACCGGGAGGGGCCGCTGCACTGGCCGTGCCGCGCGGCGGACCAGCCCGGTGAGGGGCGCCTCTACCTCGACTCCTTCGCCACTCCGGACGGGCGTGCCGCTCTGGCCGCGCGACCGTACCTGCCGCCGGGCGAACAACCCGATGCCGCTTTCCCGTACGTCCTGATCACCGGTCGCCGGCTGGTGCACTACAACAGCGGCTCGATGAGCCGCCGCACCCCCAACGTCGAGCTTTGCCCGCGCGAGGTGCTCGACCTCCATCCGGACGACGCCGCCCGGCTCCGGATCACCCACGGAGACCTCGTCGAGGTGGCCAACCGCCGCGCAGTCGTGACCTTCTCCGTCCATCTGACCGACACGGTCGCCCCCGGCCAGCTGTTCACCGCCTTCAACTTTCCCGACACCCCCACCAACGCCCTCACGTCTGACGTCACGGACACGGTGACGGGATGCCCCGAATACAAGGTGACGGCCGTATCGCTGCGTCCGGTCCGACCTCCCAGCCGGCCCGAGGCACATTGAGCAGCGCTACCGCTCGCAGATCGGCAGGCGGTGTCGGCCGGCCCGCCGGCACCCGTGGTGACAGGAGGCGCGCATGCGGATTGGCCCCAGCCGAGGAGAGGTGAAGGCCCAGAAGCTGTGGTGGGACTGGGCGCTGCTGGTCGCCGTCACGGCGGCGTTGCTGGCCGGGGCAGCACTGTGGTTCGCCGACCGGCGCGGCCCCGCGGACCTGCTGTGGGCCGACGCAACCGCGGTCGCCCTGCTGCCTGCGATCACGTGGGTCGTCCGGTCGTTGCTGCACCGGCAGGTCGGGGTCGACGTGATCGCGGTCCTGGCACTGGCCGGGGCTCTCGTCGTACGCGAGTACCTGGCCGGCGCGGTGATCGCGCTGATGCTCGCGACGGGGCGCACCGTGGAGGCGTACGCGGAGCGGAGGGCGTCACGGGACCTGGGCGGACTCCTCGAACGCGCCCCCCGATCGGCACGCCGACGCACCCCGCGCGGGGCCATCGAGACCGTGCCGCTCGACGCGGTACAGCCGGATGGCCGCCTGCTCGTCGGCCTCGGCGAGGTGGTCCCGGCTGGACCTGTCGATGTACGACGTGCCGCTGATCCTCGACGAAGGCGAAGACTCCTTCTCCGCCTACGCGCCCGCAGCGCCTGACCTCAGCTCAAGTCCAAATGCAGGGACGCCGGTCGGGTCGTTCACGCTGCGTCACACGGGGGACGCGAGCCCCGACGCTCAGGACCTGGGCACTACCTGAACGACGCTTCCCCCGCCGCTCGCCGTGTTGTCGTCGCCGACCAAGGAGGTGACCAGGTTGTAGTACCCCGGCTTCGCCTGCTGACCGATCACGATGGTGCTGACGGGTCGTTCATCGGGCGCGCCGGATGGTCGAACCGGTGCGGCCGCGAAGGTGACCAGCCCCGGAACGGTGCCCTCTGTCGCGGCCTTGAGGTCACCTACGGACGCGAACGGACCGGTCAAGCGTGCGGTCAACTCGACCTGCGGTGGGGTTCCGCCCGGCTCGTCCGGGGACTCGACAGTCCAGTGCACAGTCAAGGTCTGACCAGGCTGGTACAGCGTGTCGACGTCCCGGGCCTCACAGCAGCTGTACGTCACCGGCGCGGCCGCCACCGGGCCGGAGGGCTCGACGCTGCAGGCTGCCAGGAGCGGCGTGACAAGGCAGACAAGCAGGCGGCCCCGCGACACGTTCATGCGCAGGATCGTACGTCCAGGTCGCCAGTCCCGTAGCCGCGCGCTGGACGCCATCGGCGAGGCCGGCCCAGCGAACCTGCAATGGCACAGGCTGACGCCGGGCCAGCAGGAACAGCTCACCACGGCTGGCGATCGGCAACGGCTCATGCCGCGCGCTACATCCTGAGCAGGTACGACGCAAAGGAACTTTTCGCGGTGACCGCAGAACGCTGGCTCGCCTGGCTGCCGTCCCTGCTCGGCAAGCCTGACACCGCCGGGCCCACCAGGACGGCCATCGAGCGGAGCCTGGAAGCCGCCACAGCCGCCGCCGAGCAGATCCTCATCCCTGCGCTGAGTGAGCCTAACGACCTCGTGCGTGATTGGCCGGGGTACCTACCGGCAGCGAGGGAGGCCGTCTCGTCGATTGTGGGGTGTGGCTGGTAGGGCCTTCGACGGTTTGGTGGTGTTCTCGGTGCGGTCGGTGTGCTGATGGTCGGAGAGCAGGCCGGCGATGGCGCGGATGGTGGCGTCGAAGTGGTCGCGTCGACCGTGGTAGCGGCCCAGGATCCGCCAGTTCTTGAGGTGTCCGATGACGTGCTCGACGCGGATGCGCTGTGAGGAGTGCCGTTTGCGGGCTGCCGCGTGCGCGGCGATGACGCTCGGTGGCAGCGAAGTCTGGCCTTTACGTGACGTGGGCCTTGGGGTGATCACGGCTCCGCCGGTTTCGGCACCCAGTCCTTGGTAGCCGGCGTCGGCGAGGACCTGGACCCCGAGCGGCGCGTGGAGGAGGAGGTCGACGAGTCCGGCGGTCCGCACCTGGGTGAGGTCGTGCATCGAGCCCGGACGTGTCTCGCCGCAGAACAACAGCCTGCCGATCGGATCGCAGATCACGAGGGCTTTCATCGTGTTGAGCCGGGCTTTGCCGGACACGAACCGGTCCCTACCTGCCCGTCCCGCGATCGGTCGGCGTACCCGCCCCTCGGTGGCGTCCATTAACGCCCGAGGGTGGTGACCGAGGTACGCCACCGCGTCGGCGAGGGTGCGAAGCCGGACACCGTCATGCACCCTGCGACCACGCTCGGCCAGCAGCGGCCGCACCTCCGCGACGCTGCGCGTGATCGTCGAGCGATGCACCCCGAACCACGCGGCCACCACGTCATGCGTCAACCCGTGCCGCAGATGCACCAGCGTGGCCACCAGCCGATCCGGGAACCCAAACCGGTACCTCGCGCCCGCGCCGATGCGGCGACGACGCGCTCGCGCGGCGAGCCGGTCACGGTGCCGGGACAGCCCTGTCATCCGACGATCCATCATGATCGCAGCACCAACCATGGCACGATCATCGATGCTCAAGGATTCGCAACTGTGCACGAGGTCGTTAGCACAAGCAATGCTGCACCGACGACGGCGATCAGACTGACGTAAGCCGCCACACGGCGGATCTGGATGTGCCCCAGCGCGGCTACCTCGGGCCACCGCGCCAGCCCGTAACCGAACACCCCGCCGCTGACAGCGGCCAACGCGACCGCAAAGGCCGCCCAGACCGTCCACCGTTCGGTCCCGCGGTGCGGGGAGGTCAACGACACGGCGTAGCCGAACATTGCACCGGCCACTACATATGCTGCGCGCGCCACCCCACCTCGCCACCATCCGACCATCCGCACGCCACCTCTGTTTTGTCCCACTGGTTTGCCCACAGCGAGGCCGTTACCGCTCTCCGGAATCAGCTTGCTCCCGGGCCTCGGCCCCAGTGGCATCCGGGCTGCTGCGCTGTTGGGGAGAGGGGTGCTGCCCCCCGCTGGCCGGGCGGTGAGCGGCCCGGACGGTTTTCGGCGGCGCCGCCAGCGGCTCCTGGAAAGCGGATTGGGCGGGAGGTGCCCCGGGCGGCGCTGGGGCGGACGAGATCGATCGGGCCGCCACCAGATCCTTGCTCGGCACACTGTTCAGGATGGATTGCGCCTGGTTGTCGATGAAGCGAGTGGCGAGCTGCTGGGCATATCCGAGCACCAGGGCGTATGCGAGGATCTGCCGCTGGCTGTCAAGTTCGGACAGCCCAGGCAGGAACCCACCACCGAGCAACACAATCCCGGCCACTGCACTGAGCGAGCCGGACGGAACCTTAAGCAGAGCCAATGCGATTGGGACGTCGTAGGGCACCGACGTCCCGCGCAATCCGCGGATGGAGAACGCCGCGGCTAACGCCCCGCCGAGCAGGCCCAAGCCGGCCACGATCAGCACGTCCCCCGAAGAGGGGCTCCGCTTGTCGCCGCTGGGGCAGACCGTCCCCGCGTTTACCTGACCAGCCGCGACCGGTCGTGCGGACGGCGAGGCGGCGGTTGCGGCCTGAGACGGCGAAGCGGAGGTCGGGAGGGGAGGCACGGTGGTCGGCGAGGAGGCCGGAGCGGCAACCGTAGGTGAGGTGGTCGAAGGAAGGAAGCACAACGGCATCGCCGTCGGGGTGCGGGCTACCAGGAAGACCAGACCCGCCATCAGTACCGCGATCAGCGCCGCGCTGACGATGAGGATGTTGCGGAAGTTCCGCACGCGGACATGTAACTGGTCGGCCGCTTCATATCCGATGGTCATCGCCTGCTGTACGACCTCACGCGTGCCCGGTGCCCTCGCCGCCGCCATGTCGGGTAGCCGGTCGATCAACGTGCGGCGCGGGTCAGCCGGATGAAGGGTTGCTTGGACTCTGGCAACTACGTTCGGGATCAGGGCGGCAATCTGCTCATCCGACAGCAGGTTGACGAGAAAGACCTCGGCAGCGTGCAGGCTCTGGTAGGCCCGCACCACCGAGGTACCACGCCACCGGTCGTGGGGATGGCGCCAACGCCACCGGCCGCGTTCAGTGGCGTCGCGGGCGGAACTGAGGAGGGTAACGATCGCTTGGGCGGTCGCCTGACGCTGAAGGTCCCGCTGTCTGCCCGGTTCTGCCAGCGCGATGTGCATCTGCCGCTCAATGGTGGCTGTCTTGACGGCAGCGTCGATCGCCCACTGCTCCGGCCAAAGCCGGCTCTGCATCACGGAGACATCGGTCGCCATGCGGTCACCCCCAGACGCCGTATCCGGACCGTATCAGTAGCGAAACGACCGTGATGCGTAGTGTCCGATGACCGACCGCCGTCACCGCGTAGACGTCGATAATCAGCCAGCGTCTACATAACGAACCCGGGCTGTCGTACTAGGTCGACATCGCACGCCGCAATCAAATGCACCGACAGTCGGTCACCCTCCACATTCGGTATAGTAGTGGTGCGCGCACGCGGCTCATATCCCATGAATGGGTACTGGTGCGAGTTCGGCGGGCTACCTCACTCCCATGATCGAGGTACCTGCCGTCGCCGACGAAGCCTTCTCGGACGAACTCGACGCCGATGATGTGCCGCCGGTGGCCGTCGCCGGATGACCAACAGCGGACACGCCACCGGCAAGGAAGCTGCCGACGCTCGCGCGGAGGTGCTGCGCAAGCACCGCGACGGCACGCTCCCCAAGAACGCCAAGATCACCCTGGCCCCTCGTCGTCAGGCGCCTCTTCCCCGACGTCGACGTCCTCACCGTCGAACAGGCCGATTTCCGAGGCCTGCACCGCGCCGTCAGCAGGCATATTCGCGACCCCCTGGTTCCCGTACGTACAAAGGGTCTCGCCACCAAACTGCCGCCGCAGCCGGGTAGCCGACAGATTGCCTGCGGCGAGCGTGGTGTTGACATCCGGGCCGATGAGCCCCGCCAGTCCCGATGGCGCGTCCGGTGCACCGTTGGCTCGCGACGAGGCGTCACGCTGCTGGTGCAGAGGTTTGCATGCCTCCGGTGTCGGCGGTCGGAAAGGCGACCTTGTCGCGGTGGCGACCGTTTCCGTCGAGTGCCCCGCCTAGCGTTGGAAGGACTGAAGTGTCGGTCGGTGCCCGGGCGGCGCTGGCGGCTGGGAGAGTCGGATGCTGGAGAGTTTTCTGCCATCACAGAATGGCTTCGCATTCGTCAATGCGTGGCCGACGCGGCCGGCCGTCGTCCTGCCCACCCCATTGGGGTCCATCCGTTTGGGCGACGCCTCCGCTGGCCTGTGCGGGGGGATGATCTTTGCGGCGCTCGACTACTGGCGCGCCGGTTTGGCGACGCCTCCCGAGCGACCCGCGCCGAACGACCCGCTCTACGGTTTCCTCGTCCATCGCCTGGTCGATTCCTGGCATGTGCCCGCCGGAGTCGTCCAGTACTACCAGTGGATGAGCCTGCCCGACGGGGACTCCAGCTTCACTATGTTCGGCCGTCGCGTCCTCATCGAACGCGGCGTCGGCTGGCGCACGATCAAAGTCCAGTGGCCACAGATTTCGACCGACCTCGATCGAGGCGTGCCGGTGCCGCTCGGTGTCGTCACGGTGGCTTCGAGAGAGCCCCGGGATTTGGCCCTCAACCACCAGGTGTTGGCCTTCGGCTACAGCGTGACCGGGACTCGGGTAAATGTGCGGGTGTACGACCCAAACCGGGGCCGCCGCGACGACATCTTCATCAGCTTCAACACCGGGACCCCGACGAAGCCGACGGTGTTCGAGCACAACCTGGGCATTGGTGAGACCAGGGTCCGTGGCTTCTTTCGCGCTGCCTATACACCGGACCACGTCCCCGGGCGATGATGGCCCGAGGCGAAAGCCGCGTACGAGCACGCCTGCGACGCGACGACCTGGCCGCCACCGATCCGGTCACCTCGACGATCCTGACCCGCCCGGTCCACCGCAGCCCCTGAGTCATTCAGCCGGACGCCGGGAACGCCTGAAAGCTCCGCCGCACCAGGTTGTCTGGGTTCACGATGATGCGTCTCGTGTCAGCCTGCATGGTGTCACCGATCTCGACGCGCAGGCGTCGCCCACACGCCAGATGCCTCCGGCGGTCCTGATCTTGCAGTGATCGTCACCGCCGGCGAGATTTCACCGCGCCGGCGTCCGACGGCTTGCTCAGTCAACGCCTCACCCCGGATAGTGACAACTTCGGATTCGCCGGAGAGGTCACCGAGCAGCAAGCCCTGGTCAGGGCGGTGCTGCTGAGATTGATCTTCCAGAGAGCAGGACGACTCCGGACTGACAGACAGACGCACGCAGAAACGGACACCTATGACTCGGCCGCATCGTCAGCGCGCCCCAGCCATCGACCTGGTATCTGAAGTTGCTCAGCGCCCACGCGTCGGGCGGGGTGACCACTTCGGTCTTCCCTGGGAGGTCACGCCGACCGCTCGCCCACATCACCACAGGTCAGAGCGCTGCCCCCGTCCGACCCCGGTGAGCACTTCGGACGCTGTGACCACTTCGCCAAGCTGCACACAATCTGCACCCACTTGCAAGGCATGATCACCGGCAAGGTCCTTACCGCCTCGACCTGCGAACACTCCCCTGCCAGGTGACATAGAGCGCCGTCGGCTGCTGCTCAATATGGCTGAGCACTCCGTGTGAAGCAGGACGCTACACCCACTCTGACCTGCGGAAACGCAAGACCGCAGGTCAGAGCGTACGCCGTTGGGCGCCGTTCGGTGCCGTTGAGTGCAGTTCGACGCCGTTCAGTGCACCCGACTGCTCCCAAGATGCTCCCCCGATCCCGACCCCAACGGACCCACACATTCAGCCGCGGCGGACGATGAGTGTCACGTCGCTGCTGGTCGCGATCACCAGAGTGTGGCCGGACGCGCCGCGGGCTTTGTCGGCTCCGCCTGAAAACTGACCACGTGGTTCCGGCTGAATCGGGACCACCTCCTGAAGCA
>NZ_JBAKHO010000059.1:0-31289 GCF_036902735.1 Micromonospora lacuserhaii | reverse complement strand
GGTCTGGGCGAGGGCGTCGACGCCGCCGCCCGCGCCGGCCAGCTCGGCGCCGTCACGCCCGGCTGGCTCGCGGTGAGCGGGCCCGCGCAGTCCGCGCGCACCGTCTACACCCGGGCCGCCGCGCCGGCCGTCGTGCTCGCCGGCGACCTGGCCGACTCCGGCTGGCGGTTCGCCGCCACCGGAGGTACGGCCGACGCCGGGCGCCCGAGCGGCCTGGTCGCCGTCGACGGCCCGGCCGAGGTGCCGGACACTGAGTCGGTCGAGCGTCTGCTGTGGCGGGTGGCCGCCGCGGAGGACGTGCCGCAGTTCCGGCGGATCGCCGGCCGGCTGGGCGACTGGGCGCGCAAGCGCGCCGCCGACACCGGCCAGGGCACGGTCATCTGCCTGGACGACACCGGTGTGGACGGCGACGGCTTCGCCCGGGGCGTCCTGGCCTGGCGTACCGAGGGCGAGGCCAGCACCGCGGAGCTGCTCTCCGCCGCCTGGCACCGGTTCCACGACCGGTTCGTCGGCGGTCACCACCGGCACCCGTGGCCTCCGTGGATGGCCGGACCGGACCTGGTCCGCGCCTGGCTGGGGATGAGCGGTGAGGAGCCGACCGACGAGGTGCTCGCCGCCGGCCGCCGGATCGCCGACGACATCGCCGCCGCCGTGGACGTCCGGCGTGACGAGACCGGACCGGACCTGCGCACGTTGCTGGCCGACGCGGAGGCCGCCCAGGTGCGGGCGAAGGAGCTGGCCGGGCAGGTGTTCGGGCTGGAGCGCACGATCAAGTTCCGGGACCAGCAGCTGCGGGTCCGGGAGAGCCGGCTGCGCGCGCTGCGTACCGAGCTGCGCACCCTCAAGGGCTCCCGGGCGACCCAGCTCGCCGAGGTGATCCGCAAGGTCGCCGTGATCCGCGACCCGAAGCGGGTCGCCCGGGCGGTCAAGCGCCGCATCCCGGGTCGCTGACGTCGGGCGCCGGCCCGTCGCACGTTACGTGGGGCGGGCCGGCGTCGCCTACCTGTCAGGAGATGTCAGGTACGTCGGCGAGGCTGTGCGCATGACGATCCACGCCGACCTCGCCATGGTCAACCTCGACAGCTCCGACCCGGCCGGGCACGCCGCCTTCTACCACCGCGTGCTGGGCTGGGAGATCACCCACAGCCAACCCGAGTACGCCATGATCACCAGCCCGGACGGGGTCTCCCTCGGCTTCGGCCTGGTCCCCGGGTACCAGCCGCCGGCCTGGCCGGACGAGACCGCCGGCAAGCGCTACCACCTCGACCTGTACGTCGACGACCTCGACGCGGCGGCGAAGGAGTTCGAGGCGGCCGGCGCCACCCGGCCCGACGCCCAGCCCGGCGAGGGACGTTGGCTGGTGCTGCTCGACCCGGTCGGCCAGCCGTTCTGCCTCTGCCCCCGCCCGCAGGGCTGAGCCGAACGACCGTAGCGGGCCGCCGTCGCCGGCGGCCCGCTTACGGTCAGGTCTCCGTCCGGCTTGGCCTTCGGCACCGGGCCAGCGTCGACGTCCGTCAGCGCAGCGGGCCCCGGGCCACCGCGGCGCGCATCGCCGCCGGGTCGCCGGCCGGGACGAGCTCCAGCCACCAGGTGGCCCCGGCCTCGGCCACCCCGCTCAGGTACGCCCGCTCGTCGTCGCGGCGGCGGCGACCGCCGATCGCCACGTCGAACGGCGCGCCGTCGGCCCGGGTCGCCGGCAGCGCCGTGACCAGTTCGTGCACCTCGTCCGGGGTGAAATCGGACCAGCCGTCGGTGTCGGTGAGCTTGTACGGCACGATCCCGTCCGCCCGGGCGGCCCGGCGGAGCACCGCGCCGGCCTGCGTGCTGCCGCCCACCCAGACCGGCACCCGGGGCGACTGCACCGGCGCCGGTCGCAGCGCCACCCCGGCGGCCCGGTAATGGGTGCCGGCGTGGTCGACACGCTCGCCGCCGAGCAGCCCGACCAGCACGTCCAGGCCCTCGTCGAGCATCGCGGCCCGGGTCTTCAGGTCACGCTCCTCGCCGAAGGCGGCCAGCCCGCGGTCGCCGGGATCGCCGACGCCGACCGCGACGCTCGCCCGGCCGGCGGAGAGGTGGTCGAGGGTGAGGACCTCCCGGGCCAGCTTCGCCGGCCGCCGCCGGGGCAGCGAGGTGACCGTGGTGCCGAGCCGGATCCGGCCGGTGCGACCGGCGATCGCGGCGAGCAGCAGCCACGGATCGTGGGTCGGCGGATCGTCGCCCTCGTAGTAAATCAGGTAGTCCTCGAAGAACACTCCGTCCCAGCCGGACCGCTCGGCCAACTCGCCGAGCTCGACCAGCAGGGCCGCGGTGATCCCGGGACCGCCGCAGCAGATCTCCAGTCCGTGTCGCATCCGGAAACCGTACGAGCGGGGTGGGACATCGGCCTCAGCCGCGGCGGCGGGCCCGGGCCGCCCAGATCACGTACGCCGGGTCGCGGTCGAGGTTGTGCCGGTCCCGGTCGTAGCGGCGGGTGGTGCGCGGGTCGGCGTGGCCCATCGCGTCCTGCACGTCCTCCAGCGGCACCCCCTCCGCCCGGGCGGTGGTGGCGAAGGCGTGTCGCAACGAGTGCGGCGACAGCTTCGCCGCAGCCGGGATGCCCGCGACCTGGGCCAGCCTCCGGACCAGCCGGAACACCGAGTGCCGGTCGAGGCGGGCACCGGTCGCGGTGGCCAGCAGCGGCCCGGTCAGCCGCTCCACGTCGACCCCCTCGGCGGCGGCCCGGGCGGCCAGGTAGGCGTCCACCGCGTACGCGGTGCCCGGGGTCAGCGCCCGGCGGCGCGGCCGGCCGCCCTTGCCGACGAACCGCACGCTGCGGTGTCCCCGCTCGGCGCCCAGGTCGTTCAGGTCCAGCGAGACCAGTTCCCCGACCCGCAGCCCGAGGTCGGCCAGCAACGCGATGGCGGCGCGGTTGCGGGCGGCGGCCGGCCCGGTCTCGGCCTCGGCGGCGGCCAGCAGCGCGTCGACCTCCTCCGGGGTCAGCCCCACCGTCGCCGAGTGGTCGCGGTCGAGGCGGGGGCGGTCCGCGCCGGAGACCGGGTTGCCGTCGATCGCCCGCAGCTTGACCAGGAATTCGTACCAGCTGGACAGGGCGGAGAGCTTGCGGGCCACGGTGGCCGGCGTGAGCGGCCGGCCGGTGCGCGGGCCGAGCGTCGCCTCCAGCTCGCGGGCGTAGGCGTTGACGTCCAGGAAGCTGGCCCGCAGCGGGTCCAGCTCGCGGCCGCCGCACCAGGCCAGCCAGCCGGCGACGTCCCGCCGGTACGCGTCGCGGGTGTGCTCCGACAGCCGCCGGTTGCGCAGCCAGGCCTCGGTGAAGTCCATCGGGCCGCTCGGCAGGGCGGGCCGGCCCGCGGCGCGGGACAGGACCGGGACGTCGGAACGCAGCATGTGAGAAAGGCTCTCAGCCACCACCGGAATTGGCCACGAGGCGCGCCCGACGGGATTGCGTGGCCCGGCCGGGTCTACCGTGCTCGGGTGCGCGCGAGTCGGTTGGTCTCCCTGCTGCTGCTCCTGCAGAGCCGGGGACGGATGACCGCGCAGGAGCTGGCCGACGCCCTGGAGGTGTCGGTGCGCACGGTCTACCGCGACGTCGAGTCGCTCGGCGCCGCCGGCGTGCCGGTGTACGCCGACCGTGGCCCGGCGGGCGGCTACCGGCTGGTTGGCGGCTACCGGACCCGGCTGACCGGGTTGACCGCGGCCGAGGCGGCGGCGTTGTCCCTGGCCGGCGTGCCGGGGCCCGCCGCCGAGCTGGGACTGGGGGCGGTACTCACCGCGGCGGAGCTGAAGTTGCGCGCCGCGCTGCCGCCGGGCCTGGCCGAGCAGGGCGAGCGGATCCGGCAACGCTTCCACCTGGACGCGCCCGGCTGGTTCCGCGACCCGGAACCCACCCCGTTCCTGACCGCGCTGGCCGACGCCGTCTGGGAGGAGCGCCTGGTCGACGTGCGCTACCGGCGGTGGAAGCAGCCGCGCGAGGTGACCCGCGTCCTCGCGCCGCTGGGTGTGGTGCTCAAGGCCGGCCGGTGGTACCTGGCGGCCCGCGCCGACGACGAGATCCGCACCTACCGGGTCTCCGCCATCCTCGACCTGAGCGTGCGCGACGAGCGCTTCGACCGGCCGGCCGACTTCGACCTGGCCGCGTTCTGGCGGGAGTGGACCGAGCGGTACGAGCGCGGCGTCTACCGGTCCGAGGCCCGGATCCGGGTCACGGCCGAGGCGCTGGAGTTCATGGCGTACGTCTTCCCGCCGGCGATGAGCCGGGCGGCCCGGGCGGCGGCGGGCGACCCGGACGCCGACGGCTGGCGGCACACCACGGTGCCGATCGAATCGATCCGGCACGGGCACACCGAGCTGCTCAAGCTCGGCGCCCAGGTGGAGGTGCTCGCCCCCGCCGAGCTGCGGGAGATGTGCGCGGCCAGCGCCCACGCGATGGCCGCGCTCTATCCGCCGCCACGGTGAAGGCGGGGACGCCCGGTCCCCGCCTTCGCGCAGCGGTTCAGGCGGTCAGCTGCCGGCGACCGTTGCCGCCGGCGGTGACGGTGACCTTGCGCGGCTTGGCCCGCTCGGCGACCGGGATGCGCAGGGTCAGCACCCCGTTCTCGTAGCCGGCCTCCAGCCGGTCGGTGTCCAGGGTGTCGCCGAGGAAGAGCTGCCGGGTGAAGGTGCCCATGGGTCGCTCGGCGGCGACCAGTTCCACGTCGTCGCCGGTGGGGCGGCGGCGCTCGGCGCGGACGGTCAGCACGTTGCGTTCCACCGTGCAGTCGATGCTGTCGGGATCGACGCCGGGCAGGTCGAACACGGCGTAGAAGTGGTCGCCGTCGCGGTAGGCGTCCAGGTGCATCACCGCGGGACGGTGGGCGGTGCCGAGCAGCTGCTCGGTGAGCCGGTCGATCTCACGGAAGGGGTCGGTGCGCATCAGCATGGTCATGCCTCCTCGGTTCCTCGGGCCGAAGGTGTGAGAGTTGAGCTTCGGCGACTCAACTTCCTCTTCTGTATTTAGCGCGCCGCGCGCGCCTCGTCAACTCCCAACCGCTTCTCGAACCAGTGCTCGGCGTACACGTCGTCGTTGTACGCGGCGATCTCCCGGTAGCCGTGCCGCGCGTAGAGCGCGCGGGCCTCCACCAGGTCGTGGCGGGTGTCCAGCCGTAGCCGGTCGAGGCCGGACTCCTCCGCCCGCCGCTGCGCGGCCGCCAGCAGCGCCGCGCCCCCGCCACGCCCCCGGTGCTCCGCTACGACGTACATCCGGGTCAGCTCGGCCCAGTCGGGCCGCCACCGCAACCCGACGCAGCCGGCCGGCCGGCCCCCGTGGTACGCCACCAGCAGGCAGCCGGTCGGGTGGATCAGGTCGGCGCTCGGCGACTCCGCCATCGCGGCCGTGACCTCGCCGGGCCGCACCGGGCGGCCGTGGTAGCGGGCGACGATCTCGGTGAAGTACCCGCGCAGCAGCGCCGCCGCGTCCGGCTCGTCGGGCCGGGCCGCCCGGACCGCCCAGGGCGCCTCGCTCACCGCGGCGTCCCCGTCGGCTCCGGGCGCCAGTAGACGCCCTGGTCACGGACGAGCAGCAGGTGGTCGATCAGGTAGCGGCGCAGCGTGACGTGGTCGGCCTCGCCGCCGTCGCACCAGGCCCGCAGGACGTCGTCGACCGCGCGTTCCGGGTGCCGTTCGCCGACCACGAAGGAGTTCTGCGCGATGTGTTCCAGCACGATCCGGCACCGAGCGCGCTGGACGGGCAGCCGCACCAGCGTCCGGCCCCGCACGAAGGTGCGCAGCACGGCGGTACGCGGGTCCGGAGCAGGCCCCGCCGGTGGGGTCACCTCCGCCCGCGCGAACTCCCGCAGCCGCTCGGTGTCGATCCGTAGCCCTCCGGGGCCATCGGCCACCACCTGGCACTCGGTGAGCCGGCGTAGCGCGGTGGCAGCGTCCCGGGTGGTCAACTCGGTGCGGGCCACCACGGCGGCGAGGTCGGTGTCGCCGAGGGCGATCGCGGCGAAGACCCGGCGTCGGTGGTCCTCGGCGAGCGCCCCGGCCAGTGCGTGCGCTGTCATGGCGGGGAGCCTGTCAGCACCACCACCGCCGCCGCGAGGGATTTTCGTCGGAGTCTGCGGCGGTCAGCCCGTCGGGCGCTCGGCGTGCAGGGAGACCTTCCGGAGCAGGTCGGCCAGGGTGCGCCGCTCCTCGGCGGTGAGCACTCCGAGCAGGCGGTGCTCCTCGTGGCCGATCACCTCCATCGCGGCCAGCCACGTGGTGCGCCCCGCGTCGGTCAGCTCGACGTCGATCCGGCGCCGGTCGACCGTCGACGGGATGCGGTGCACGAAACCGCGGCGGACCAGGGCGTCGACCCGGGCGGTCACCGACGCGGGGGCCATCTGGAGGTCGTCGGCCAGCTCCGAGGGGGCGGCCCGACCCTGCCGCCCGGCCAGCGCGTGCAGGGTGTCGAACTCGTGCGCGGGCAGGTCCAGGTCGGCCAACGAACGCTCCTTGACCGCCCGCAGGTGCCGGGTGAAGCCGGCCATCCGGGTCACCGCCCCCTCCACGTCCGGGTCGAGGTCGGGCAGGACGGGCAGCCAGCGCTCGACGTGCCGGTCGGTGCGGTCGCGGTCGCTCACTCCGACACTGTACGTCGACGACGAATTATTCGTTGACGAAAGGTTAGACGCCGAAGTACTTTTCCGGAGTGACCCACGCTCTTCGGCTCCCCGCCTTCCGCCTGCTGTTCGCCGCCCGTACCGTCTCCGTCCTCGGCGACGCCGTGGTGCCCACCGCGCTCGCCCTGGCCGTGCTCCGCGCGACCGGCTCCACCGGCGCGCTGGCCCTGGTCCTGGCCTGCGCGATGGTCCCCCGGCTGCTCCTGCTGCCCCTGGGCGGAGTGCTGGCCGACCGGTTCGACGCCCGCCGCGTCGCCGTCGCCACCGACCTCGTCCGCTGCGCCGCCCAGCTCGCCGTCGGTGTGGAACTGCTCTCGGCAGGCCCGTCGCTGGCCCACGTGGCGGTCGCCGCCGTCGTCGGCGGCGCCGCGTCGGCCTTCGCCATGCCGACCGCGGCACCGCTGGTCGCCGGCACCGTCGACGCGGACTACCGGCAGAGCGCCAACGCCCTGCTGGGGACCACCGCCAGCGCCAGCCGGCTGGTCGGCCCGGCCCTGGCCGGACTGCTGATCTGGGTCGCCGGCCCCGGCTGGGCGTTCGTCCTCGACGGGCTCTCGTTCGCCGTCAGCGCGCTGCTGCTCACCGCCGTCCGGGTGCGCCACGTGCCGGTGCCCAGACGCGCGATCCTCACCGACCTCACGCACGGCTGGCGGGAGGTCCGCAGCCGCGACTGGTACTGGACCAGCCTCGTCGGCCACGGCGTCTGGAACGGCTCCGCGGCAGTCCTGATGACCCTCGGGCCGGTGGTCGCCGTCGACCGGCTCGGCGGCGAGGGGGTGTGGGTGGCGATGCTCCAGGCCGGGGCGGTCGGCATGCTCGGCGGCTCACTGCTCGCCGGCCGGCTCCGCCCCCGCCGGCCCGTCCTGGTCGCCAACGTCGCCCTGGCCACGTACGCGGCGCCGCTGCTGCTGCTCGCCGTCGCCGCACCGGCCCCGGCGGTAATCGGCGCGTACTGCCTCGCGCTGGCCGCGCTGGGCTTCCTCAACCCGGTGTGGGAGACCGTGGTGCAGGGGCAGTTCCCGCCACAGGTGCTCGCCCGGGTGAGCTCCTACGACTGGCTGCTGTCGCTGGGCGCCATGCCGATCGGCTACGCCGTCGCCCCGGTGGCCGCCCGGGCCTGGGGCACCACCGCACCGCTGACCGGGGCAGCCGTGCTGGTGGCGCTCGCCTGCCTCGGCACCGCCGCCGTGCCCGGCGTACGCCAGTTGACCTGGCCGGCGCCGGCCAGGTCCGAATCGTCGCCGGCCGCGCCGGTGAAGGTGACCGGTTGACCGGTCACAGGTCGTGGCCGGTGGTGGCGTCCACGTGGTCGGGGACCGCCTCGTGCCGGTCCCCGACGCTGGATGTCCCCGAGGGCTCGAACATCAGGATCGACGCGCCGTCCACCGACGACGGCCGATGCTCTACCCCCCGCGGCACCACGAACACCGCACCCCGGGGCAGCACCACCGTCCGCTCGCCGGCGTCGTCGCGCAGCGCGATCCGCAGCTCCCCGTCGAGGACCAGGAAGAACTCGTCGGTGTGGTCGTGGGCGTGCCAGACATGTTCCCCGGCCACCTTGGCGATCCGCACGTCGTAGTCGTTGACCCGGGTGACGATCCGGGGACTCCACAGCTGGTCGAAGTCGGCCAGTGCGGCCGCCAGGTCGATCGGCTCGTCGCTCATCGGTCCATCGTGGCACCGGCGGCCGTTCCCGCGCTGTCCCGCCGGGTCAGAGGAAGCGGTGCATGACGTGCAGCCCGACCCGGCCCCGGGTCGGGTGGGCGAACGACTCCGGCACCGTGCCGATCACCGTGAACCCCAGCCGCCGGTACAGCTCGACGGCGACGGTGTTCGACTCGACCACCGCGTTGAACTGCATCGCGGCGAACCCCTGCGCCCGGGCCCAGTCCAGCGCGTGCTCCGCCAGCGCCCGCCCCACGCCGCGCCCCCGGGCGTCGCCGGCCACCATGAAGCTCGCCGTCGAGACGTGCGCGCCCGGGCCCGGCCGGTTCCGACCCATCTTCGCCGTACCCAGCACCCGGTCACCGTCGACCGCCACGACCGTGCGCCCCGGCGGCCCCTCCACCCACACCTCGCGGGCCACCGCCGCCGGCCACGCCGGGTCGTACGGGAAGGTGTCACCGGCGGCGACCACCTCCTGGTAGATCGACAGCACGGACGGCCAGTCGGCCTCGACGAACTCCCTGATCAACACCGCGCGCACGTTAGGCCACCGCGGCGCGACCGTAAAGGCACATTACGGCCGCCGCACCGGGACCGGCACGGACAGCGCCGCCCGGCCCGCGCGACGACGATGGGGGCATGGACGCACCCGTCACCCGCCGCACGACCGGCTTCTCCGGGTACGACGGCACCCGGCTCGCCTACCACCGCACCGGCCACGGCACCCCGCTGATCTGCCTGCCGGGCGGGCCGATGCGCGCCTCGTCGTACCTCGGCGACCTGGGTGGCCTGACCGACCTGGTGCGGCTGGACCTGCGCGGCACCGGCGACTCGGCGACGCCGGCGGACCCGTCGAGCTGGCGGTGCGACCGGCAGGTCGACGACGTCGAGGCGCTGCGCGAACACCTCGGCCTCGACCGGATGGACCTGCTGGGCCACTCCGCCGGGGCGAACCTGGCGGTGACGTACGCCGCCCGGCACCCACGGCGGATCGCCCGGCTCGTGCTGGTCACCCCGAGCCCGCGAGCCGTCGGCATCGAGGTGACCGCCGAGGACCGGCTCGCCGCGACCCGGCCGCACCGCGATGAGCCGTGGTACGGGCCGGCCGCCGCCGCGCTCGACCGGGTGCTGGCCGGTCAGGCCTCCGGTGCGGACTGGGCCGCCATCACCCCGTTGACCTACGGCCGGTGGGACGGTGCCGCGCGGGCCCACGCCGCCGGGCAGGTCACCGAGCAGAACCGGGCCGCGGCCAGCGCCTTCAGCGTCTTCGACCCGGCCTCGACCCGGGCCGCGCTGGCCACCCTGGACGCGCCGGTGCTGGTCCTCGCCGGCGACCGCGACCTGTTCCTGGGGCCGGCCAACGCCGCCACGTACGCGGCGCTTTTCCCGCGCGGCCAGGCCGTGGTGCAACCCGGCGGCGGACACTACCCGTGGCTGGACGCTCCGGCATTCGTGGTCGACGCGGTGTCGTCCTTCCGTGCCGCGCCCTGACCGGCGTCAGACCGCGGTCGCGACCACCACCAGCTCGCCGTTCCCCGCGCCCACCGGCTCCCCGTGCCAGCCGCCGTGGATCCGCTCCACCCGCAGGTCCGCCGCCTCGAGCGAGTCGCGCAGCTCCTGCTCGGTGCGGAACCGCAGCACCGCGTCGCTGCTGAGGTGGGCGTCAGGAAACATGTAGTGGCGGGTGAAGTGGACGACGGTGTCCCGCACGTCGGTCACCTCGGTCCACACCTCGACCTCGCGGCCGTCCGGCAGCCCCAGCCGGCGGCGGGAGTCGACCGGGTTCCACCGCTGCCATGCTCGGGCGGCCGGATCACGGGAGTCGAAGGCGAGCCGTCCGCCGTCGACCAGCGCGCGGCGCAGCGCGGCCAGGACCTCGGACCACTGGTCCTCGGCCACGAAGACCTGCGCCACGTGGCTGGTCAGCACCGCCACGTCGTACGCGCCCGACGGCAGTGCCTCCGCGCCGCCCTCGACCCAAGTCACCCGGTCGGCCCCGGGCTTCGTGCGGGCGGCGTCCAGCGAGGCGCGCGCCGGGTCGACCCCGGTGACGGTGTGCCCGGCCGCGGCGAGGGCGAGGGCCAGGCGGCCGGTGCCGCAACCGAGGTCGAGCACCCGCGCTGCCGGGGTCTCACCGACCGCGGCGAGGAAGAAGTCGTCGTCGCGGCCCCAGCCGCACTCGACGTCGTAGACGGCGACCAGGCGGGGGTCGGTGAACTCGGCGTTGCGCACCTGAGCACGCTAGCCCCGCACCGCCCCCGCCCGGCACCTCAATTGACGCGCCGCCGGATCCGCCACATGCCGGCCCCCGCCAGCAGCCCGGCGGCGGCCAGGTAGAGCGCCGACTCCAACCACTGGAACGCCCGGTAGCGGTGGCGCGGCTGGTACGTCACGTCGACGTGCAGGTCGAGCGCGCCCAGGCACGGTGCGGTGTCACCGAACAGACCGCGGGCACCCACCCGGGGCGGCCGGGTCAGGCAGTCGTCGAACGTGGCGGCGTCCAGCGGCCGGCCGTCCGCGGTGAGCAGTTCGCTGGTCCCGGTCACCCAGGCGTCCGGGACGGTCAGTCCCCGCACGGCCGGGCGCCCGGTGATGCTGCCCAGCCCCCGCAGCTCGTTGACCGCATCGGCGGTCATCGGCCGGCTCACCGTCACCGGCGGCATGAGCTGGGGGCGGACCACGTTGGGCACCGCGACCTGGATCGCGGCGACCGCGACCACGGTGAAGGCCATGGCCGGCACCGTCCGGCGTACGAGCAGCCCGACCGTGGCGCCGAGGACGACCGCGAACACCGCGTAGGAGACCGGCGCGACGTCCCGGGCGCCGAACACGATGGTGCTGAACCGGTCGTCGGCGACCCGGTCGACCGGGCTCGCCGCCCAGGTCAGCAGCAGGCTGGCCAGACCCGCCACGGTCATCGCCGCCACGGCCACGACCAGCAGCTTGACGGCGAGCCAGCGGCGCCGGGTGACGCTCTGGTTCCAGACCAGCCGGTGGGTGCCCTGCTCGAACTCCCGGGCCACCAGCGGCGCGCCCCAGAACATGCCGAGCACGACGGGCAGCAGCCAGAACACGCCGGCCAGGATCAACAGAGTGTTCTGATGGTCGCCGGCGAACCGGGCCGCCGCCCCGGCGCAGTCCCCGACGGCGCCGCATCGGGCGAGGTAGCCGTCCCGCGCGTCGCGGATCTCCACTCCCAGCCGCACCAGGTACGCGGCGAGGACGCCGAGCACGGCGGCGCCGGCCAGCGCCGGGACGCGGAACTGTCGCCAGGTCAACCAGATCATCGCGCAATCACCTCCGTCGCGTGCCCGGCCAGGTAGGCCAGGACCAGGTCGGCCAGCGGCAGCGGCTCGACCGTCCACGGCCCCGGCGGTGGTGCCCCGCCGCGTACGACGGCCCGGCTGAGCCCGTCGGCGTGCTCCGCCCGGACCACCTCCAGCCCGGCCGGCAGCCCGTCGAGCACGCCCCGGGCCCCGACCAGCAGGTGGTGCCCGGCCAGCAGGTCGGCCACGTCGCCTGCGAGCTGTACCCGGGCGTCGCGGAGCACGACGAGGTGGTCGCAGACCCGTTCCACGTCGGCGAGCAGGTGCGACGAGAGCACCGCGCTGGCGCCGAGTTCGGCGACCGACTCGGTGACGGTGCGCAGGAACCCGTCGCGGGCCAGCGGGTCCAGTGCGGCGGCCGGCTCGTCGAAGATCAGCAGCTCGGGGCGTTTCGCGGCGGCCAGGGCCAGGGCCAGTTGGGCGCGCTGGCCGCCGGAGAGCCGCCCCGCCCGCTGCTCCACCCGCAGGCCGGCCTGCGCCACGCGCCGCTGCGCCAGCGACCGGTCCCAGGACGGGTTGAGCCGCTCGCCCATCCGCAGGTGCTCGGCGACGGACAGCGACGGGTAGACCGGGGTGTCCTGGGCGACGAAGCCGACCCGGGCCAGGTGCGCCGCGTCCGCCGCCGGGGCGGCGCCCAGCACCCGCAACCGGCCCGACGTCGGCGTGATCAGGCCGCAGGCCAGTTGCAGCAGGGTCGACTTGCCCGCCCCGTTGGGGCCGACCAGCCCGGTGATCCGGCCGCGCGGCACCAGCAGGTCGCAGTCCTCCAGGGCGGTGCGTCGACCGTACCGCTTGGTCAGCCGCTCGGCGTGCAGCACGGGAGGTGAGGTTCCAGGTGACATGGGCACAGCCTGGCCGCGCACGGCGCCTGCGGCATCGGCCCCCGGCACGGTTGCCGCAGCCGGCGACCGTACTTTCGGCCGGTTCGTCCCGCGCCCGGATTCCCTAGCCTGGTCGGCATGGACCTTGTGGACCGGCGGGGGTGGCCGGCGCTGGCCGACGTCGGCCTCGGTGTCGGGCTCGCCGGCGGGCTGGTGTTCACGGCGGCCGCGCTGCGGGTCAGCTGGGGCGGCGCGTACTGGCTGCCGGACTGCGCCCTCGGGGCGGCGGTCAGCCTGCTCGCGGTGGGGCGGCGCCGGCATCGGGTGGCGGCGGCGCTGGCCGGCCTGGCCGTGGCGGCGCTCGCCGTGGCGGTCGCCGCCGTCGCCGACCTGCCCCAGGAGCCCGGCCCGGTGACGGCGCTGGCGCTGGCCGTCCTCACGGGCTCCTGCTTGCGCACGGCGCCGCTGCGCGCGGGCGTGGCCGGGGCGGTCGCGGGCGCCGCGGTCGTCGCCGGAAGCTGGCTCTCCGCGCTGCCGGCCCGGCACGGTCTCACCCCGGTGACGGTGCTGGCCGGCGCGGCGTGGCTGGCCGCCGTCGTGGTCGGGCTGTCGCTGCGCCGGCGCGACGCCCGCGGCCGCGCCACTGTGGAGCGGGTACGCCAGGACGAGCGGCTGGAGCTGGCCCGCGAGCTGCACGACGTCGTCGCCCACCACATCACCGGGATCGTGATCCAGGCCCAGGCCGCGCAGCTGGTCGCCGGCCGCGACCCGCAACGGGTGGCGGCGTCGCTCGCCGGCATCGAGGCCGCCGGCGCCGACGCCCTGACCTCGATGCGCCGGGTGGTCGGCCTGCTCCGCGACACCGACGACGCGGTGTCCTCCTCCGCCGGGCCGGAGCGGCTCGACGCCCTGGTCGCCCGGTTTCAGCGGCAGGGCCCGCCGGTACGCCTCGACGCCCCGGGGCACACCGCCGCCTGGCCGCCGGAGGTCACCAGCACCGTGTACCGGATCGTCCGGGAGGCGCTGACCAACGTGGCCCGGCACGCGCCGCAGGCCCGCCACGTGACGATCACCGTCACTGAGCAGGCGCGGGAGATCACCGTCGAGGTGGCCGACGACGCCCCGCCGTCGCCGGTGCGGGCGCCACATCGCGGCGGCTACGGCCTGGTCGGGATGCGCGAGCGGGTGCAGACCCTCGGCGGGACGCTGCGCGCCGGCCCCGGCCCCGGTAAGGGTTGGACGGTGCGGGCCACCCTGCCCGTCCCCGCCGGGCAGCCGCGATGACGATCCGGGTGCTGATCGCCGACGATCAGGCGATGGTCCGCGGCGGCCTGCGGCTCATCCTGGAGGACCAGCCGGACATCACGGTGGTCGCGGAGGCCGCCGACGGGGTGGACGCGGTCGCCCAGGCCCGGCGGCTGCGCCCGGACGTCTGCCTGGTGGACATCCGGATGCCCCGCCTCGACGGCATCGCGGTCACCCGCGCGCTGGCCGGACCGGGTGTGGCGCAGCCGCTGCGGGTCGTGGTGGTGACCACCTTCGACCTCGACGAGTACGTCTTCGGTGCGCTGCGCGGCGGCGCGGTGGGTTTCCTGCTCAAGGACGCCGGCCCGGCGCTGCTCGTGGAGGCCGTCCGGGCGGCCCACAACGGCGACGCGCTGGTCTCCCCGTCGGTGACCGTCCGGCTGCTGCGCCATCTGGCCGCCGCAGTGGCACCGCCGGCGGGGACGTCGACGGCCCGGTTGTCCGACCGGGAGCTGGAGGTGGTGCGGGAGATCGCCCGGGGGCGGACCAATCAGGAGATCGCCGCCGAGTTGTTCATCTCGCTGAGCACGGTGAAGAGCCACCTCTCCGGCATCCAGACCAAGCTGGGCCTGCGCAACCGGGTGGAGGTCGCCGCCTGGGCCTGGGAACACCACGTGGTGCTGTCGTCCACCAAGAATGGTGAGCCATGATCATGCCCCTGACCTGCGGTGCCTCAGCTCGATGTCGGCGTGCTCGGCCGGCCGGGCCGTGGCGACGTAGAGCGTCACCGCGGCTAACTTTCACCGCCGCCGGACGCGCAGCACACAGGTCAGCATCGGGAGGGTGAACTCGCCGTCCGCAGTCTCCGGTCTGCTCGCCAGGAAAGCGCGGATCCGACCGAGCGTGGCCTCTCGTTCCGGTTCCGGCATGACCAGCATCCCCGCCCTCGTGGCAAGGGTCGCCACGAGGGAGTCGGCGGTGCGGCGCTGCCCGTGCGGGAACTCGGCCTGCTCGGGCGAGCCGAAGCGGGGCGCCACGCCAGTCTTGGGAAGGTGCGCGTCGGCCGTCTCGGCGCGCCAGCTGGCGGGCGTGTCACGGGGGCCGATCGCCGCGCTCCCGCTGACCCGCGCCAGCCCGGCAACCCAGTCGACCCGGTCGTCCATGACGTTCCACAGCCCGGCCAGGATGCCACCGGGTACCAGTACCCTGGCGATCTCGGGTCCCGCGACGGCCATGTCGAACCAGTGCATGGCGTTGCCGGCCAGCACGGCATCGACGGACGCGTCCGGCAGCGGTATCGCCTCGGCGCTACCCGACAGGGCAGGGGTATCCGGCAGTGCGCGGCGCAGCTCGGCCAGCATCGCCGGGTCAGGCTCGACCGCGGTGACGTCGGCGCCCATCGCCACCAGCGTGGCGGTGAGCTTGCCGGTTCCGGCGCCGAGGTCGAGCACCCGCGAGCCGGTCGTGGGCTCGAGCGCCCAGCGCACCGCGGCCTGCGCATAGTCCGGGCGGTGCTCGGCGTACGCGGTCGCCGCCGCGCCGAACGACGAAGCGTGACGGAGCTGTTCGTCCTGTTCCACGCGATCACCGTATCGGCGCCGCGCATTACCCGGGCCCGCACAACCGGGTGGTGGTCGCCGCAAGTCGCGCCCTGGGCGGCGGGGACGCGGCAACATAACAGTCATTATGGTGCTGTTGCGCTATGCCCGGTTTGCCGGCTCGTTTACTGGATTTTAAATACCGGTAATTCGATAATCTGCCCGACGAGTACGCAGAGACGGTCGGCGGGTGAGAGGTTACGGCTGGATGTCGTGACGACGGGAGCGGATGCCGGACCGTTGCCACCGCGCCCGCGCCTGGGCGATCCGCGCAGCGGTAGATAGAAGGCCAGTACTACTTCCACCGGGATCAGCGCTGACAGGGGTGACGCTTGGTTAGCGAGAACCCGCCACGGCGGAGGGTTGCAGAACCTGGTCGACGTGGACGCGACACTGGTGCTCCCTCGGCGGCGCGCTCGCGCTATCGAGATCGGGCTGATCGTGCGGTGGGAGACGGCCATGATCAACGGGGCTGCCTGGCGTACTCCGCGTGTACCGACGCATGGGAAGGGCAAGGCTCGCGGCGGTACACCGCGATCACCGAGACCACCGACAAGAAGCAGTTCGAGCAGGCGCTCACGGTTGACGGTTCCGATCACCAGCAGCATCGTGCTGAGTGACCCGTACCTCTGCTCAGATCTTCTTCTTTCCCAGGTAGGACAAAGCGATCGGGAGTGCGACCTTGGCCACCGGTGTGCCGATCTCGATCGCGAGGTCCCGCGCGTGCGCGGCGGCCTGCGTCCACCGCCGGGCCTGGCAGTCCGGGAGGCCGAAATCGAGCCCGAGCAGTTCGTGGAACTCGCCGATGCTCGCCGCGACCCGGTTGCGGGACTTCACCACCGCCCCAGGCGGTCAGGAATTACGAGGCGGCCGGCATCCTTCCGGAGGCCGACCGCACCCCCTACGGCTACCGCACCTACACGCCGCTGCACGCGTACGCGCTGCGCGCGTTTCTCGCCCTGGTGCCCGGTCACGGCCACCAGACGGCCACGTCGGTCATGCAGGCGGTCAACCGCGACGCGACCGAGGAGGGGCTGCGGCTGATCGACGAGAGTCACGTCCAACTGCTCGACGACCGCCGTACCCTCCAGGCCGTCGAAGCCGCGCTGCGCGACCTCACCCCGGTACCGCAGGAACGCGGTGACACGTTCGTCGGCCCGCTGGCGAAACGGCTCGGCATCCGCCCGGCCACCCTGCGCAAATGGGAACGCGCCGGCCTGGTCCGTCCGCGTCGCGACCCGCGGACGGGCTACCGGGTCTACAGCGCGGCCGACGTACGCGACGCCCTGCTGGTCCACCAGCTCAGACGGGGCGGCTACCTGCTCGAGCGGATCGCCCCGTTGATCGTCCAGGTCCGCTCCGCCGGCGGCGTCGCACCGCTCGAATCGATGCTGGGCGACTGGCACGCCCGCCTCTCGGCCCGCGGGCGCGCCATGCTCACCGGCGCCGCCGCACTGGACGCCTACCTCGACTGCCGACCGGATCCGGAGCGGTGTGGAGTGGGCCGGCGCGGCCTGGCTCAGCCCGCGGGTACGGCGGGCTGAGCCAGGGTGCCCGTCAGGCGGCCGTTGCGGTGAGCCGTGCTTTGCTCCGGCGGCGGCCCGTGGCGGCCAGGGCAAGGATCACGAGTCCGATGGCAAGTGCGCTGCCGACATCTTCGGTGGCGGGACTGGTCGCCACCCAGCTGTAGGCCGGGGCGAGCCTCTCGAGTTCAGGGTCGAGGAAGGCGTAGTCGGCCAGCGTCTCGTACAGGCCGATGGTGGAATCGGCGGCGAGCCCCAGCGCGGTGACGCCGAGCGCGAGAGCGGTAAGCCGGCGTGGCAGGGCGCGGCCGCGGAGGCGGTAGCTGGCGAAGCCGGTGAGGAGCCAGCCGGTGACCGCGCCGGCGAGCCAGCCCACCAGGATCGCCCCGGGTTCCCAGCTCGGCGGGACCGGGTAGATGCCCACGTGCACGTTTGTGCTGGAGAAGCCTCCCGGGGAGGCGGTCCCCCCGACCGCGTCAAGTCGGTAGCCGTTCCGGGTGGCCTGGAACGTGTAGACGTGCGTTTCCGGCTTGTCGTCCCGCGCCTTGAGGATGTAGTCCCCGACGGGGCCGAGCGTCCAGCCGTCGGCCCGCAGTCGCGCCTGCGCCGCTTCCAGCGTCCAGTTCGGAAGCTGTCGCTCATGGGGCGGGTCGAACACGTGCGCCTCGGGAAAGGGTTCCCGTCGACCAGCCATCCGGTCGACATGCGGCGCGGTCATGGGAGCACCGGCTACGGTTTCGGCCGTCCGCAGGGCCGCCGTGTCGGACGGCAGTTCCGGAGCTGTCTGCCACGCCAGCCAGGAACCCACGCCCGCTCCCACGGCTCCGAGAACCACGGCCGACAGCATGGCCGCCACCACCGCCGTACGGCCGATCGGCAGTCGGAACCACTGCCGCACCGCCCCGCGTACCAGATCCACCACGTCGGCGCGGGCGGGCACACGACGGCCCGGATCGGCGGAGTCCATCAGCATCGTGAGGATTTCCTCGCCGTGGGCACGGCGGTATCCGATCGGGTATGCCCACAGCAGCCGCCGGTACCAGCGTTCCAGCCTGACCTGCGCCGGCAGCTCCCGCATGACCTCCCCCGACGCGGTCATGCGGAAGCCCCGAACGGGTCAGCCATGGATCCGAGCGCCACGTTCGGTCGCGCCTGTAGTCGGCTCTCCGCCGCCTCCGCGTGCTTGCGCAGGCGGCGGGCCCGCTCGGCTAGCTTGCCGGCCCCCGCGTCGGTGAGCCGGTAGTAGCGACGTAGCCGCCCGTCGACGACCTCCTGGCGGTCGACCGCGATGAGTTCCTGCTCCACGAGGCGGTCGAGGGCTCCGTAGAGGGTGCCGGCCCGCAGCTTCACCGTTCCCTCGGAGAGCTCGGCGACCTCCTGAGTCACCCCGTAGCCGTGCTTCGGCCCCGTCGCCAACGCGGTGAGGATCAAGAACGTCGGCTCTTGCATCGATGGCATGCCTGTAGATTACGTCCGCCGATATATACCGTCAACTTGTTCCTGAAGGCGCGACAGATGCCGTCGCCAACGCGGCTCGACTCTCAGACCTCTCCCCCATGGCCGGTGGTCAGACCCGATCGAGGCCGCCGGCTACCCGCGCTCCGCAGCCGGCGTGGCCGTGCCGCCGGTCGTTGCGGGTGCGGTGTAGAGGATCTCGCGGGCCTGCTCCGCGGCGCGGATCATGCTCTCGCCCACGAAGTCGACGAAGCGGGCGATGCTCTCGAGGCGGACGGCGGCCGGGGTGTCGGGGCCGAGGACGCTGACGCCCTGCCGTGCCGTCTGGGCGAGCTCGGCGTGGGATCGGGCAGCGGCGATCATGCCCTGATACCAGACGTCGTCGTCGACGACGTAGCGCTCGCGGCGACGATCGTCGCGCTCCCGACGGATGAGGCCCTGGCTTCCGAGAGCCGTCGTCGCCTTGGAGACGGACGCCGGGCTGACCTCAAGGCGCTGGACCAGTTCGGACGCGGTGAGGCTGCCCGCGTCGGTGGTGTAGAGGCAGGTCAGCACCCGGGACATCATCTTGGGCAGGCCCTGTCGCATGAGGAGGGTGGTGAACACCTCCTCGTACTCGCGTACGGCCTCGGCGTCGCGCCCGTGGTCCTGCGCGGACGCCTGACCCCCTCGGGGAGTTGGCTGCCTGCGCCGGTGGGCGCGGCGTTCGGTGGCACGGTGTGCCAGGTCGGCCCGGTACGCGGTGGGGCCGCCGTTGCGCATCACCTCGCGGGTGATCGTGGAGGTGGGGCGGTCGAGGCGCCTGGCGATCTCCGCGTAGGCGAGCCCGTCGGCCAGCCCCGACGCGATCTGCTGGCGTTCCTGCTGGCTGAGCCTGCCTCCCGGCACCACGATCTCCCCTCACGTCCACTGATGCCCGGAGCATAGCGTTCACTCTGCATCCAATGCAACGGGCACCGTCCCGCCCGTTGCGTTAAAACTTACCTCGTTGCAACGATTTTAGTCGTCTGAGCTGCGTAGTTACTCCTCGTGTGCAATAGATACGTTGCTCGGATTGCAAACGCAACGTAGCGTTTCCAATGTCGGAAACAAGCGCAGGAGGAGAGCACCATGCAGAAGTTCGACACCCCCAGTCCGATCTCGACCGTCCTCGACATCCCCGCCGCGCGGGTGCAGCTCATCGCCGCCGACCGGGCCGACACCACGGTCGAAATCCGGCCCGCGGACGCCTCGAAGGGCCGCGACGTGAAGGCGGCGGAGCAGACCAGGGTCGAATACGGCGACGGCGTCCTGCGGATCGAGGCCCCGGCGAAGAACCTGGTCCGCGGCGCGTCCGGAGCCATCGAGGTGACGGTTCAGCTGCCCGCCGGTTCCCGCATCACGGCGAAGGCGGCCGCCGCCGAGTTCCGGGGCGTCGGGCGGCTCGGCGACGTCGCCCTGGACGGCGCGAACGGCGCGGTCAAGATCGACGAGGCGGCGAGCGTCCGCCTCACCGCCCTCGCCGGTGACGTCACGGTCGGCCGGCTCACCGGCCCCGCGGACATCAACACCCTGAAGGGTGACATCCACATCGTCGAGGCCACCAGCGGCACGGTCGTGCTGCGCACCCAGCTGGGCGGCGTGACGGTCGGCGCCGCCCACGGAGTCTCCGCCTCCCTGGACGCCGGCACCGGCCACGGCCGGATCCACAACGCGCTCATGAACACCGGCGGCGCCGCGGTCGGCCTGAGCATCCACGCGACCACCGACCACGGCGACATCACCGCCCGCAGCCTGTAGAGAAGGAGCACCATCATGACCCACCTGGCCATCGCGGCGAACGGGCTGCGCAAGTCCTACGGCGACAAGGTCGTGCTCGACGGCGTCGACCTGGCCGTCCCCGAAGGAACGATCTTCTCCCTGCTCGGCCCGAACGGCGCCGGCAAGACCACCGCCGTCAAGATCCTTTCAACCCTCGTCTCCCCCGACCCCGGCTCCGGCGCCCTGCGCGTCGGTGGCCACGACCTCGCCGCCGACCCGCAGGCGGTCCGCGCCGCGATCGGCGTCACCGGCCAGTTCTCCGCCGTCGACGGCCTGATCACCGGCGAGGAGAACATGCTGCTCATGGCCGACCTGCACCACCTGTCCAGGAGCGAGGGCCGCGGCACCGCCGCCGAGTTGCTGGAGCGCTTCGACCTCACCGACGCCGCGAAGAAGCCCGCCTCCACCTACTCCGGCGGCATGAAACGCCGCCTCGACCTCGCCATGACCCTGGTCGGCAACCCGCGGATCATCTTCCTCGACGAACCGACCACCGGCCTCGACCCCCGCAGCCGGCACAACATGTGGCAGATCATCCGCGAGCTCGTCGCCGACGGGGCCACCGTCTTCCTCACCACCCAGTACCTGGAGGAGGCCGACCAGCTCGCCGACCGCATCGCCGTGCTCGACGACGGGAAGATCGTGGCCGAGGGCACCGCCGGGGAACTGAAGCGGCTCGTCCCCGGCGGGCACGTCCAGCTGCGCTTCGAGGACCCCGGGGCGTACGAGCGGGCGGCCGCTGCGCTGCGCGAGACCGTGCGCGACGACCAGGCGCTGACGCTGCAGATCCCCAGCGACGGCACCCAGCGCGACCTGCGCGCGATCCTCGACCGGCTCGACGCCGCCGACGTGCACGCCGACACCCTCACCGTGCACACCCCCGACCTCGACGACGTGTTCTTCGCCCTGACCGGCGGCGCCGGCGTCACCGCACCGACCAAGGAGGTCGTCCGATGAGCTCCCTCTCCCTCGCCGTACGCGATTCGTCCACGATGCTGCGCCGCAACCTCCTGCACGCCCGGCGCTACCCGTCGCTCACCCTGAACCTGCTGCTCACCCCGATCATGCTGCTGTTGCTCTTCGTCTACGTCTTCGGCGACACGATGAGCGCGGGCATCGGCGGCGGCGGTCCGGACCGCTCCGAGTACGTCGCGTACATCGTCCCGGGCCTGCTGCTGATGACCATCGGCAGCACCGTGATCGGGACCGCAGTGTCCGTCTCCACCGACATGACCGAGGGCATCATCGCCCGCTTCCGCACGATGGCGATCCACCGCGGTTCGGTGCTCGTCGGGCACGTCGTCGGCAGCGTGCTGCAGTCGGTCCTGAGCGTGGTCCTGGTGGGCGCCGTCGCCGTGGCCATCGGCTTCCGGTCCACCGACGCCGGCGTCCTGGAGTGGCTCGCGGCGTTCGGGCTGCTCGTGCTCTTCGCGATGGCGCTGACCTGGATCGCGGTGGGCATGGGTCTGGTCAGCCCGAACGCCGAGGCCGCCAGCAACAACGCGATGCCGCTGATCCTGCTGCCGCTGCTCTCCAGCGCCTTCGTCCCGGTCGACGCCATGCCCGGCTGGCTCCAGCCGATCGCCGAGTACCAGCCGTTCACGCCCGCCATCGAGACGCTGCGCGGACTGCTGCTCGGCGGCGAGATCAGCCACAACGGGTGGCTCGCCGTCGCCTGGTGCCTGGCGCTCGCGGTGCTCGGCTACGTCTGGTCGACCTCAACATTCAACCGCGACCCGAGGTAACCACCGCGGCTCGTCGCCGGTCCGGGCGGCGTACTCCGACATCCGCGTCGGCGTACGCCGCCCGGTCGTTCGCCGGCTGGGAGGCCGACGCCGGTGCGGGTTCGGCGGATCAGCGCGAACGCCGCCACGGGAAGCGCCACCGCCGCCGTCGGGCAGTCCTGGTGACGCTCGGCGGCGGCCCCGCGGCTTCCGCCACGGCCCGGGCCGACCGCTGCTCCCGGTCCGCGCGCCAGCGCCGTACCGTCTCCTCGACGTTGACCGGCCGGACCACCACCCGCGGCCCGGTGGGGTTACGCAGCCAGGCGACGACCTCGGCGTTCAACACCGCGACGTACGCCCGGACGGACTCCTCGGTCGGCAGGTCCCGGACCTCGTGGGGGACCTGCTCGATCCGGCGGCGCAGCTGCAACGGGGTGGGCAGCAGCAGGTCGGAGGGGAGCTTCTCGCGCTCCAGGAAGCTCTTGATCCACCACGACTCGTCGTAGGGGGTGTCCCGGCCGGGGATCGGCTTGCCCATGCCGGGCAGGTTGTCGAACTCACCGTTGTCCACGGCGGTGCGGATCTTCGCCTCGACCGCCGCCTCCCACGCGTTGCTCACCCTCGTCCACCTCCCCGAAACACCGGAACCGGGCTACCGCCGAGGTTCAGCGTGCCCGCGGCGGCAGGCATTCCCGGCCGGCGGGCGGAACCGCACACCGGGGCGTACATTCCCGGCAGGGTCGACGCCGGTCGGCCCGGACCGGTCGAGGAGGACGGCGTGCGGGACTGGCTGATCGGGCTCGGCGTGGCGGTGGCCTGCCTGCTGGCAAGCTGGGCGCTGCTGGTGCTGCTGGCCCGGCGGCTCCCGCCGGGGATCCTGCGCGACCTGGCCGCGTTCATCCCCGACTGCCTGACCACGGTACGGCGGCTGCGCGCCGATCCCCGGGTCCCCCGCAAGGCGAAGATCGCGATCGTGGTGGCCGGGATCTGGCTGGCCAGCCCGATCGACCTGATCCCGGAGTTCCTGCCGATCATCGGGCCGCTCGACGACATCGTGGTGGTCGCCCTGGCGTTGCGCTACGCGGGCCGGCAGGTGCCCCGCGAGGTGCTGCTCGCCGCCTGGCCCGGTGAGCCGCGGCTGCTGCTGCGGCTGCTCGGCCCGGCCGAGGCGGCCGCCCCGCCGGCGTGAGCCCCGTCGAGACCCTGCTGGTCGCCTCCGCGGCGGCGTTCGGCCTGGCACTGCTGTCCGCGGTGACCGGTTTCGGCGGCGGCGTCCTGCTGCTGCCGGTCTTCACCGCGCTGTTCGGGCTGCGGGTCGCCGTGCCGGTGCTCACCCTGGCGCAGCTGTCCAGCAACGGCGCCCGGGTGTGGCTCAACCGCCGCGAGCTGTGCCGGCCCCTGGTAGGCCGGTTCGCCCTCGGCGCGGTGCCGTTCGCCCTGGCCGGGGCGCTGCTGCTGGCACACGCCCCGCTGGCCGCGCTGAAACGGCTGCTCGGGGTGTTCCTGCTGACAGTGGTGGCGTGGCGGCGGTGGCGACCGGACCCGGCCCGCCCCGGCGACCGGACGTTCGTCGCGGTCGGCGCGGCATCCGGGCTGGGCTCGGCGCTGCTGGGCTCCGTCGGGCCGCTGACCGCGCCCTTCTTCCTCGCGTACGGGCTGACCCGGGCCGCGTACGTCGGCACCGAGGCGGCCGGCGCGCTGACCCTGCACCTGGCCAAGACCGCCGGCTACGGCGCCGGCGGCCTGTTGGACCGTCAGGTGCTGCTGCTCGGCGCGGCGTTGACCCCGGCCACCCTGCTCGGCGCGGCAGCCGGGCGGCGGATCGTGGCGCGGATCAGCGACCGGCTCTTCGTGCTCCTGGTCGAGGTCGGCCTGGTCGCCGCCGGCGTGCTGCTCCTGGCCGGCGGGTGAGGATCAGCTGCGCCACCGTACGTGCCGGTGCCCGTCGCGCGGGAACGGCGGCCGGGCGGGCAGCACCTCCACGAATCCGTACCCGGACTTCTCCGCCACCCGGCAGGAGGCCGGGTTGTCGATCTGGTGCAGCAGCTCCAGCCGGGTCAGCCCGGCGGCGGCGAACCGGGTGAACGCCCAGCCGCTCACCGCGTCGACGGCGCGCGGGGCCACTCCCCGACCGCGGGCCGCCGCGGCCGTCCAGTAGCCCACCTCGGCATCCGGCCGGCCCGGCGTGACGTCCTTGAGCACGACGCAGGCGACGAGCCGGTGCCCACCGTCGGCCCGGTCCGTCTCGCACACGGCGAAGCCGAACCGGCGCCCCGCCGCCCAGCCCTGCCGGTGGCGGGCCACCCAGCGGCGGGCCTCGGCCGTGGTACCCACCGGCTGCCGGGTCCGGGCGCGCAGCTCCGGATCCCGGTAGACCTCCAGCAGCGCGTCGACGTCGTCGTCGCGCCACGGGCGCAGGACGAGTTCGGTGGCGGACGTGGTGGGCGGCACCCGCAGGACGACGGACATCTGAGCAGTGTCACCGCTGAACGCCCCGGCGGAAAGACCCGAACTGTCGGCCCCCGCTGGTACACCCGGCGTCGATGAGCACAGCGGAGCAGTTCACGATGACCCCGCGCGGCCCGTTCTCGCTGGCCGCGAGCATCCGCTTCCTGGAGGGCTTCGCCCCGGCCGGCTACCCCGGCGCGGATCAGCCGGTGCTGCGGGTGGCCTTCCCGGTGGAGGGCGGGTGGACCCCGGTCGGCGTCGAGGTCCGCCAGGGCGGCGACGGTGCGGTGCACGCCCGGGTCTTCCCGGCCGGTGCCGCGCCCGAGCGGGAGGCGGTCCGCGCCCAGCTGCGGCGGATCCTGTCGCTGGACGTCGACGGCACCGGGTTCACGCGGGTCGGCGCCGACGACCCGGTGCTGGGCGGGTTGCAGCGGCGCTATCCGGGCCTGCGTCCGGTAACCTTCTGGTCGCCGTACGAGGCGGCCTGCTGGGCGGTGATCAGCCATCGGATCCGGATCACCCAGGCCGCCACGGTCAAGGCCCGGCTCACCGAGCGGCTGGGCACGGCCACCCCGCTGCCCGACGGCCCGGTCACCGCGTTCCCCGCCCCGGCCGTGCTGCGCGACGCCGCCGGCGAGCTGACCGGCCTCGGGCTGGCCGGCCGCAAGCCGGAATGGCTGCGCGGCATCGCCGAGGCGGCGCTGGACGGCC
The DNA here is from genome assembly GCF_036902735.1 of Micromonospora lacuserhaii. Taxonomy (NCBI): domain Bacteria; kingdom Bacillati; phylum Actinomycetota; class Actinomycetes; order Micromonosporales; family Micromonosporaceae; genus Micromonospora; species Micromonospora lacuserhaii. The sequence goes on along the minus strand of NZ_JBAKHO010000059.1, from coordinate 6,335 downwards.
GCCTGGACGCGGCCCGGCTGCGGGCCCTCGACGCGGCCGACGCCCTGCGGGAGCTGACCGCGCTGCCCGGCGTCGGGCCGTTCTCCGCCGAGCTGATCCTGCTGCGCGGCGCCGGCGCGACCGACGTGGTGCCGCGCAGCGAACGCCGGTTGCGGCAGGCCGTGCGGGACGCCTACCGACTGCCCGCCGACGTCGGCGACGAGACCCTGGCCCGGATCAGCGACCGGTGGCGGCCGTACCGGACGTGGGTGAGCCTGCTGCTGCGCACCTGGCGGGAGGACGAGACCGGCGAGATCGCCGGCGGGCGTAGGGTCTGAACGGGTACGAGAGGCGGGGGCGGCGATGGTGACGGTCGGCGCGGTGGTGGGGATAGCCCTGGTGGCGTTGGGTCTGGTGCTGACACCCGGGCCGAACATGGTCTACCTGGTGTCCCGGTCGGTCACCCAGGGCCGGCGCGCGGGGCTGGTGTCCCTGCTGGGCGTGGCGGTCGGCTTCCTGGTCTACCTGGCCGCGGCGGTGGCCGGGATCGCCACCGTGTTCGTGCTGGTACCGCCGCTCTACCTGGCGGTGAAGCTGGCCGGCGCGGCGTACCTGCTCTGGCTGGCCTGGCGCACGGTCCGCCCGGGCGGGCACTCGGCGTTCACCCCGGCGCCGCTGCCACCGGACCGGCCGCGCCGGCTGTTCACCATGGGCCTGGTGACCAACCTGCTCAACCCGAAGATCGCCATCCTGTACGTCTCCCTGCTACCGCAGTTCATCGATCCGGCGCGCGGGCACGTGGCGGTGCAGAGCCTGCTGCTCGGGCTCACCCAGATCGGGATCGCCCTGACGGTGAACGCCCTGATCGTGCTGACCGCCGGCGCGGTGTCGGCGTTCCTGACCCGCCGGCCCGCCTGGGCGCGGGCGCAGCGGTACGTGATGGGCAGCGTCCTGGCCGGCCTGGCGGTGCGGATCGCCGCCGACCGGTCCCGGGCCGCCGTCGCCGCCGGCTGACCGCGGCGGCGTCCCCGACGTGGTTCGTTCAGAGCGCGTCGGGCTGGCCGAGCGCGGGGTGTCGCTCGCCCGGGCGGGCGTGCCAGGCGGGCGCGTCGCCGCGGTGCGTCGTGTCGATCAGCAGCCGCACCCAGTCGTTGAGCGCTGGCAAGGCGCCCGGATCGAACCAGCCCACCTCGGTGGACTCGTCGTCGTCGGCCCGCGGCACGCCGCCCACCGGCCGGCAGCGGAACCAGACGTTGAGGTATTCGCAGACGTCGCCGTTGGGGTAGACCACCGGGTGGGTGGCCACTCCGCCGACCCCGTCGACAGCCACCCGCACGCCGGTCTCCTCGTACACCTCGCGCAGCACCGCGTCCGCGGGCTGCTCGCCCGGGTCGATGATGCCGGCGGGCAGTGACCAGTGGCCGTTGTCGCTGCGCCGGGCGAGCAGGACCCGACCGGCGTCGTCGCGCACGACCGCGGTGACCCCGGGCAGCAGGAGCAGGTCGTGTCCGATGTGGGCACGCAGCCGGGCGACGTACGGGGGGACGGCCATCGGGCCAACCTAGCCGGCGGCGTCGCGGTGCCGCCGGACCATCCCGGCCGCCAGCGGCGCGGCGTCGAGATCCCCGGCGGCGACCCGACCGGCGACGGTCCGGCGCACGAGCCGGTCGGCCAGCGCCGGCGCGTGCCGGGCCAGCGCCATCTCCAGGCGTCCCCGCCGGGTGGTGGCCACGTCGCGGGGCGCCCGCCGGGCGGTGGCGGCGCGCAGGATCGCCGCGACCACCCCGTCGACGGATTCCAGCCGGGACACTCCGCGCAGCGACAACCCGGCCTCGGCGGTGCTGTCGTGGATCGGCGAGGCGACCATGCTGGGGTAGACGACGCTGACGCCGACGTGGGTGCCGACCTCGTGGCGCAGCGCGTCGGCGTACGCGACCAGGGCCCGCTTGCTGACCCCGTACGCGGCGGCCAGGGGCAGCGGCAGCACCGCCATCCGGCTGGCCACGAAGATGACCCGACCGCGAGCGGCCTCCAGGGCGGGCAGGGCGGCGGCGGTGGTCCGCCAGGCGGCGAGCAGGTTCACCTCGAGCTGCTGGCGCACCACCTCGTCGGGGGCCAGCTCCGCCGGGGCGGGGCCGCCCACGCCGGCGTTGTTCACCAGCAGGTCCAGCCCGCCGAGCCGGTCGACGGCCGCGCGGACGGCGGGCGGCACGGCGGCGGGGTCGGTGAGGTCGCAGCCGATGACCGGCGCACCGGCGGCGATGCCGGTGAACCGGTCGAGGCCGACCACGGTGGCGCCGGCGCCCTGCAGCGCCGCGCAGAGCTGCCGGCCGAAGGTGCCGTGGGCGCCGGTGACGATCACCCGACGCTGGTGCAGGCCGGTCATGCGCTCTCCTTCGTCGGTTCGGCGACGGGGGCCGCCGGGTGGGCAACGGGGAAGGCGACGCCCCGACCGCGGGCCGCCCGGCGGGTGCCGGCGGTCAGCTCCCGGGCCAGCTGGGCGAGGTAGGCGTCGAAGTCCACGCGCATGGCGGGACGGCGGGCGCCCCAGCGGGCCGTCGCCGCGCGCAGCTCCGCCCGGATGTCGGCCTGCTGCCGCTGCCGGTCGGGCAGCGCGTAGCTGCCGGCGAGGTGGGCGGCGACCAGCCGCGCCTGCGCCTCGACCAGGGGGAACGCCGCGCCGGTGGACTGCATCAGCCCGACGAACGCCAGTCCCGGGGCGTCCGGGTGGAAGACGTGCCGGTACAGCGGCAGAGTGTCGGCGCCGTCGCCGAGCAGCGCCGGGTCGAGGAACGGGATCTCCACCCGGTAGCCGGTGCACCAGATGACCAGGTCGACCTCGTCGGCCCGGCCGTCGGTGAAGATGACCGTGTCGCCGTCGAAGCCGGCGATGCCGGGGCGCGCCTGGATCTCGCCGTGGGCCAGCCGGGACAGCAGACCGTCGGAGAGGGTCGGATGGTCCTGGAGGAACCCGTGGGCGGGCGCGGGCAGGCCGTAGCGGGTCGGACTGCCGACGGTGGCGGCGAGCATGGTCTGGCTGATCCGTTGCCGCAGCCGCCACGGCAGCCGGCGGGCCAGGGCCCCGTTGAGGGTGTCCGACGGGCGGCCGAGCAGGTGCTTGGGCACCACCCACACGCCGCGGCGCAACGAGAGCAGGGTTCGGGCCGCGGCGTACGAGGCGTCAACGGCGATGTCCATGGCGGAGTTCCCGCCGCCGACGACCAGCACCCGCCGGCCGGCGAGCTGTTCGGGGCCGCGGTAGGCGTGGCTGTGCAGGTGCGTGGCGGTGCTTTCGCCCGCGAGATCGTCGATGGTGTTCGGCACCCGGTTGTGGCCGTTGGCGACCACCACGGCGTCGACGGTGACCTGGACCGGCCCGTCGGGGCCGTCGGCGTGCACGGTCCACCGGTCGCCGGGCTCGGGGACCACCCGGTCGACGGTGTGCCGCAGCCGGACCGCCTCGTGCAGGCCGAACCGGTCGGCGTAGTCGGCGAGCCAGCCGGCGACCCGGGTGTGGTCGGGGAAGTCGGGCCAGTGCGCCGGCATCGGGTGGTCGGCGAACTGGGTGCGCCCCCGGCTGGTGTTCAGGTGCAGGGTGCGGTACGCGGGCGAGCCGGGCGCGCCGAACACCCAGAGGCCACCGACCCGGTCGCCGGAGTCGAAGCAGAGCGCGGGCACGCCGGCGTCGGCGAGGGCCTTGAGGGTCGCCAGGCCGGCCGCGCCCGCGCCGATCACCGCCCCCCGGGGCTGCACGCCCATGGCCGGCTCCTTCCCGTTAATCCAACGACTGTCGGATAATGGCCGGGCCGACGCGGCGCGTCAAGTGCCGGCCGGGCCGTACAGCCCGTCGAGGAACCGGTGCACGAAGCCACGGAACTCGCGGCGCTCCCGGGCCGGCGAGCCGTCGGCCGCGGCCAGCGCCACCACATGCCCGTGCACCGCCCAGACCAGGCTGCGCACGGTGACCTGCGGCGCCGGCTCGACCAGCGCCCCGGCCGCCGCGGCGGCGGCGAGCAGCTCGGCGACCAGCTGGTACAGCGGGGCGGCGTACCGCTGGTCGAGGTCGGCGTGCCGGTGCGGCTCCAGCCAGCGCCGCAGCCACAGCGCGGTGGTCTCCGGCCGGTCCTCCAGGAAGTCGACGAAGACGTCGACGAGGTCGTGCAGCGCCCGCCGGGCCGCGTCCGGCCCGGCGGCCAGGGCGTCGCGGGCCCGGGCAGCGGCGCCCTCGACGACCTCCCGCTCGGCGGCGAAGACCCGGGCGAAGCAGGCGTCGTAGAGCTGCGCCTTCGTACCCGTGTGGTGGGAGACCGTGGCCACGTCGACGCCGGCGGCGGCCGCGACCTCACGCAGCCCGACGGCGTCGAAGCCCCGTTGGGCGAAGAGCGTGGTGGCCGCGGCGAGCACCGCCTCGCGGGTGTCCCGGGTCTCGTCGCGGCGGGGTCGGCCCGGTCGGCGGCGGGGCATGGTCATGGCCGCCATTCTGCCCCTACAATCCAGCGACCGTTGGATTGGCCGGGAGGATGCGGCGATGACCGGGCTCGACCAGCAGCCGACCACGAGCACCGCGCTGCCCCGCGCGCCGCTGGTCGGCTTCGCCGCCGGCTCCGTCGGCATGGGCGTGTGGGTGACCGTGCCGGGCCTGCTGCTGCTGTACTTCCTCACCGACACCCTTGGGGTTGCCCCCTGGCTGGCGGGGCTGACCCTGCTGGTGCCGAAGGTCGCCGACGTGCTGCTGCACCCCTGGATCGGGCACCGCTGCGACGTCGAGCAGGCCCGCCGGGGTGACCGGCGGCGGTTGCTGCTGCTCGGCTGCGCCCTGCCTGTCGCCTTCGCCGCGCTCTTCGCCGTTCCCGGCGCGCTGACCGGCGCCGCCGCGGCGGGCTGGGTGGCGGTGGCGTTCGTCGCCGGCAACCTGCTCTTCGCCAGCTACCAGGTCCCCTACCTGGCCACCCCCGCGGACCTGCGGATCGGCTACCACGAGCGGACCCGGCTGATGGCGTTCCGGATGGTGGTGCTGACCCTCGGCATCCTCGCCTCCGGCCTGCTGGCGCCCCTGCTGGCCGGCGGCGACCACGCCACCCGGGACGGCTACCGGCGGATGGGCGCGCTGCTCGCGGTCGGCATGCTGGCGGCCATGCTGGTCGGCGTCGCCGGGATCGCCCGGCTGCGTCGGGCCGCCGCCGCGGCCCCCGCCGGCCACGCCGGGGGTTGGCGGGCGCTGGTCGCCGCGCTGCGTGACCGGCAGTTCCGCGCCCTGGTCGGCGCGTACCTGGCCATGTCCACCACCACCCACCTGGTCCTCGCCGGGGTCCCCTACTACGCCGAGTACGAGCTGGGCCGGCCGGGACTGACCACGGTGCTGGTGGCCGCGTTCGTCGCCCCGGCGCTGCTGGTCACCCCCGGCTGGCTGGTGCTGGCCCGCCGGGTCGGCAAGCAGCGGGCGCTGCTGGGTGCGCAGGGCGCCTTCGCCGCCGGCGCGCTGGTGCTCGCGGTGGGCCGGCCGGCGGGCCTGCCGGTGCTGGTCGCCGCGGTGGCGGTGCTCGGGGTGGCCTTCGCAGGCATGCAGCTGCTGCCGTTCGCGATGGTGCCGGACGTGATCCGCGCCGGCACCGGCGCCGCCGGCACCTACACCGGGGTGTGGACGGCCACCGAGGCGGTCGGCGCGGCGCTGGGCCCCTGGGCGTACGCGCTCTGCCTGGCCGCCGGTGGCTTCGTCGCCTCCACCGCCGGGCAGGCAGTCACCCAGCCGGCCCCGGCGCTGGCCGCGATCCGCTGGGGCTTCGGGTTGCTGCCCGCCGCGGCGATGCTGGTGGCGCTGCTGCTGCAACGCCGCTACACCCTCGACCGCACCGCCCGCGCCACCCACTGACCCCCGGCGGCGGCAGTACACTTCCGCCTCGATGGACCTCCAGCCCGCCCCCGCCGAGACCCGTCCCTGCGCCCACTGTGGACGGGAGGTGCCGCAGCGCGCCGGCGCGGGCCGGCCGTTCCGCTACTGCCGGGACAACGACGGCGCCTGCCAGCGGGCGTCGCGCAACTCCCGGATGCGGCACCGCAACGCCCCCGGCCTGCCCGGTCAGGTGGCCCGCACCTGGGAGGCGGTGGACCGCCTCGACCAGATCGTGGAGTCGCTGACCGAGGCGCTGCACGCCGAGCTCTCCCCGGTCGGGGTGGAACGGCAGCTCGCCCAGCTGCGGGCCGAGGCCGCCGCGCAGGTGGCGCAGGCGCACACCGAGCGGGACGAGGCCCGTCGCGACGCCGACACGGCCGCCGCCGAGGCCACCCGGGCCCGGCAGGAGGCCCGCGCCGCCGCCGCCGACCGGGACGCCGCCCGCGCGCTGGCCGGGCGGGCCGAG
>NZ_JBAKHO010000058.1:0-31934 GCF_036902735.1 Micromonospora lacuserhaii | reverse complement strand
GAGCGCGAGGAGTGAGCCGGGGTTGCGAGCCCCGCAGTCGCGAACCGAGGTGGCACCGTGAGCGCGAGGAGTGAGCCGGGGTTGCGAGCCCCGCAGTCGCGAACAGGGCCGGAATCGTGAGCATGTTCCGGCGTCAGAGCGGCCGGTACGTCGCCACCTTCGCGGTCGACGAGGTCCGGGTGCTGCGCAAGGTCGCCACCGAGGTGGTCGGCCTGCTCACCGACGGGTTCGACCACACCGACCCGGTGGTGGGCCGGCTCTTCCCCGACGCGTACCCGGAGGATCCGGCCGGCGCGGCCGAGTTCCGCCGCTACACCGAGGGCGACCTGAAGACCGCCAAGATCGATCAGGCCGGCGCGATACTCGCGGCGCTGCCGGACGAGGCGGGCGGCGAGGTACGGCTGGACGCCGAGGCCGCCGAGGCCTGGCTGCGGGCGCTCAACGACGCCCGGCTGGCGATGGGGGTCCGGCTGGAGATCAAGGACGGCACCGACCTCGGCGAGGAGTTGGACGACGCGGTGGCGGCCGACCCGAGCTCCTCCCGGGTGTTCCAACTGTCGGTCTACGCGTACCTCGGCTATCTGCAGGAATCCCTGCTCAACGCCTTGATCGACTGATTGGTGACGGCCACCACTTCGCAGCTCGTGACCCGGAGAGGTTAGGCTGGTCGGCGTGCTGAGCATCGACCGGTCGATCGTCACGGCGATCGTCGCCCACGCCCGCCGGGACCACCCGGACGAGGCCTGTGGCGTGGTCGCCGGTCCCGCCGGCAGCGACACCCCCACCCGGCACATCCCGATGGACAACGCGGCCCGCTCGATGACGTTCTACGAGTTCGACTCGATGGAGCAGCTGCGGGTGTGGCGGGAGATGGACGACCGCGACGAGGAGCCGGTCGTCATCTACCACTCGCACACCGCGACCGAGGCCTACCCGTCCCGGACGGACATCTCCTTCGCCGGTGAGCCGGGCGCCCACTACCTGCTGATCTCCACCCGTGAGCCGGACACCGAGGAGATCCGCTCGTTCCGGATCGTCGACGGCGTGGTGACCGAGGAGCCGGTGCGGATCGTGGACGCCGGGGTGGACCCGCACGCCGTGCAGTCGTACATGTTCGGGCAGAGCCCGGCGACGGTCGACTACGAGTGTTCCGGCCGCTGATCCTTCAGCGCCGAACACCCGTTCCGTCCGTCACCGAGGCACACCCGATCAAGGAGTACTACGTCATGGCCATCGAGGTTCGCATCCCCACCATCCTGCGCAGCTACACCGGCGGCGCGAAGGTCGTCGAGGGCGCCGGGGACACCCTGAGCGACCTGCTCACCGACCTGGACTCCCGGCACGCCGGCCTGAAGGGCCGCCTGGTCACCGAGGCCGGCGCGCTGCACCGCTTCGTGAACGTCTACGTCAACGACGAGGACGTCCGCTTCCTCGGCGCGCTCGACGCCAAGCTCAACGACGGCGACAGCGTGACCATCCTGCCGGCGGTGGCCGGTGGCGCGTTCGGCTTCGCGGCGGCCGCCGCGATCGCCTCGCACGCCGTCGCCCGTCGCGCGGCCGTCGCCGCCCGCTGAGGGCGGTCGTCATGGCGCGGTACGACAGCCTGCTCGACGCCTGCGGCGGCACCCCCCTGGTGGGGCTGCCCCGGCTCTCGCCGACGGTGCCCGAGGGGGCACCGCCGGTGCGGCTCTGGGCGAAGCTCGAGGACCGGAACCCGACCGGCAGCATCAAGGACCGCGCGGCCCTGTTCATGGTGCGCGCGGCCGAGGAGGCCGGCCGGCTCCGGCCCGGTGACACCATCCTGGAGCCGACCAGCGGCAACACCGGCATCTCGCTGGCCATGGTGGCCAAGCTGCGGGGCTACCGGCTGGTCTGCGTGATGCCGGAGAACGTCTCGACCGAGCGGGTCCAGCTGCTCCGGATGTACGGCGCGGAGATCATCTTCTCGCCGGCCGCCGGCGGCTCGAACCAGGCCGTCGCCACCGCGAAGCAGATCTCGGCCGAGCATCCGGACTGGGTGATGCTCTACCAGTACGGCAACGAGGCGAACGCCCGGGCGCACTACGAGACGACCGGGCCGGAGCTGCTGCAGGACCTGCCCACGATCACCCACTTCGTGGCCGGTCTCGGCACCACCGGCACCCTGATGGGCACCGGCCGCTACCTGCGGGAGAAGGTCGACGGCATCCAGGTGGTGGCGGCCGAGCCCCGCTACGGCGAGCTGGTCTACGGGCTGCGCAACATCGACGAGGGGTACGTCCCAGAGCTCTACGACGCCACCGTGCTGAACCGGCGGTTCTCCGTCGGCACCCGGGACGCGGTGCTGCGTACCCGGCAGCTGGTGGAGGTGGAGGGCATCTTCGCCGGCTTCTCCACCGGTGCGATCCTGCACGCCGCCCTCGCGGTGGCGCACGAGGCGGTTCGGGACGGCCGCCGCGCCGACGTCGCCTTCGTGGTCTGCGACGGCGGCTGGAAGTACCTCTCCACCGGCGCCTACGGCGGCACCCTCGCCGACGCCGAGGACGCCCTCGAGGGTCAGCTCTGGGCCTGACATCCGGCTCGGGCCGGCCGGTCTCCGGCCGGCCCGACGGGTGTCACGTTGATGACAACTTCCAGTGGATGATTCTTGCCCCGCCGTCGCTGCGCGTAGGCTGCGCTGCGTGGCGTACGCGTCGGTAGAGATCATCGGCGGGGCTGACACCGGCGTGTCGACTACGGTGAGTCATCGCGGGGCAACTCCGTGAGACTGACCGTCCTGGGCTGCGCGGGGAGCTTCCCCGGCCCCGAATCCCCCTGTTCGGCCTATCTGGTCGAGGCCGACGGCTTCCGGCTGCTGGTCGACTTCGGCTCCGGCTCGCTCTCCACCCTCCAGCGCTACGTCGGCCTGCACGCCCCGGACGCCATCCTCCTGACCCACCTGCACTGCGACCACATCCTCGACGCCGTGTCCTACGTGGTGGTCCGCCGCTACGCCCCGGACGGCCCGTACCCGCCGCTGCCGGTCTACGCCCCGCCCGGCGCGCCGGACCGGCTCGCCGCCGCGTACGGCCAGGACGACAGCACCGTCGAGGACGTCTACCAGTTCTACGGCCTGCAGCCGGGCACCTTTCCGATCGGCCCGTTCACCGTCACCGTCGACCGGATGAACCACCCCGTCGAGACGTACGGCGTGCGGCTGGAGCACGGCGGGCGGGTGCTCTGCTACTCGTCCGACACCGCGCCCTGCGACGCGCTGCTGCGGCTGGCCCAGGACGCCGACGTGTTCCTCTGCGAGGCCAGCTACCTCGACGGCATGGAGAACCCGCCGGACCTGCACCTCACCGGGCGGGAGGCCGGCGAGACGGCCACCAAGGCGGGCGTGGGCCGGCTGCTGCTGACCCACCTGGTGGCGGCCTGGGGCAGCGAGGCGCACACCCTGGAGTCGGCCGCAGGCGCGTACGCCGGAGCGCTGGAAGTGGTCCGCGCCGGCGCCACCTACGAGGTCTGACGGCCGCGGGTCTCCCGCGCGTGCCATTCGCGCGCCGTCGCGCCCGCGCCCGCCGGAGCGACGCCGGGGGCGCCGCCGTGGCGTGAGGGCACCGGGGGCCGACCGGTACGACCGACCGCATAGGGTGCAGGCATGGCGCGACCTGACGGGCGACAGCCCGACCAACTCCGACCTGTGACCCTCAGCCGGGGCTGGAGCACCCACCCGGAAGGCTCCGTGCTCGTCGAGTTCGGCGGCACCCGGGTGCTCTGCACGGCCAGCGTCACCGAGGGCGTGCCCCGCTGGCGCAAGGGCTCCGGGCTCGGCTGGGTGACCGCCGAGTACGCCATGCTGCCCCGGGCCACCAACACCCGCTCGGACCGGGAGAGCGTGAAGGGCCGGGTCGGTGGGCGTACCCACGAGATCTCCCGCCTGATCGGCCGCAGCCTGCGGGCCAGCATCGACCTGAAGGCGCTGGGCGAGAACTCGATCGTGCTCGACTGCGACGTGCTCCAGGCCGACGGCGGCACCCGGACGGCCGCGATCACCGGCGCGTACGTGGCGCTGCACGACGCGGTCACCTGGCTGGCCGGGCGCAAGGCGCTGGCCGGCAAGCCGGAGAAGGTGATGCACCGGTCGGTGGCGGCGGTCAGCGTCGGCATCATCGCCGGCGAGCCCCGGCTGGATCTCTGCTACGAGGAGGACGTCGCCGCCGAGGTGGACATGAACGTGGTCTGCACCGGTGAGGGCGAGTTCGTCGAGGTGCAGGGGACGGGCGAGGACGGCGTCTTCTCCCGCGCGCAGCTCGACGCCCTGCTCGACCTGGGCGCGTTGGGCTGTATGGAACTGGTCGAGGCGCAGCGGAAGGCACTCGCGTCATGAACAAGGTCCTGCTCGCCACCCGTAACCGCAAGAAGCTCATCGAGCTGCAGCGGATCCTCGACGGCGCGCTCGGCGCGCACCGGATCGCCCTGATCGGGCTGGACGACGTCGAGGCGTACCCGGAGCTGCCGGAGAGCGGCCTCACCTTCGGCGAGAACGCGCTGATCAAGGCCCGGGAGGGCTGCCGGCGCACCGGCCTGCCCACCATCGCCGACGACTCGGGGCTGGCCGTCGACGCCCTCAACGGCATGCCGGGCGTGTTCAGCGCCCGCTGGGCCGGCGCGCACGGCGACGACCGGGCCAACCTCCAGCTGGTGCTGGACCAGATCGCCGACCTGCCCGACGAGCACCGGGGCGCGTCCTTCGTCTGCACGGTCGCGCTGGTGCTGCCCGGCGGCAAGGAACACCTGGTCGACGGCCGCCAGGCCGGCCGGCTGCTGCGCGCGCCGCGCGGCGAGGGCGGCTTCGGGTACGACCCGATCTTCCTCGGCGACGGCCAGGACCGGACCAACGCCGAGCTGACGCCGGAGGAGAAGGACGCGATCAGCCACCGCGGCAAGGCGCTGCGCGACCTCGCGAAGCTGGTCGCCAAGGTGCTGCCGCCCGCCGTCTGACCCACGGCGGACGGCAGCGGACCCGGCAGGGTCAGCCCAGCGGGCCGACCTCCCGCTCGATCGCCGCCCGCAGCTCCGACCCGGCGAGCACCGCCCGGGCCGCCTCCATCACCGGCGCGAGGAAGACGTCCGGCCCGGGCTCGCCGGCGAGCCGGCCGAGCGCCTCGACCGCGGCCCGTCCGGCCGGCGACGGCTCCAGCGGCGCGCGGAGCTGGAGCCCGCGTACGCCGGCGAGCAGCTCCACCGCGAGCAGGCTGGTCAGGTTGTCCAGCACGGTGCGCAGCTTCTTGGCCGCCGCCCAGCCCATCGAGACGTGGTCCTCCTGCATGCCGCTGGTGGGCAGCGAGTCCACCGAGGCGGGCGCGGCGAGGCGGCGGTTCTCCGCGACGATGCCGGCCGCCGTGTACTGGGCGATCATCAGCCCGGAGTTGACCCCGGCGTCGGGGGAGAGGAACGCCGGCAGCTCCCGGTTGCGGGCGACGTCGAGGAGCCGGTCGACCCGGCGTTCGGCGATGGCGCCCACCTCGGCGGCGGCGATGGCCAGGTAGTCGGCGGCGAAGCCGAGCGGCGCGCCGTGGAAGTTCCCGGTCGACTCGACCCGCCCGTCGGGCAGCACCACCGGGTTGTCCACCACCGAGCGCAGCTCCCGCCCGGCGACCGTGTCGACGAAGTCCAGGGTGTCCCGGGCCGCGCCGGCGACCTGCGGCGCGCAGCGCATCGAGTACGCGTCCTGCACCGCGTGCGCCAGGTCGTCGCGGTGCGAGTCCATCACCCGGGAGTCCTGGAGCAGCCGGTGGATGTTCGCCGCCGACGCGGCCTGCCCCGGGTGCGGGCGGATGGCGTGCAGCTCCGGCAGGAACGGACGCTCGGAGCCGAGCATCGCCTCGATGGCCAGCGCGGCGGTCACGTCGGCCATGGTGAACAGGTGCCGGGCGTCGTGGATGGCCAGCAGCAGCATGCCGAGCATGCCGTCGGTGCCGTTGATCAGCGCCAGCCCCTCCTTGGCGGCCAACGCGATCGGCTCCAGCCCGGCCCCGCGCAGCGCGTCGGCGGCGTCGAGCCGCTCACCGGCCGGGCCGAGCACCCAGCCCTCGCCGAGCAGCACCAGCGCGCAGTGCGCCAGCGGCGCCAGGTCGCCGGACGCGCCGAGCGAGCCGTGCTCCGGCACCCACGGGGTGATGTCGTGGTTGAGCAGGTCGACCAGCGCCTCGGCGACCAGCGGCCGGACCCCGGAGCGGCCGAGGGCCAGCGAGCGGACCCGCAGCAGCATCATCGCCCGGACCACCTCGCGGGGCATCGGCGCGCCCACCCCGGCGGCGTGCGAGCGGATCAGCGCGTGCTGGAGTTCGGCGCGCCGCTCGGGCGCGATGAAGGTGTTGGCCAGCGCCCCGAAGCCGGTGGACACGCCGTAGACGGGGCGGCCGGCGGCCTCGATGCCGTCCACGATGGCCCGGCTGGTCGCCATGGCCTCGACGGTCGCCGGGTCGAGGACGACCTTGGCGCTGCCGCGGGCCACGGCGAGGACGTCGGCGGGGTTGATCCCGGTGGGCTGAATGGTCACGGTCGACATTGCGGCACTCCGTTGTGCAGAACCTGGCGGATCAGGGGAACACCGGGCCGGTAGGCCAGGTGCAGGTGGGTGGGGGCGTCGAGGAGCACGAGGTCGGCCCGGGCGCCGGGCCGCAGCACCCCGACGTCGTCGCGGCGCAGCGCCGCCGCGCCCCCGGCGGTCGCCGACCAGACGGCCTCCGCCGGGGTCATCCGCATCTCGCGTACGGCGAGGGCGATGCAGAACGGCATCGACGAGGTGTACGACGATCCGGGGTTGCAGTCCGTCGCGAGCGCGACGGTCACGCCGGCGTCGAGCAGCCGGCGGGCGTCCGGGTACGGCGACCGGGTGGAGAACTCGGCGCCGGGCAGCAGGGTGGCGACCGTCGCCGAGCCGGCGAGCGCGTCGACGTCGCGGTCGTCCAGGTGGGTGCAGTGGTCGACGCTGGCCGCCCCGAGTTCCACCCCCAGCCGTACGCCCGGCCCGGGGCCGAGCTGGTTGGCGTGCAGCCGGGCGCCCAGCCCGGCGGCCTGCCCGCAGGAGAGGATCGCCCGGGCGTGGTCCACGTCGAACGCGCCCCGCTCGCAGAACACGTCGATCCAGCGGGCGTACGGCGCGGCGGCGGCCAGCATCGGGCCGCAGACCAGGCTGACGTAGTCGTCGGGACGGTCGGCGTACTCGGCGGGGACGACGTGCGCGCCGAGGAAGGTGGTCTCCGCGGTGACCTCGGCGGCGATCCGCAGCGAGCGGGCCTCGTCGGCGACCGTGAGGCCGTACCCACTCTTGATCTCGATGGTGGTGCTGCCCTGCCGCATCGCCTCGGCGCGCAGCCGACGCACGGTGCCGCGCAGCACGTGGTCGGAGGCGGCCCGGGTGGCGCCGACGGTGGTGCGGATGCCGCCGCCGGTGTACGGCTCACCGGCCATCCGGGCGGCGAACTCGGCGGCCCGGTCCCCGGCGAAGACCAGGTGGGCGTGGCTGTCCACGAAGCCGGGCAGCACCGCACCGCCCTCGGCGTCGATCCGCCGGTCCGCGGCCGGCGCGTCGCCGGCCGGGCCGATCCAGGCGACCCGGCCCTCCTCGACCAGCACGGCGGCGTCGCGGCGCAGGCCGAGCAGCCCGTCCCCGCCCGGCGAGTTGGTGACCAGTTCGCCGATGTTGTCGACCAGCAGGCTGCTCACCCGGTGCCCCCTTCTGTTCGCGACTGCGGGGCTCGCATAACCGGCGCACTCCTCGCGCTCACGTGGTCACCGCCCGGATCGACGACTCCAGCTCGACCGGCACGTCCACGTCCACGTGCCGGCCCTCCCGGACCACCACCCGGCCGTCCACCACGACGTGCGCCACGTCGGCGGCCGTCGCGGCGAAGAACACCCCGACCGGCGGTACGCCGGCGGTGCGCGCGGTGTCGAGTCGTACGGTGACCAGGTCGGCCCGGCCGCCCACGGCGAGCCGGCCGGCGTCGGTCCAGCCGAGCGCGGCGTGGCCGCCGCTGGTGGCGGCGGTGAGCAGGTCGACGGCGGTGAAGTGGCCCCGCCGGCGGGTGCGCAGCCGCTCGTCCAGCTCCACGGCCCGGGCCTCCTCGAAGAGGTCGACCACCGCGTGGCTGTCGCTGCCGAGGCTGAGCGGGCTGCCCGCCTCGGCCATCCGCCGGGCCGGGCCGATCCCGTCGGCCAGGTCCCGTTCGGTGGTGGGGCAGAGGCAGACGCCGGTCCGGTGCTCCCCGAGCAGGGCCAGGTCGGCGCTGGTCGGGTGGGTGGCGTGCACGGCGGTGACGGCCGGGCCGAGCACGCCGTGCTCGGCGAGCAGCCCGGCCGGGGTACGCCCGTGCGCCGCCCGGCAGGCGTCGTTCTCGGCGGGCTGCTCCGACAGGTGGACGTGCAGGGGCGCGTCGCGGCGGTGGGCCCAGCCGGCGACGGTGGCGAGCTGTTCCGCCGGCACCGCGCGCACCGAGTGGATGGCCGCGCCGACCCGGGCGTGGTCGTTCCCGGGGGTGAACGCGGTGACCCGGTCCGCCCAGCGCAGCGCGTCGCCGTCGCCGAAGCGCCGCTGCGGGCCGACCAACGGATCGCCGGACACGCTCGCGGTCAGGTAGCAGGCGTCGAGGAGGGTGACCCGGATCCCGGCGTGCGCGGCCGCCTCGACCAGCGCGGCGGACATCACGTTCGGGTCGTCGTACGGGCGGCCGTCGGGCCCGTGGTGCAGGTAGTGGAACTCGCCGACGCAGGTGATCCCGGCCAGCGCCATCTCCGCGTACGTGGCCCGGGCCAGCGCCAGGTACGAGTCCGGGTCGAGCCGGGCGGCGACGTCGTACATGCCGTCCCGCCAGCTCCAGAAGTCGCCCCGGCCGCCGTGGGTACGCCCGCGCAGCGCCCGGTGGAAGGCGTGCGAGTGGGCGTTGGCCAGCCCGGGCAGGGTGAGCCCGGGCAGTCGGACGGCGTCGACCAGCACCTCGACGCCGGCGTCCGGCCGGCTCCCGGCGGTCAGCGGGGTGACCGCGGTGATCCGCCCGCCGTCGGTCTCGATCAGCACGTCCGGGGTGGGCTCGGCGTGCTCGGGCAGCCAGGCGTACTCGGCGAGCCAGCGGGTCAGCGGCATGTCAGCTCCTCCAGCACCCGCGCCAGGGCGGTCACCCCGGCGGCGCAGTCCGCGTCGGTGGCCGACTCGGCGGGGGAGTGCGACACCCCGCTGGGGTTGCGCACGAAGAGCATCGCGGTGGGCAGGTGCGCGGCGAGCACCCCGGCGTCGTGCCCTGCCCCGGTGGGCAGCACCGGGGCGTCCAGCAGCGCTGCCAGCCGGCCGGCCAGCCCGCCGTCGAAGGCCACCAGCGGGGTCGCCGACTCCTCGGTCACGGTCAACTCGGTGCCGTCCCGGCGGGCCCGCTCGGCGGCCTTGGCCCGCACCGCCTCGACCAGGCCGTGCAGCGTCTCCGGCTCGGCCGCCCGCGCGTCCAGCCAGCCGGTCACCTTCGACGGGATCGCGTTGGTGGCGTTCGGTTCCACCGACACCCGGCCGACGGTGGCGTGCGCGCCGCGCAGCCGGGCCTCCTTGTTCGCGGCGAGGACCGTGAACGCGTACGTGAGCATCGGGTCGCGGCGGTCGGCCATCCGGGTCGTACCCGCGTGGTTGCCCTCGCCGAGCACGTCGAAGCGCCACCGGCCGTGCGGCCAGATCGCGCTGGCGACGGCGACCGGCGCGCCGGCCTCGACCAGCGCGCGGCCCTGCTCGACGTGCAGCTCCACGAAGGCCGCGAAGCGGCCGAGCAGACCCGCGTCGGCGCCCGCCGGCCGGTCGCCCAGCGCCTCGGCGAAGCTCACCCCGTTCACGTCGCGCAGCCCGGCCGCCCGGTCCACCGCGATCTCCCCGGTGAGCAGCCGGGACCCCAGGCAGGGTACGCCGAAGCGGGCGCCCTCCTCCTCCACGAACGCGGCCACCACCACCGGCCGGTCGGGGGTGACCCCGGCGGCCCGCAGCTCGTCGACGGCGAGGAACGCGCTGACGATGCCGAGCGGCCCGTCGTACGCCCCGCCGTGCGGCACCGAGTCGAAGTGGCTGCCGGTGAGCACGGCGCCGCCCGCCTCCGGATCGCCCCACCAGGCGAAGAGGTTGCCGTTGCCGTCGGCGGTCACCGGCATGCCGCGCCGGTCGGCCTGCTCGCGGAACCAGTCCCGCAGCCGCAGCTCCGGCTCGGTCAGCGCGTAGCGCAGATAGCCGCCGCTGCCGGCGTCCCGCCCGACCGGGGCGATGTCGTCCCAGAGCTGCCGGAACCGGCCGGCGAGGTCGGTCACGCGGTACCCCTGTTGTTCGCGACTGCGGGGCTCCGCTGCGCTGCACTCCTCGCGCTCACGGTGCCCCTGTTGTTCGCGACTGCGGGGCTCCGCTGCGCTGCACTCCTCGCGCTCACGCGGTCTTCTCCGCCATGGGCACCCGGACGCCGGTTCGCTCGGCGACCTCGCGGGCGGTGTCGTAGCCGGCGTCGACGTGCCGGATGACGCCCATCGCCGGGTCGTTGGTGAGCACCCGCTCGATCTTCTGCCCGGCCAGGGCGGTGCCGTCGGCGACGCAGACCTGCCCGGCGTGGATCGACCGGCCGATGCCCACCCCGCCGCCGTGGTGGATGGAGACCCAGCTCGCCCCGCTGGCGGTGTTGACCAGCGCGTTGAGCAGCGGCCAGTCGGCGATCGCGTCGGAGCCGTCGGCCATCGCCTCGGTCTCCCGGTAGGGGCTGGCCACGCTGCCGCAGTCCAGGTGGTCCCGGCCGATGACCACCGGCGCGCTCAGCTCGCCCGAGGCGACCATCTCGTTGAACCGCACCCCGGCCCTGTCCCGCTCGCCGTAGCCCAGCCAGCAGATCCGCGCCGGCAGGCCCTGGAAGGCGACCCGCTCGCCGGCCATCCGCATCCACCGGGCCAGCGACTCGTTCTCCGGGAACAGGTCCAGGATGGCGCGGTCGGTGGCGGCGATGTCCTTCGGGTCGCCGGAGAGCGCCGCCCAGCGGAACGGGCCCTTGCCCTCGCAGAACAGCGGCCGGATGTACGCCGGCACGAAGCCGGGGAAGTCGAAGGCCCGCTCGTACCCGCCGAGCTTCGCCTCGCCGCGGATCGAGTTGCCGTAGTCGAAGACCTCCGCGCCGGCGTCGAGGAAGCCCACCATCGCCTCGACGTGCTTCGCCATCGACGCCCGGGCCCGGTCGGTGAACTCGGCCGGCTTCGCTGCCGCGTAGTCCCGGGCGTCGGCCAGCTCCACCCCCTCCGGCACGTACGACAGCGGGTCGTGCGCGCTGGTCTGGTCGGTCACCACGTCGATCTCGACGCCCCGGCGCAGCAGCTCCGGGAAGACGGTGGCGGCGTTGCCGACGACGCCGACGCTCAGCGCCCGGCGCTCCCGCTTCGCGGCGAGCACCCGCGCCACCGCGTCGTCCAGGGAGTCGGCCACCTCGTCGAGGTAGCGGTCGTGCACCCGGCGGTCCAACCGGGTCCGGTCCACGTCCACGACCAGGCAGGCGCCGCCGTTCATGGTGACCGCGAGGGGCTGCGCCCCACCCATCCCGCCGCAGCCGGCGGTCAGCGTCAGCGTCCCGGCCAGGCTGCCGCCGAACCGCTTCGCGGCGACGGCGGAGAACGTCTCGTAGGTGCCCTGGAGGATGCCCTGGGTGCCGATGTAGATCCACGAGCCGGCCGTCATCTGCCCGTACATGGTCAGCCCGAGCTGCTCCAGCCGGCGGAACTCCGGCCAGGTCGCCCAGTCGCCGACCAGGTTCGAGTTGGCCAGCAGCACCCGCGGCGCCCACTCGTGGGTCCGCATGACCCCGACCGGGCGCCCGGACTGCACCAGCATCGTCTCGTCGTCGCGCAGCTCGGTCAGCGTCCGCACCAGCGCGTGGTACGACGGCCAGTCCCGGGCGGCCTTCCCGGTGCCGCCGTAGACGACCAGGTCGTCGGGGCGTTCGGCCACCTCGGGGTCGAGGTTGTTCATCAGCATCCGCAGCGCGGCCTCCTGCGGCCACCCCTTCGCGGTGCGTGCGGTGCCGCGGGCGGCACGGACGGGCTGGTGCATGTGCGTACTCCTCTCAGCCGAGGAACAACTGGCGACGGGCGGCGGACGACTCGAACGCCTCGAGGCGGGCCTGCGTGTCCGCCGGGGAGGCGTCGCAGATCGCCTGGAGGACCACCATGGCCAGGGTCATCGGGGCGGTGTGCAGGTCGAAGACGAGGTCGGTGCCGACCGCGGCGGGAAGCACCAGCTCGGCGTACTCGGTGGCGGGACTGACCGGCGAGTCGGTGATCGCGACGACGGTCAGGCCGGCGTCGCGGGCCTCCCGCAGCGCGTCGAAGGTCTCCCGGGGGTAGCGGGGCAGCACGAAGGCGAGCAGCGCGGTGGCGCCGGCCGCCGCCGCCTGTTCGAGGCGGTCGGTGAGCAGGCTGCCGCCGTCGTCCAACACCCGGACGTCCGGGTGCACCTTGGCGGCGAAGTACGCGAAGTACGCGGCCAGCGGCGCGGCGGCGCGCAGCCCCACCACCGGCAGGGGACGGCTCGCCGCCAGCAGGCGCCCGGCGGTGGCGATCCGGTCCCGGTCGGCGAGCTGCCCGGCCAGCCGGTCCAGGTTCGCCATCTCGGCCCGGACCGCCCGTTGCAGCTCGTTGCCGTCGCCGTCCGCGCCGTCCGCGCCGGCGGTCACCTCACGCAGCCGGCGGCGCAGCGCCGGGTAGCCGTCGTGCCCCAGCGCGACGGCGAACCGGGTCACCGAGGGCTGGCTGACCCCGGCCAGCTCGGCCACCTCGGCGGCCGACAGGTACGCCGCGGCGGCGGCGTGCTGCACCAGGCAGTGCGCGATGCGGCGCTGGGTGGGGGTGAGCCGGACGCCGTGGAACAGGTCGAGCACCCGGTCAGGGGGTGCGGCGACAGCTCCGTCATTCATGCCGTGACTCTATGCATGAAAACTTTCATAAAGCAACCTCCGGCGTCCGTGGCGCGGGCGGCCCGTACCGGTCCACATCGGAGTGTGATCTGTCACAGGTCAGTGCGGGTCGAGCCGGCCCGCCCGCCGTCACGGGCGTTCGTCGTGCCCCGGGCAGACGACCGGAGGGCAAGGCGGCGGGCCTCATCTCTGTACTATCCGCACGGCGGGTGAGCAGAGGAGTCGTGGCATGCAGCCGGTTGGTCCGTACAGGTTCACCGAGACGCTCGGCGTCTGCCCGGTGGGCACGGCATGGTGGGCCATCGACGGGCAGGACCGGCTGGTGACCATAGCGGTGCTCGAGGGCGCCGCGGCGACCGACCAGCCGTGGCGGGAGGCCTTCGCGAACGCGGCCAACGCCATGGCGCTGACCCCCGGCGGCCAGCGGTACGTCAACGCGGACTTCGCCGCCGCGAAGCCGTGGGTGGCGTACCCCTCCGAGGAGGGGATGGGCGCGCAGCGACTGTTCCAGACCCTCGGCATGGATCTGCACCCGGCGGAGTCCGAGGCGCAGGTCCTGATCCCGGACACCGGCACGGTGGCCCAGCCGTCGTACCCGACCTCCGGCGCGCCGAGCCCCACCTCCGGTGCGCCGCTGCCCTGGGCGATGGCGGCCCAGCCGACCTCCGGCCTGCCGGTGTCACCGGTGGCCGTCCCCGCGACGCCCGTCGCGCCGGATCCGTTCGCCTCGTCCGGGGGACCACGGATCGCCCCGGTGCGGCCGGAGCCGAAGCGCCGCGGCTGGATCTTGGTCGCCGTGGCGCTGGCGCTCGCCCTGGTCGCCGGCGCCGCGGGGTTCTTCCTCGGCGGGGGCGGCGACGAGGAGGTGGCCCCGCCGTCGGCCAGCCCTTCACTCCCGCCGTACGAGGCGACGCAGTTCTCCATCAACAAGACCAAGTTCGAGGGCGACCTGGCAGCGCTGGCCGAGCCCTGGCTGACTCGGATCGGCGGCTGCGCGGCCGACAGCGAGGTCGGTGGCCCGAAGCTGCCCGCCGACGAGAAACGCCACGTCTTCTGCCGCTACGGCGGTGCGTCCCTCCACTTCGCGCTCTACCCGGCCAGGGCGCAGAAGGACGCGGCGCGCGCCTACCGCCAGCAGCTCAACCTCGGCGGCGGTGCCTTGGCGCCGGGCCTTCGCGAGGTGACCCGCACGACCGGCGGCGTCACCGGCGCCTCCGGCAGCTACGTGGAGTACGCGTTCAAGGGCGAGGACGGCCGGGCGATCTGCGGCGTCTGGTGGGACCGCGACGACGTCGAGGGTGCGCTCTACGTCGAGACGCTCTGCGAGGCCGGCATCGCCGGCAACTGGGACGCCCTGCGCGATTTGTGGCGCCGTAACAGCTGACCGTTCCTGCCGGCGTCCGCCGCCGAATCCACCCGCCGACTTCCACGTGAGCGAGACGACATGACATCCCTCGACGACACCCGACCCGTCGTCGCACCGGAGGTACGGCCACCGCTGCTCGGCGACCGCTCGGTGGCGGTCGTGCACGAGTGGTTCGGCGCGACCGGCGGCTCGGAGAACGTCTACCTGGCCATCGCGGACCTCGTGCCGCACGCCCGGCGCATCGTGCTGTGGGCGGACAAGGACGTCGAGGTCGAGCGACTGGGCCTCCACGAGAGCTGGCTCGCCCGCACCCCGTTGCGCAACAGCAAGGCGCTCGCTCTGCCGCTGATGCCGCTCGCCTGGCGGACTGTCGGCAACGAGGATTACGACGTGGTGATCTCGTCCAGCCACGCGTTCGCCCACACCGTCCGGCTCGGCCCGCCGGAGCGCACCCGGCACCTGAGTTACATCCACTCGCCCGCCCGCTACGTGTGGAGTCCCGACTTCGACGGCCGCGGATCGGGGGCGTTGCTGAGCGGGCCGCGCCGGATGCTGCAGGCGGTGGACGTGCGGATGAGCCGGCACGTGCACGCCTACGCCGCCAACTCCCGCGAGGTCCAGAAGCGCATCCAGCGGTTCTGGAAGCGCGACGCCGCGGTGATCCACCCGCCGGTGGACGTCGACTACTTCAGCGCTGCCACGACCGACGGGTCGCGTGACTACCTGCTGGGCGTCGGGCGGTGGATCCCGTACAAGAACTTCGACCTCATGATCGAGGTGGCCACCGAGGCCGGGCTGCCGCTCACGATCGCAGGCTCCGGACCGGAGGAGACCCGGCTGCGGCGCGCCGCGGCCGATGCCGGCGTACCGGTCACGTTCGAGGTCCGGCCGACCCGCGAGCGGCTGCGGGAGCTGTACGCCGGTGCCCGCGCGCTGCTGTTCCCCGCTCACGAGGACTTCGGCATCATTCCTGTCGAGGCGCAGGCCTGCGGCACCCCCGTCATCGGCCTCAACAGCGGGGGACTGCTGGAGACCGTGGTGGATGGCGAGACCGGGTTCCTGGTCGGTTCCCTGCGTCCGGCGGACCACGCCGCCGCGGTGCGCCGGGTGGACGAGCTGTCCCGGGCGCGGATCCGTGAGCATGCCACCACCTTCTCGGCGCAGCGGTTCGCGGCCCGCATGGCGGAGTGGATCGCGCATGAGAGCCGCTGACCCGACCACGGTCGTCGACTGCAGCGGCGTGGGCCCCGGCGGGATCACCCGCGTACTCACCGAGGTCACCCGCCACTGGCCGGCCGGAGGGCGCCTCCGGCTGGTCGCCGTACCACCGGCCTGGGAACCCCCCGCCGACTCGGCGGCGTACGTCGACGTGGTCAGCCGGCAGAGCGGCGACCGCGCCCGCGCCGTCGCGTCCGCCACGACCACGCTGCGAAAGGTGACCAACGCGGTACGGGACGAGGCGACCACCGTGCTGTCGCTGAGCCCGTCGATGGCCATCATGGGAAGCCAACTGCCGGTCGTCACCGTCGTGCACGACCTCGCGTTCAAGCTCTGGCCGCACGACCTGTCGGCCGCAGTGCGCCAGTACCGGCGGGCCAGCTACAGCACCGCGATCAACCGCTCCCGGCGGCTGTTCTGCGTCAGTGCGCGCACCCGGCACGACCTGCTGGGCCTCTACGGTGTGCCGGAGGACCGCATGGTCGTCTGGCACCCGGGCAGCGACGTCCGTCTCGTGGCCGACGGGCCGGCGGCGCCGGTGCTCGCCGCCACCGGCGGCCGCCCCTACCTAGTGGTCGCCGGACACGCCCCGCACAAGGGCGTAGAGCTGGCGGTCGAGGCCCTGCCCGACCTGCCCGCGCACGTGCTCGTAGTGCTCACCGGTGGGCAGCGGGTCGAGCGGTTCGAGGCCGCGGTGGCGGCGTCCCCGGCCGCCGACCGGGTGCTGTTGCTCGACCGGCTGTCCGACGATGACTACGCGGCCACGATCGCCGGCGCCGCCGCCTTCCTCATGCCGAGCCACTTCGAGGGGTACGGGCTGCCGGCGGCCGAGGCGCTGCGGCTGGGCACCCCGACCGTGATCTCACCGGACCCTGCCCTGCACGAGGCGACCGAAGGGCAGGCCGTACGCATGACGGCCTGGACGGCGACGGCGCTGGCGCGAGCGGTGGCGGAGGCGATCAGCGGGCCCCGGCCGGCCCCCGGCGCGGCCGGACGGCCCTGGCGGGATGCGACCCGGCACCTCGCCG
Organism: Micromonospora lacuserhaii; assembly: GCF_036902735.1. Lineage (NCBI taxonomy): Bacteria > Bacillati > Actinomycetota > Actinomycetes > Micromonosporales > Micromonosporaceae > Micromonospora > Micromonospora lacuserhaii. The sequence goes on along the minus strand of NZ_JBAKHO010000058.1, from coordinate 15,393 downwards.
ACCTCCTGGCCCTCGACAGCGACCCGGGCGTTCGGGCATCGACCCCCCACTCGATCGGAAAGCAGGTCTGAGCCGTGCGGATCGCCATGGTCCACTCGTCGTTCGCGATCCGCGGCGGCGCCGAGCAGTACGTCCGGGACCTCTCCACCGCGCTGCGGGAGCGCGGCCACGAGGTAGGGGTCGTCAGCCTTCCCTCGCCGCACAGCCTGCCGGACGACGCGCCCGTCGCGCCCCGGCTCGCCGCCCGGCTGGGCCGGCCCGGTACGCGGGCCGGCAAGGTCCTGACCCACCTCGGCGACCTGTTCGACCCCACCGGGTTGAACGTCGGCACGCTGCGGGCGTTCGCACCTGACGTGGTGCACGTCCACAACTGGCAGGGCCTCGGCGCGCTGCCGGTGGCACGGCTCGCCCGCACCTGGCCGACCTGCCACACCGTCCACGACTACGCCCTCTGCGATCCGAACAACAGCCTCGCCAACCACGGCCGGTCGGCCGTGGCGGACCGGCTCCTCGGGCTGCGATCGGCCTGGCTGGTCCGGCGAATGCGCGGAGTCTCGATGCTCTGGCCGGCGGCGCGGACGAGGGACATCGCCCAGCGTCACGTGCCGGCCGCTCACCGGCTCGGCGGTATCGTCGTACCGCTGGCGGTTCCGGCGGCCGGTGCACCCGTGTCGTGGCCGGCGGGTGACCCCACGGTGTTCCTCTTCCTCGGTGCGCTGAGCGAGCACAAGGGCATCGACCTGCTGCTCGACGCGTGGCGTGAGGTCGCCGGGAAGGCGAACGCCACCCTGCTGATCGGCGGCGACGGACCGCGGCGGCCGGCCGTCGAGGAGGCGGCGCGGCACCTGCCCGGGCTGCACTACCTCGGCTTCCTCGACGCGGCGGGCAAGGAGGCGGCGATGGGACGCGCGGGTTGGCTCGTGTTCCCCAGCCAGTGGGCGGAGAATTTCCCGATCTCGTGCGTGGAGGCGCTTCGGGCGGGCCGCCCGATCGTCACCAGCTCGGTGGCTCGGCCGCCGATGGCGTCCGAGACGTCGGTGCGGGTCTTCGACACCGCGGCGGATCTGGCGGCGCTGCTGCGCCACGCCGCCGGCATGTCCCGGTCCGAGTACGCCCCGATCGCCGCGTCCGCCGCCGCGGACGGACGTGAGCTGAACTGGGACCGGCACGTCGACGCGGTGGTCGACGCGTACGACGCCGTCCGTGGACGCCACGAGGCGCCCCATCGACCTGCCGGAGCGACCCGACGATGACGTCCGGCCCACGCTCAACGGCCCCGAGCGGACGGCGCGATCGGCGGCTGCTGATCGCCGCCGCGGTCGCGCTTCCGGTGGCCGTCGCGGCGTGTGCCGTCGTCGGGCTTCCACCCCTGCTGCCGGCGCTCCTCGCCGTGCTCGGCTTCTTCGCCGTCCGCCCGGTGCCGGGCATGGCGTACGTGTTCGTCGTGCTGAACGCCCCTCTGGGCCTGCGCTTCTCCGGGTTGGAGGGCCTGGTAGGGGACGCCTTCGGCGGCCGGGACTACGCTCTCGGGCTCTCCGTCGCCGCAGTGACGGGCGTCCACGCGTTGCGCATGGTGGTGCGCCGTCGCTGGCGCCACACCCAGCTCATCGCCGGCGTGGTGGCGCTGATGGTGCTCGGCGTGTGGAGCCTCATCGGCGTCGCGAACCACGGCCCGGCGCAGACCGCCGTCGGGCTTCGGCTGACGGTGATGCCGCTGCTCCTGCTGCTGGTCATGACGGCGCTGCCCCGGCCCGACGTCCTCCGCATGGTGACCGTCGCCGCGTGGCTCATGATGGCGAACGTGGCGGCCACGGTGGCCGAGCTGATCATCGGACCTGCCCAGCTGGTGGAGTGGGGCTTCGAGGAGGGGCGGAACGTCCGGTACATCGGCAACACATTCCGCGCCCCGGGACTCACCGAGTTCAACGCGGAGCTGGGAATCCTCGCCGGCGCCTTCCTGCTCGGCTACGCGACCCTGTGGTTGGCCCGCGGAGGCCGGCCCACCCGCTGGTCGTGGCATCTCGGTGCGGTCAGTGCCCTGGTGTGCCTGGCGCTCAGCACGAGCCGATCCGGCGCCCTGCTCCTGGTGGGCGGCGTGGTCGCGGCCGCAGTGGCCAACCGGTCCGGCAGCGCCGCCGCGAGACGCCGCGCCCGGCTGGTCGGCCTGGGCGTCATCGTCTGCGTCCTGGCGGGTTTCGTGGCGGTGGGCGCCACCGGGGCCAACAGCCTCTTCCAGCGCTTCGAGATCTGGTCCGGTCTGCTCGGCGGGGATCTGCCGCTCTGGGGCGGGGGGATCGGTGCGGCGGGCGCGGCCACCGTGTCCCGCGTCGCTGGTGGCGAGCAGATCTTCGTCGACAACTACTTCGTCAGCGTGGCCCTCCAGTACGGGCTGCCGATGATGGTCGTGCTCATCGCCGCCGTCGGCTACCTGCTCTTCTGGCTGTGGCGCCGCGGCGCGACGCGGCCGTCGGCGGTGCTCCACGTGGCCGTCCTGGCAGGTCTCTCCGGCGCGTCTCTCGTGGTAGAGGCCTGGGAGTACCTGGGCGCGATGATGTGCCTGGCCATCTTCGTGGGTTACGGCCGCCACCTCGACGCCGACAAGGAATCAGAGGACGTCCCTGCCGACACGGGGATCGCTGGTCAGATCGACGCCGACACGGTGGTGCTGCCCCCGCCTCGCCCCGCGACAGACGCGCCTACGGTCGTGATGCCCCGGGTCCCTCCGTCCCGGCCACCCGCTGCTCACCCCCCCTGGCCCGCTGCCATGCCCGGGCCGTCGGTGCCGCCCGCCGCCCCGCCGGGGTACCCGCCCGCCGCCCCGCCGGGGTACCCGCCCGCTGGGCCCTACCGGCCCGCCGCAGGTACGCGTCGGCGCGCGGTCGAGGAACCGCGCTGGCAGGGAGACGGGGCGACGACGTGGTTGCCGCCGGCCGAATCGGGCCGCTCGTCGCCCGAGCGGCCGCGTCGGCGTTCGGCTGGCGAGCCGTACGGGCAGGCGGTGGAGCAGGCGCAGTGGCCGCCGGGTGTCGATTCGCACCATCCGTCGGCCCAGCCGCCGCACCGGCGTGCCGCCAATCGGCCGTACGAGCCTTCGTCGCAGGAGCCGTACCGGCCGCCGGCTGCCGACCCTTACCGGAATCCGGCGGAGCAGCCGGCTTGGCGCTCGGGTGCCGAGGCGTACGGGCCTCCGGCCGAACGGCGTTGGCGTCCCCCGCCGGACCCGCGCCGGCGTCGGGCCGAGGAATCGCACTGGCCGCCGGCCGAGGAACCGAACTGAACGCCGGATGCGGAGCCGTGGCCGTCAAGTGCCGAGCAGCTGCGCAGGCGCCGGGCCAGCCCGCCGCCCCTCGACGGTGAAACCGATATTCTTCCGCCGGACCGCCCGGTGCCCGGCCCCCGACGAACCCAGAAGGCGGTGATCCGTGCACGTCCTCACCTCGACGGTGGCGCGACTGCAGCGGTCACAGGTGTCCGTACAGGCGCTCACCCGCCTGTCCAGCATCTCGCTGTTCCTGCTCGCCTCCTGGGCCGACGGCGACCGGCTGGCCCTGGTCGCCCTCCAGGGCACGCTGCTCGCCATCCCGTACACCCTGATGGAGGCGCTGGTCGGTCGGCCGCTGTCAGCGAGCGTGGTGCCGCTGGCGTGGAACGTCGAGAGCTGGGCCAAGCGGGTCGCCGCGTTGACCATGCTGCCGGTGGGCCTGGTGGCATTCCTGTCGGTCTCCGTCGCGCTGCCGGACAGCAGCCTCAACGACCGCCTGTTCGTGATCGCGCCGGTGCTCCTGCAATTGCCCGTGGAGGCGTTGTTCTGGGCCTGTGCGAATACCCGAGGACCGGCGCGGGCCAACCTCCTTCCCCAGCTGACGGCCATCGGGACGCTGCTGGGTGGGGCGGCGTTCGTCGCCTCGGAGGTACGCGTCGACGTCGCCGCGCTGCCGGCGCAGCTCCTGGTGCTGACCTGGGTGGTGCTGCGCCCGCGCACCGGCTCCGGGGGCCGGGTCCGTCCCGGGGCGCGGGCCAGCCTCTCGGCCGGCGCGGTGTACTGCGTCGCGGCGCTGGTCGACCTCTCCTACACCGTGGCGCTGCCCTCGGTGGCGGGTGCGGTGGCCGGCCAGACGGCGGTGGTGGTGGTGCGGGCGTTCGACCTGGCGTTCGGTCCGTTCCACGTGGTCCTCTCGGCGAGCACCCGTGAGGACATCGTGGCCGGTCGGCGCGCCCGGTGGGTGACCGCGACCCGGGGCCTCACGCTGGTGGCCTGGCTGGCCGTGACCGCGGTGGTCGTCGGAAGTGAGTGGGTCCGCGGACTGCTAGCCGCCGATCTCGCCGCGGTCGGCACCGCCGTGGTCGCCGGGTACTGCGTGTACAAGCTGCTGCTCACGGTGTCGACCTGGATGTCGGTGCGGCACATGATCCAGGCTCGGCCGCGGCGGTATCTCGTCTCCGCCATCGGGTCCCGGGTCATCGCCTTCGGCGGCGTGGCAGTGGCGCTGGTCTGGGCCGCCGAGTTGTCCGACCTGGTGATCCAGCTCGTGGTCTGCGAGGCGCTGGTCGCGGCGTGGTTCCTGGTACGGATGCGGTCCACCCCGGCCGACGGGGCCGGGTCGGAGGCCGCCGAGGTGGCGCCCGAGTCGCGGACGTCGTCGGTCACGGCGGCGCCGGCCTGAGACCACGACCGCCGTCGTCACGGCTCGCCGGCCAGCACCTGCACGCTGCCGTTCGGGAAGAGCGCGCACAACTGGGTCCGGCCGCCGACCTCGCGGGCGAACACGCGGACGCTGCCGTCCTGCGGGCGGTCCGGCGTCGCCTGCGCCCGCAGGTCGAACGCGGGTCGAACCACGAGGTTCTTCTCCGGATCCCCGAGTCCCTGGGTGATCTCCACCTCGGTGGTGGGCGCCGGCCGGCCGATCCAGCCGCGTCCGGTGCCGGGGATCCGCCCGCCGTCCTCCGTCAGCGCGCCCGGCTGGGACAGGCTGGCTCGGACCGACGAACGGCCCCGGTCGGCACCGAAGTCGACGGCGGCGGTGCCGCAGTTGACGATCTTGCTGTCGACGAGGCAGCCGGACGGCTCCTCCGGCTGCGTGCCCGGCGCGAACTGCACGCCGATCTCGGCGTTCGGTTGCGACTGGTTGTAGCCGAGGATGTAGCCGCCGATCCACCGGCAGTCGTTGCGGGAGATCCGGACGCCGACGCCGCCGTTGAGGTCGGCGTAGCAGTTGACGCAGCCGACGCTCGTGGCCGCCAGGTCGAACGAGACGTTCTGCCGTATCCCCCAGCCGTGGCAGTTCACCATCTGGGTGCCCATCGCGTCACCGGCGATGCGGAAGCCCGCACCCGCGTTCTCGAACGTCACGCAGTTGAGAAGCATCGAGTCGTGCGGACCCTGGAAGTTGACGCCGTGGCCGTCGTTGCCGTGTGTCCGCACAGCGGTCAGCCGGGCCTCCATCTGATGTGACGGCGCGGGCAGCGCGGCGCTCGGTCCCCACTCGCTGACGATGCCGTCGTTGCGACAGTTGTGGACGATCACCTCGGTCAGCTCGTAGCCGTACCCGTAGATCCGCAGCCCGTAGCCGCCCTCCGGGTTCTGCGCCTTGTTGCCGTCCAGGGTGATGTCGCGCACGCTGAACAGGCTGATGCCGGCGTCGGACCGGGTCCCGGTCAGCCGGTCGAAGCCCTCCGACTCGAGGATCGCCGAATTGCTTCCCGCCCGCAGCTTCAGCACCGTCGAGTCGCCACCCGCGCCGCGCAGGTGCACGCGGGAGCGCAGGGTCAAACCGCGTGTCACGTACACGCCGGGGGGCAGGAAGACGATCCCGCCCCGGGCGCCCACCGTGTCCAGAGCCGCCTGGAGCGCAGCCGTGTCGTCGGTGGTGCCGTCACCCGTGGCGCCGTGGTCCCGGACGTCGACCACGGCACCGTCACCGGACGAGAGCCCGCCCGCGGCGGCCGCGCCGCCGAGCGCCGCGGTGCCCAGCCCTGCGGCGACGGCACCGCCCCTCAGCAGGGCGGTCCGTCGCGTGACGGCGGCGTACGGCCGCGCGCTGCCCTGGTGGGCCATGGATCCCCTCCCCGTGACACGTGGACGGACGATGATCCCACGTCGGGGCGACCGGGCGGACAGACGGTGTCCGGCCCCGGGCGTCGGCGCAGGTCAGCGCCCGCCGGCCCGGAACACCTCGGCGACGGTGCGCAGCAGCACCTTGACGTCCATCCAGGGGGACCAGTTCTCGATGTAGTAGTTGTCGAAGCGGGCCCGGTCCGAGATCGGGGTGTCCCCGCGCAGGCCGCTGACCTGGGCGAGCCCGGTGAGGCCGACCGGAACACGGTGCCGCATCGCGTAGTTCGGGTACTCGGCCGAGAACTTCTCCACAAAGTACGGCCGCTCGGGGCGTGGCCCCACCACACTCATCTCACCGCGCACGATGTTCCACAGCTGGGGGAGCTCGTCGAGCGACGTCCGGCGCAGCACCCGGCCGACCGGACCGACCCGGCGGTCGTGGGCGATCGACCAGTTGGTCTGCGACTCGAGTTCGTTGACCGGTCGCATCGAGCGGAACTTGATGACGTTGAAGGGGCGGCCGTCCCGGCCGATCCGCTCCTGGTGGAAGAAGATGCCCCGGCCGCCCTCGAGGAACACGGCGACGGCGCAGAGCAGCATGACCGGGCTCAGGACCACGAGCGCGGCCGTTGCGAAGAACAGGTCGAACGCCCGCTTGAGTGCCCATCGGGGTCCGGAGAGGATGATGTCGCCGATCTTGACGATCGGGATCGCGCCGATGTGGTCCGGGTTGCCGGCGTACGAGCGGGAACCCCACAGCCGCGGCACGGCCCACAGGTCACAGCTCGCGCTTCGGGGCTGCCGCAGGATCTCCATCAGGGTCGACTCCGCGCAGGACGGGTCGGCGAGGATCAGCACGTCGGTGTGCAGCAGACGAACCAGCTGTTCGAGGTCGTTGAGGCTGCCCAGGATCGGCAGTCGGCCGCTCGGGTCCGGCTTGCTGTCGACGCAGCCGACGAACCGCAGACCGTACTGCGGGTAGCGGCGCAGCAGGCGTGCCAGTTCCACGCCGATCGGCCCGCTGCCGATCACGATTGCGTTGTGCTCCACCCACCGCCGACGGCGCGCCATGACGACGAGAGCACGGGTTATCGCCCGGCCGACCAGGACCAGGATCGCGGACAGCAGCACGCCGCGCATGAAGTTCCCGACGTGCGCGGCGGATTCGTTGCGCATCGCGGCGGCGATCGCAACGACCGCCGCGGCCGTGAGCAGCCGCCCGCTGAGGCCGGGCAACTCGTCGAGGATGCTCAGGTGCCGCCGGGCCCGGTAGAGGCCCCCGACTCCGAAGAGCGCCACCGTCAGGCCAGCCATGCTCAGTGTCCCCCGCCAGTGGGCGTCGTCGAGCAGCAGCGGGGTCAGCAGGGCGGCCACGTCCACCGGCGCGGTCACCATCCAGGCCCGCAGGGACCGCGTCTGCTTCGAGGTGCGGGAACTCGCGTACGGCAGAACGCTGGTGGTGTCCAGCCCTAAGTCGTCCTCGTCGTCCGACCCTGCGGTAGCGGCGGGATCCGGGCCCTCGGCAGGCGGGGCGGCCTCCGGCGCAACGCCGTACGGCATGTGCTCCGACGCGGGCGCGCCGACGACAAGCTGCGTCGGTACCCATTGGTGCGACATCTCCATTTCCTCTCCCCCGTGATGCCGCGGCGACACGCTGAAGCTGCCGGGGCGCGTGCAGAATACGGCCAGCCCTGCCGAGGCTGGAAGGCCCGGACGGGTGTTTTGCAGTAGGTCAGGACGGCTCGGCGATTCGGGTCATCTCGTCGACCGCGTCGCGGCGGACCGCGTCGAAGAAGGGGCGAACCTTCGCCTGGTCGGCGAGCACGACGCTCTCGGTGCCGATCCGGCCGGTGCCCTTCGTCGGGCAGGTGTAGAAGTTCAGGTTGCCACTACGCAGGTGCCGCAGCTCCATCGCCAGGTCGAAGATGGACATCGACCGGTCCACCGAGACGGAGTCCGCAGTGGCCTTGATGAACGAGTTGAGCTTCCCCGGGTTGGCCAGCACGCCCCCCGACGACGCCTTGTCCAGGATCGCCTTGATCACCTGCTGCTGGTGGCGGATGCGTGCAAAGTCACCGTCGGCGAAGGCGTACCGTTCGCGGGCGTAGTCCAGTGCGGCGGCCCCGTTGATCGTCTGCTGGCCGGCCTGGAACGTGCGCCGGCCGTCCGCGTTCAGGGAGTGCGTCGAGGTGAAGCTCTCATCGACGGTGATGTCGATGCCACCGAGAGCGTCCACGATCTCCTTGAAACCGGCGAAGTCCACCATCGCGACGTGGTCGATCCGTACGCCGGTGAACTTCTCCAGCGCCTGCACCATCAGCGGGACGCCACCCCACGCGAACGCGGCGTTGATCTTCGCGTCACGGCCCCCACGCCGGCCGTCCTTCGACCGCGGCACGCTCACCCAGGTGTCCCGGGGAATCGAGGTGAGCTGCGCGCTGGACCGGTCCTTCGGCAGGTGCGCCAGGATGATGGTGTCCGTGCGCGAGCCGGAGCTGTTCGCCGGGTCCCGTGAGTCACTGCCGAGGATGAGGATGTTCATCGCGCCGCTGGCAGCCGGGACCACCTGCGGGCGCTCGGCCTCCGGGACGTCGGCGAAGGCCTCGACCCGCTCGATGCCGGACTCCACGGAGCGCAGGTAGATGCCGCCGGCGATTATTCCACCGCCACCCAGCAACGCCACCACCAACAGACTGACGAGGGCGGTGCGACGCCAGCGGCGAGGACGCCGCCGCTTCCCACCCGGGGCCGGGGTCTCGGCGCCGATCCCTGCGAGCTCCGTGTCGGGCTCGACGTAATGCTCCACACCAGGCATGGTGGCGATGCTACTGACCGGTCGAGAAGCTCGTGTACCCTCAACCGTTCGGTCATCGCCGCCCGGAGGTTCGATCTGCTGGCCCGACCGTCGCCCGCTGTTCCGGACGGATCGAGAATGTTCCTACCGCCGGGCCGCTCGGGCTGGTAGAACGCTCCCGTGGATCGAAACAAGCTTGTGCGGGCCATCGCCCGCACCCGCCTCGCCCCGGTCGCCGCCTTTCCCAAGCGACTCCGCACGGTCGCCCGACACGACGCGAAGGTGCTGGGCGCCTCGGCCCGCTGGCTGGTCCAGTCCCGCGAGTACCACAACTACACCTACGACCTGACTGCGCTCAGCCGTAACCACCTCGCCTGGTTCGTCAGCGTCGTCTGCGACGTGCCTGTCAAGCAGGTCCGCGCGTACCTCGACGAGATCGAGTCCGACGACAACCTGCGGCAGCACCTCCAGCAGGCGGTCGCTGGCTCTGCCCGCCGTGGCCTCGCCGACAAGCAGATCCGCTACGCCCGCCGCATCGGCTGGTACGCGATCGTCCGCGCCTCCCGGCCGAAGCACGTCGTCGAGACCGGCGTCGACAAGGGACTCGGGAGCGTCGTCCTCGCTGCCGCGCTGCTGCGCAACGCCGCCGAGGGGCATCCCGGCCGAGTCACCTCGGTGGACATCAACCCCGAAGCCGGTTACCTGGCCAAGGTCCCGCCCTGGTCAGAGGTGGTCGACCTGGTGATCGGTGACTCGATCGCCTCCATCGCCGCGCTGGATCGGCCGGTAGACCTCTTCCTGCACGACAGCGACCACAGCGTCGCCCACGAGCGGCGCGAATTCGCCGCCGTCGAGGACAAGCTGGCCCCCGGCGCGATCCTGCTCACCGACAACGTCACCACCACCAACGTCCTCGCCGAACATGCCGAACGCACCGGCCGGAGGTTCCTCGCCTACCGGGAGACCCCGGTCAACCACTGGTACCCAGGGGACGGCATCGGCGTGGCATGGTAGGCGCGTGCAGCTGAGCGCGATCCACACGTACCCGGTCAAGGGTTGTCACCGGCTCGACCACGACGGCGCGGAGGTGCTGCCCTGGGGCCTGGCCGGCGACCGGCGCTGGATGATCGTCGACGCCGACGGCGTCGGCGTCACCCAGCGCGAGGCCGTCGGCCTGGTCGGGCTCCGGGCGGTGGCCCGCGACGGCGGCCTGACCCTGCGCGCCGACGGCCACCCGGACCTCGACGTGCCAGAGCCGGCCGGGGGCGATTCCGTCCCGGTGCGGACCTTCCGGAGCCGGAAGTTGCCGGTCCCCGCGCTCCCCGCCGGGCCCCGCGCCGACGCCTGGGTCGGCGCGTTCCTGGACCGGCCGGTCCGGCTGGTCTGGCTCGCCCGGCCGACCCGCCACATCGCGGCCGGCGAACGCGAGCACGACACCGGCGAACAGGTCAGTTTCGCCGACGCCTACCCCCTGCTGCTGACCAGCGCCGCCTCCCTGGAGGCGCTCAACGGGTGGCTCGCCGACGCCGGCGAGGAGGCGGTGCCGATGGCCCGGTTCCGCCCCAACCTGGTGGTCGACGGTGCGCCCGCCTGGGCCGAGGACGACTGGGCCGGGCGGCCGCTGCGCATCGGCGGGGTCCGCTTCCGCGCCGCCGGGCCGTGTGACCGCTGCGTGGTCACCACCACCGACCAAGAGACCGGGGTACGCGGGAAGGAGCCGCTGCGCACCCTGGCGCGGCACCGCAACGTCCGGCAGGACCTCCTCTTCGGACTTCACCTCGTTCCGGTGGGGACGGGCCGCGTCGCCCTCGGCGACCAGCTCACGGTCGGCGAGTGACGTCCGCCGCCAGGTCGAGCCACATGAGAATCTCGTCGCGGTCGTCGCCGGGGGCGACCCGCAGTGCGCCGGGCAGCCGCCCGATCTCCCGGTAGCCCAGCCGCCGGTAGAACCGGTCCAGCCCCAGCCCGTCCCGGACGGTCACGTGCAGCGCCTCCCGGCCCAACTCCTGGCCGAGGCGCTCGGCCTCGCGCATCAGCGCCATGCCGTACCCGTGGCCCTGGGTGTCCGGGCGGACCATCACCCGCTTCAGTGCGCACCAGTGCGCCTTCAGGTTGAACCGGTTGTCGCAGAAGATCAGCGCGGCGACGAGCCGCTCGCCCGCGTACCCGAGCAGGAGCCGGTCCGGGCCCTCGGCGATCCCGGCGAAGGTCGGGTCCGCGGTGCGCCGGACGTCGTCGGCGGTGACCGGGGCGACGAAGCCGACGGCCCCGCCGGCGTTGGTGACGTCGACCCAGAGGGCGACGATCTGATTGCGCAGCTCGGGGGTCAGGTCGGGGTCGAGGACGAAGCGCAGACTCACGCCGGCCATCCTCGCCCGACGCCACCGGCGCAGGCGCCTGATCGTGATGCGCCTGACATGGGTGCTGGGTGCGGGAGGGGGGATTCGAACCCCCACGTCCTTTCGGACAATAGGACCTAAACCTACCGCGGCTGCCGTTACGCCACTCCCGCCGGCGTCAGAGAGTCTAGAGCGTTCGGCCGCGGTGATGTTGAGGCCGGTACCCGACGTGTAGGCAGAACCTGACCGTGAGCGCGGACCCCGGTGGGGCGCACGGCATTCCCGATCAGCCCGCAAAGGCTTGCCAGGTGACGGCGTGCGACGTTCGGACCGGCGCACACCCGCACCGGCGCGACGGCGAGCGGCCCTTCGCGGCGGAGTGCGTCAGTCCAGGCCGAGGTCCCGGCGCAGCTTGGCGACGTGCCCGGTCGCCTTGACGTTGTAGAACGCGTGCTCGACCTTTCCGTCCGGGTCGATGACGAACGTCGAGCGGATCACCCCGGTCACGGTCTTGCCGTACATCTGCTTCTCGCCGTACGCCCCGTACGCGGTGAGCACCGCCTTGTCGGTGTCGGCGACCAGCGGGAAGGTGATCGCGTCGCGTTCGCGGAACTTGGCCAGCTTCGCGGGCTTGTCCGGGGAGATGCCGACGACCTCGTAGCCGGCGGACTGGAGCGAGGCGAGGGAGTCGCGGAAGTCGCAGGCCTGCTTGGTGCAGCCGGGGGTCATCGCGGCCGGGTAGGCGTACAGGATGACCCGGCGGCCGCGCAGGTCGGCCAGGGAGAGCGTGTCGCCGGTGTCGGTCGGGAGCGTGAAGTCGGGGGCGGGGTCGCCGGGGGTGAGGCGGTCGGGCGCGGTCATGGCGGTGACCATACCGCCGGCGGGTGACGGTCCGGATGACGCGCGCCGGGACCGGCGGTGATCAACACCATGGCTTGTTGCCACTTCTTGGCAACAAGGAGGTCGTGGAAATAAGCTGAGCCGGTGGACACCCTGGCGATGCACATCTCGAACGGGATCATCAACGGTCCCGTGGCGGGAATCTTCGCGGCCGTCGCGCTCGCCGCGCTGGCGGTCTGCGTGCTGCGCGGCCGGCGCGACCTCGACGATCGGCTCGCGCCGATGGCGGGGCTGGTCGCCGCCTTCATCTTCGCCGTGCAGATGATCAACTTTCCGATCTTCACCGCCGGGGTCAGCGGCCACCTGCTCGGCGGCGCGCTCGCCGCGCTGTTGGTCGGGCCCTGGGTGGGCGCGCTCTGCGTGGCGGTGGTGCTGATCGTGCAGGCCCTGGTCTTCGGCGACGGCGGGGTGGCGATGCTCGGCCTGAACGTGACCAACATGGCGCTGCTCGGCACCGCGGCGGCGTACCTGTTGATCGCGGGTCTGCTCCGGGTGCTGCCGCGCACCCCCGCCGGGCTCGGCGTCACCGCGTTCGTCTCCGCGCTGGTCAGCGTGCTGGTCGCCAGCCAGGGCTTCGTGTTCCAGTACTGGCTGGGTGGCACCACCGACCTGGGCGGCAACCTCACCGGCCTGGCCGGCACGGTCGCCGGTGTCCACCTGCTCATCGGCATCGGGGAGGGCCTGATCACCGCGACCACGGTGGTCAGCGTGGCCAAGGTCCGCCCCGACCTGGTCTACGCCCTGCGTAACCTGCGGCCGGCCCGGCCGGCCCCCGTCCCGACCCTGGAGGGTGTCCGGTGAGGACGCGTACCCGGGGGTTCGTCGCGGTCGGCCTGCTGGTCGCCCTGCTGGTCGCCGGCGTGGTGAGCAACTACGCCTCGTCGCACCCGGACGGGCTGGATTCCTCCCTGCTCAAGGGCTGCACGGTGAATGCCGACGGAGAGATCACCGGCGGTTCCTGCCCGGCCCAGCAGTCCCGGGACCACGAGCTGGCCGACGGGCCGCTGGCCGGCTACGGCATCCGCGGCGTCGACAACCGGTTCCTCTCCACCGGCCTCTCCGGAGTGCTCGGCGTCCTGCTGACCTTCGCCATCGGCGGCGGCGCCTTCTGGCTGCTCCGCCGCCGCGGCCCGGCGACCCCCGCGGCCGGTGACCGCCCCGCCGACGACCGCCCCGCCGACGACCGCCCCGAGGCCGGCGTCCAAGCCGCCGACGAGGGGCAAGCCGCCGACGAGGGCCGGCAGCCGACCGGCACCGCCGGCTGAGCGGGGGTACGCGGCATGGGCGCGGGACACGCGCACGTCCTCTACCGGGAGTCGACCTCGCCGGTGCACCGGCTGGCCCCCGAGGTGAAGATCGCGGCGATGGTGCTATTCACCGTCGCCGTGGTGGCCACCCCGCGCGAGGCGTTCTGGGCCTTCGGCGGGTACGCCCTGCTGGTCGCCGCGGTGGCCGCGCTGGCCCGGGTCGGCCCCCGCTGGCTGCTCACGCGCGCGACGATCGAGCTGCCGTTCGTGCTCTTCGCCGTCGCGCTGCCCTTCCTCGGCGCGGGGGAGCGGACCGAGGTGGCGGGGCTCAGCCTCTCGGTGGACGGCCTGCACGGCGCGTGGAACATCGTCGCCAAGGGCACCCTGGGCGTCCTCGCCTCGCTGCTGCTGGCCGCGACCACCACCACCCGGGACCTCATCCTCGGGCTGGACCGGCTGCGCTGCCCGCAGATCCTCACCCAGATCGCCACGTTCATGCTGCGCTACCTGGACGTGTTGGTCGGTGAGGCCCGCCGGATGCGGGTGGCCCGGGTCTCCCGGGGCGATGACCCGCGTTTCCTCTGGCAGCTACGCGGGTTCGCCGCCGGGGTGGGCGCGCTCTTCCTGCGCGCCTTCGAGCGCGGCGAGCGGGTCTACCTGGCGATGGTGTCGCGCGGCTACACTGGTCGGATGCCGGCGGTCTGGCAGGGCGCGGGGGCGGCCACCACCGGGCAGTGGCTGGCCGGCGCGAGCGTGCCGCTGGTCGCGGTCGGCATCGCCGCGACCGCCGCCGTGCTGTCATGATCGGGCGGGCTGACATCATCGGGGATGTGCAGACCACCGCCTCCCTCGACGCCCGTGGCGTCCGGTACGCGTACCCGGACGGTCACATGGCCCTGCACGGGGTGGACCTGACCGTGCCGCGCGGCGAGCGGGTGGCGCTGCTCGGGCCGAACGGTGCCGGCAAGACCACGCTGGTGCTGCACCTCAACGGCATCCTCACCCCGACCGAGGGGTCGGTCAGCGTGGGCGGCATGGCGGTGACGAAGGACCGGGGCGACCTGGCCGAGATCCGTCGCCGGGTCGGCATCGTCTTCCAGGATCCGGACGACCAGCTCTTCCTGCCCACCGTGGCGGAGGACGTGGCGTTCGGCCCGGCCAACCTGGGGTTGCGCGGCGCGGAGCTGGCGCAGCGGGTGGACGAGGCCCTCGCCGCCGTCGGGATGAGCGCGCATCGGGACCGGGCGCCGCACCACCTCTCCTTCGGGCAGCGCCGCCGGGTGGCGGTGGCCACCGTGCTCGCCATGCGCCCGGAGATTTTGGTGCTCGACGAGCCGTCGTCCAACCTCGACCCGGCCGCCCGGCGGGAGCTGGCGGAGATCCTGCGGGCCCTGCCGGTGACCCTGCTGATGGTCACCCACGACCTGCCGTACGCGGCGGAGCTGTGCGAGCGGTCGGTCATCCTCGACGCCGGCCGGATCGTCGCCGACGCCCCCACCCACGACATCCTCACCGACGTGGATCTGCTGGCCCGCCACCGCCTGGAACTGCCGTACGGCTTCGACCCCCGCGCCGCTCGCCGCCCCTGACGGGGGTCAGGTCGTGGGGGTGGCGGGCTCGGGGGCGGCGGCGGGGTCAGGAGCCAGCCGGGACGCGGCGTGCAGGCGGAGGACGCCGGCGGCCACGGCACCGGCGCCGGTGGCGATCACCAGGGTGACCAGCACCCGGGCGGCGGTGCCGGGCCAGGGGAGCGGGGCGACCGCCCGGGCGAGCACGGCGGCGTTGGTGACGCCGGCGAAGAGCGCCAGGCAGGCCCCGGCCAGCGCCAGCGCGAAGTCCGCGGCGGGCCGGCGGGCGAGCGCGTAGAGGCCGGCCGTGATCGCGCCGAGCCCGGTGACCAGCGGCCAGATCTGCCCGGCGAGCAGTCCGGCGAGGACGCCGCCGAGCCCCTCCGCCCCGGCGTCCAGCTCGCGGCCGACGGCGAGGACGACGGCGGCCGCGCCGCCGAGCGCCAGCAGCCCGCCGACCGCCCGCAGCGCCCGCGCCCCGGCGGCCGAG